>JBBQCC010000146.1:0-10678 GCA_038318285.1 Planctomycetota bacterium | reverse complement strand
GGGGGCTGGGGCCCGTCTGTCCCCGCCCCCACGGTGATTTGCAGGAATTGCGCCAGCCTGCATGCGACCTGCGACGAACGAACGCCACGTTGCACGCGCATTGCACGGCGCGAACAGGACGCGCAGTGACCCAGCGCGTGCCGGGGGTAGTAAGCGCGAACTGGCCGGCACGGGAGCCGAACCATCCCGACCCGAGGAAGCTCGCATGCGCCGCTCGATCCCAACCGTCTCGCTCGTCCTCCCCGCTGTCCTCCTGTGCGCCGCGCTCGCGCCGACGACGACACCGCCGCCGTGCGTGAACACGTTCCCGCACGAGCCCGTGCTGATGTACGAGGTCAGCGGGCGCTCGATCTGCTGCCTCGTCGACATCCAACTGACCGTGTGGAACGACGGCTCTGTGCGCGCAGCGAGCGCGGACGAGTTCGGTGTCGGCCGTGCGCACATTGCGGTCATCCCGCCGCTGGCCGTGCAGGGACTGCTGGCCGACATGAACGCATTCGGCGCGGGTTCCGCGTGCGACGTGCCGAGCTTCTCCAACGACGTCCCGCTGTCGACGCTGACCGTCCTGCGCGGCACGACGGAAGGGCGGGCCCGCACGTGGTCGTGGCTCGGCGACGACAGCCACAACGGCGCCGTCGAACAGCGCCTGAACCAGTTCCTGCACGACACGTTCCCCGGGTTCTGAACTCTTCCGGAGCGTGGCCCTCACCGTGCGGGACACGCGCGCCCTCGGACAGTACCGTCGTGTCCGCGGAGTCGCGGTCGGTGTCGCGCCGATTCCTCCGCGAGCACCGACATGCACATCGGCATCGCGTACGACCTGAAATCCGACTTCACGCCCAACTTGGCCGGTCCGGACGATTCGCTGGAGGAGTACGACTCCCCCGCCACCGTCGAGGCGATCGCGCAGGCGCTGCGTGAGCGGGGTCACGACGTGACGAAGCTCGGCGGCGGCCGGCAGTTCCTGGCGACAGTCCTCGAGAAGCCGCCCGAGCTCGTCTTCAACATCTCGGAGGGACACGGTTCGCGTTCACGCGAAGCGCACGTCCCGGCGGTGTGCGAGATGTTGAAGATCGCACACACGCACTCCGATCCGCTGACGATGGCGTTGGCGCTCGACAAGGCGATGGCGAAGCGCGTCGTCGCGAACGCGGGCGTGCCCACGCCGCGGTTCGCCGTCGTCGAGAGCGCGCGCGACCTCGAGTCGATGTCGCTCGTATTCCCGCTGTTCGCGAAGCCCCTCTTCGAGGGTTCGAGCATGGGCATCCGCAAGAACTCGCGCATCGCGGCGGCGGGCGACCTCGACGAACGCGTCGGCACGCTGCTCGATCACTACCACGAGCCCGTGCTCGTCGAGGAATTCTGCGACGGGCCCGAGTTCACGGTCGCCGTGCTCGGAACCGGCGCAGACGCGCGCGCGCTCGCGCCGATGGAGATCGTGCCCAAACGGGTTCCCGTCGAGGACTTCGTGTACTCGCTGGAGATGAAGCGCGACACGAACTGGCGCGAGGAATTGGAGTACGTCGCTCCACCGCGTCGCGAACCGGCGCTGATCCGTAGCGTCGAGGCGATCGCGCTGGGCGCACACCGGGCGCTTGGCTGTCGCGACATCTCGCGCGTCGACGTACGCATCGGACGCGACGGTGCGCCCAAGTTCATCGAGGCGAACCCGTTGCCGGGCATCGCACCAGGATGGAGCGACCTCGCGCTGCTGTGGGAAGCGCTCGGACGCACGCACGACGACCTCGTGAACACGATCGTCGACGAGGCGCTCACCCGGTTGAAGCTCGCCTGATGCGCGTCGCCGTCGTCCACAACGACGATGCCGCGCTCGCCAGCGGCGCCGAGCACGACGCGATCGCGGTGCAGGGCGTGGTGGCGTGCGCACGCGCGGTCGCCGACGCATTGCAGACGCGCGGGGATGAGGTCGAGCTGCACGCGGTCCCGACGGACACGGCGCGAGTTGCCACCTTCGTGTCCGCGCTGCGCGCCGACGTCGTGTTCAACTTGGTCGAGGCGCTCGGCGGTGACGCACGGCTCGAGCCAGCGTTCGCGTGGGCGCTCGAACTGCGGCGGTTGCGCTACACCGGCGCGCCACCGCGTGCGATGACGCTGTGCCTCGAAAAGCCCGTCGCGCAGGCGGTGTTGCATGCCGCGGGGATTCCCGTGCCGCGCCACGTCGTGCTGACACGCGGTGACGAGCCGCTCGCGGACTTGAAGCTGCCCGCGATCGTGAAGCCCGCCCGCGAGGACGCCAGCCACGGCATCGACTCGGCCAGCGTCGTGCACGACGAAGCCGCGCTGCGCGCGCGCGCCCGGCACGTGATCGAACACTACGCGCAGCCCGCCATCGTCGAGGAATTCATCGATGGCCGCGAGATCAACGTCGGCCTGCTCATGACGCCGCGCGGTCTCGAGACCCTGCCGCTGTCCGAGATCGACTACACGGGCTTCCCGCCCGACATGCCGCGTATCGTGTCGTATGCGGGGAAGTGGATCGAAACGAGCCGGGATTGGGCGTTGACGCAAGTCGTCGCCGCGCGCGACCTCGACGACGCGCAACGCGCGCGCATCGAGTCGATCGCCCGCCGCGCCTTTGACGTGCTCGGCCTGCGCGGATACGGCCGCGTGGACATGCGCCTCGACGCGCGCGGCGAGCCGTTCGTGATCGACGTGAACCCGAACCCCGACATCTCGCCCGACGCCGGCTTCGTGCTGGCCGCAGCCCGGGCCGGTTGGTCGTACGCGGACGTGGTCGCGTGGATCGTTGCGAGCGCGCGCTCGGAACAGTGACCCTGGCCCGGGCAGGTCGAACCCCTGGTCCCAAGGTCCAGGACCTCGTTCCCGACACTCTCGTGTGAGTGAACGGCGGCTTGATTTCCCAAGCGTCTCCGCGGTGAAAGCCTGTTTCATGGAGTGGGGTCTCGGCCGGCGGGCACGTCCTTCACGAGCCCTTGATCCGCCCGCGAGCAGCCGCCCTTAGATTGCTCATTCGGCTCGCGGCGCCCGTGCGGCGTGCGATCCAAAGACGCGCCATGCTGCAATCGAACCACTGCGCACCGAGATGCCGCCGCGGCGGTGTGTTTGCTCTCGCGATTCTCGCCCTGGCGGCCTGCAACGCGAACGAGAGCGGCGAACTCCACGGCGAGGCCGTGCCGGCGGAGCGTAATTCCGTCGACGGCGACTTCGGGGAGCGGCTCGCGCAGGCCCAGCGCGGCGATGTCGACGCGCAGGTGCTCGTCGCGTCGATGTACTTCGATGGCGTCGGCGTGGTGCGCAACGAAGTCGAGGCCCGGCACTGGTTCGCGACTGCCGCGAAACGTGACGATGCACGGGCGCAGTACGCGCTGGGCGTCATGACGCAGGATCGGATCGAGCGCGCCAACTGGTATCGACTCGCGGCTACGCAAGGCCACGCGCGCGCCGCGGCGGCGCTCGGTCACGCGCACTTGCGCGGTGAGGGCGTCGCACAGGACGCCGGCGAGTCGGCGCGTTGGTTCCGGCTCGCGGCAGATCAGGGCCAGGCCGAGGCGCAGTTCTTGCTCGGCATGCAACTCGCCGAGGGTCGTGGCGTCACCGTCGACGTGCCCGAAGCCGTGCGTCTCGTCCGCATCGCGGCCGAGCAGGGCTTGCCGCAGGCGCAGCGCATGCTCTCGAACTTCTATGCGCGCGGACGTGGCGTTCCGCAGGATACCGCGGAAGCCGCGCAGTGGTCGCGACGCGCGGCGGAACAAGGCCTGCCCGAAGCGCAATCGGAGTTCGGGTTGATGCTGGTGCAAGGTCTCGGCGTCGAGGCGGATGCGACCGAAGGCGCGGTGTGGTTGCGGCGCGCGGCCGAGAGCGACGTTGCGGTCGCACAATCGAACCTCGGGCTTCTCTACTTGCAGGGCCAAGGAGTGCCTCAGGACGACGCGATCGCGGCGCACTGGACGCAGCGCGCAGCCGAGAACGGCGTCGGCGCGGCACAGAACCGATTGGGGAAGATGTACGAGCGCGGACGCGGTGTCGCTCGCGACGAGGTGCGCGCGTTGGCCTGGTACTCGGTCGCCGATGCGTCGGGCGAGTCCGGTGCTCACGAGCGTCGCGAGATGCTCGCGCGACGACTCACGCCCGAAGACATCGCGGCCGCGGCGGAATTCGCTCGGCGGATCGCGGCCGATGTCGCGCGTACGGTGTCTGACACCGTACGGAATGGATTCCGGGAACTCGGCCCGGGGACTCCCGGACCTCTGCGCTGAAAGCTCCGCGAGGGTATGGCATGCCGATTGACCCTGTCCCCGTTGTTGATCCAACAGTCATGAGAGTCCGGGGCTGGTTTGGGTTTCTTCGAACAGGCTGAGTTGACGGTGTGGCTTCGCCCTGGCCGGCCGCATGCGGCCGGCCAGGGCGAGTAGAAAGTCCTCGGGCGGCATGCCGCCGAGCGACGCGTGCGGTCAAGACCAGTCACCTGAGTCCATCAGGAGCATGTCAGCCGAACTTGCAGCCTCTTTGATGTGTGCGGCATCCAACGCGTTGGCGAGTGCCGTCGTGCACCATCGTGGCTCAGTGCGCGGCGAGGATCGACTGGACGCGACCGGTCCACGTCATCGCTTCGAGATAGCACTCGCGCAGTGTGTCCGGGCCCCAGGCCGTGCCTTCCAGCACATCCCAGTCGGCACGTTCGCATGCTTCCGCGACGCGCAAGCTCGATCCCAGATCGCCCTCGCGGCGCAGCAGGGCGTCGTTCAGGTCCTCGGTCAGACCCATCTGCTCGAGGACTTCGACCAGGGGTTGATCGAGGAACGCGTCGAGGAGCGAGAGTAGCCCCGCGCTGAAGTGGCGGTGTGCGGTGCCCTGCGCGCGCTCGCCGAGCATCTCGCACATGCGCGCGCGCACGAGCGCCATCGTCACCAGCTGACTCGGTTTCCCGTCGAGACCCGCCAAGAGAAGCATTGCGACGCATTCGCGCAGGCGATCGACGCCCAGCATGACGACCGCGTGCCGCAACGATTCGATGCGCTGGCGCACGCCGAACACGGCGGTGTTCACGTAGCGCACCAAGCGCACGCTCAGTCCCACGTCGGCCGCGATCAGTGTTTCGATGCGCTCGAGCGGCGTCGCCGGGTCTTGCAGTTCGCTCAGCAAGCGCAACAGCGCATTGCGATCCGAGGGCAATCGGTGGCGCTGCACCAACTCGGGGCGCGCGAAGTAGTAGCCCTGGAACAAGTCGAAGCCCGCCTTCATGGCGACCTCGTGCACCTCGCGTGTCTCGACCTTCTCGGCCAGGAGCTTCACGCCCGGTCGCTCGAACTCGTCGTAGGCGGCGCGGATGCCATCGTTCGAAAGGCCCAGTAGGTCCACCTTCACGTAGTGCGCGAACTGGAGGAGCCCCTGCGTGCGCTCGTTGCACACGAAGTCGTCGAGCGCGATCTGGTACCCCATCTCGCGCGCATTCCCAAGCGCGCGCATGACTTCGGGGTCCGCGTCCACCGTCTCCAGGACTTCGAGGACGACGCGCTCCGGCGGCAGGAATCGATAGTGGCCGTCGGTCAGAGCCATTCGCGGCAAGTTGATCCACGCGCGCTTGCCGCCGACCAGGTCGTCGAGGCCAATGTCCATCACTGCCTGCACCGACACCATCGCTGTCGCCGCTTCGGGCGATTTCACGTCGGCGCGTTCCGCCGAACCTGCACGGAACAGCAGTTCGTACGCGGCCAGTTCGCCGGCGCGATCACCGATGGGCTGTCGCGCTACGAAGGCTTGTTGGGCGAGCATTGTGGGTGGTTCTTCGGCTCAGAGACCGGACGCGGGAAGGCGCATTGTCGAGTCACCGCCGGGCTTATCGGCTGGCTTGGTGCCCGAAACTGAATGGTGTCTCCGATCCGGCGGGATGTCGATCTGACGCGCATTGGAGACTTCGGTTCGGACGGGCCCATAGGTGCGGCAGCGCGTCCAGTCCCGCGCTCCCGGGTCTCCGGCACACGCCGAATTCGAGTCGCACCCGGCGACGTGAGGTGCGCGTCTTCCGGCGCCACCTTTGTAAAGAACCGCGATTCCGACGCGCGTTTCGCGCTCGTGTCGGCGCGCTCAACCGATTCCGGCGAGCGCACCGATAGCGAGTTTCATGCTCTGCTCACCTCACCTTCGCACTCCGACCTTCCTGGCCCTGCTCGTCGTCGCATCCCTCGCGAGCTGCGTCAGCGCAAAACGCGCCGGTTGGATCGACTACGAACGCGGCGAGTTCGGTAGCGCGCTGGAACGCTGGACGCCGCTCGCGGAAGCAGGCGACGCCGACGCACAGTTCCTCGTGGGCGTGCTCCACGACGACGGTCGCGGTGTCGCCGCGGATCCGCTCGAGGCCGCGCAGTGGTACCGACTCGCGGCCGAGCAAGGTCACGCGGCGGCGCAGACCAACCTGGGTGTCTGCTACTGCGAGGGCCGCGGCGTCGAAGCCTCCGATGAGATCGCCGCCGAGTGGTTCGAGCGCGCGGCCGAGCAGGGCTACGCACGCGCACAGACGAATCGCGGCGTGCTGTACCTGTTCGGGCGCGGACTCCCGCGCAACGAAGAGCAGGCGCGGACGCTGTTCCGACTCGCGGCGGCGCGGGGTGACACGCAAGCACAGCGACTCCTGGGCTCGATCTACCACGAAGGCATCGGGGTTCCGCGCGACGACACGGCGGGCGCCCGCTGGCTCGCGCAGGCAGCGAATGGCGGCGACACGATCGCGATGACGCACCTCGGGCTGATGTACTTCGGCGGCGAAGGCGTCGAACAGAACGACGACGCGGCGGCGGACCTGCTGCGCGAAGCGGCTGATGGAGGCGTCGCGCCCGCGCAGTTTTCGCTGGGTTGGCTGTACTGGCGCGGACGCGGCGTTGCGCAGGACGATGCGCAGGCAGTGCTGTGGTTCGGTCGCGCCGCAGAGCAAGGACTCGCGGTCGCCCAGACGCAGATCGGTCACATGCTGTTGTCCGGGCGCGGCGTCGAGCGCGACGAAGCGCGCGCGGCACACTGGTTGGAACTCGCCGCGGATAGCGGTCACGCACAGGCGCAATACGACCTGGGACTGCTCTACCTGAAGGGCCAGGGCGTCGCGCGCGACCAAGTTCGCGCCGCGCAATGGTTCCAGCGCGCGGCCGATGCCGGCCTCGCCGTCGCACAGAGCAAGCTGGGTCGCATGCACGAGTTGGGCGCCGGCGTCCCGCGCGACGAGGTCGTCGCCTGCGCTTGGTACGGCGCGGCTGCGGCGAACGGCGACTTCGCCGCGGACGAGGAACGCGCGCGCCTCGCCGCGCGTCTCGACGCGAACCAACTCGCGCGCGTGTCGGAGATCGAACGGGCGGATTCGGGCCGCGTTCCCTGAACTCCGGAGAGAAACTCAGGCCGGGCGGCGCATCATCTTCTGGATCTCGTGCTGGTGAGCCTGCTCGGCCGCGATCATGTCGCGCGCGTACTCCTCCAGCATGATGTCCTTGCCCGCGACGAGTTCGAGGAGCTCGCGGTAGGCGTCGAGCCCCTCGGCTTCGTGCTCGAGGCTCTCGCCGAGGATCTCGTCGACGCCGTGCTTGTGCGTCTCGAGCAGCTCGCCGATGTGCAGGCTCGGATGACCGCCGAGGTTCGTCACGTGCTCGCCCGCCTGCGTTGCGTGCGCCATCGACTCGGTCGACTGGTCGCGCAGCCACTTCACGATCGGGATCCGGTGGTGGCCGAAGATCATGAACGAGTAGTGCATGTACCGGACGACGCCGGCCAGCTCGAGCTCGAGGATCTTGTTCAGGACGCGGACGACGTCTGTCGTGTCCACGTCCGCGTGTCCATTGATCGCCTCGAGGCGCTTCTTCTCTTTGTTCTTGCCCATGTCGTCCTCAATCACGTTTTTCGCGGCGTGAGATTCACGCCTTCTTCGACTTGGTCTTGCGCACGGTCCGGCGCGCGGCGGGCGCCTTCTTCGCAGCGCGAGCGGTGGACTTCTGTACCGACTTCTGCACCGACTTCTGCGACGAGCTGCCCGACGCGCGACGCGCCGGCATCGCAGCGGCCTTGAGCGCCCCGGAGCGCGGCGTCACAGCGGGCTTCTTCGCTTGGGTGGCGCGCGGCGCAACGATCGTACCGGTGCGCGTCGGAGCCGAACCCTCGGCGATCGCCGCCAGCACCGCGTCGACGTGTCCGTCGACCTTTACGGGCGACCAGACGCGCTCGAGCTTGCCGTCCGCGCCGACGAGGAACGTCGAGCGGATCACACCCGTGACGGATTTCCCGTACATCATCTTCTGTCCGAACGCGCCGTACTTCCGCGCGACGGCATTGCCATCGTCGGAGAGGAGCTCGAAGGGCAGTCCGTACTTCGCACGGAACTTCTGGTGGCTCGCGATGCCGTCCTTCGACACGCCGTAGACAGCGATCTTCGCCTTCCCGAGACGCGCTAGATTGTCGCGGAAATCGCAGGCTTCCCGCGTGCAGCCGGGCGTGTCGTCCCGGGGATAGAAGTACAGCACGAACCGCTGACCGCGCAGGTCCTTGGTCGACACGTTCCGCCCGGACGTCGAGGGCAAGGAGAACAGAGGAGCGGGAGACTTCGGACTCAGCATGGTGCCACCGGGGTTTGGATGCGTCGAACGACGCACAGCCTAACGCACTGCGGGGTGCCGGTGCGGGCCGCGGCGTGCTGATGGGGCTCTGCCCGTACGCAAACGGTCACATGGACGCGATCACAATCGCGAACGCTTGTCGATCAGGTCGGCCAGCAAACCGACCGCCAGCACGTGCATCATCGCCATCGCGAGCAGCGTCGTCTTGTCCGACAGATTTGGCGGCGAGATCACGAACACGTCGTAGTAGAGCGACGCGAGCAGCGCGACCAGCACGAACCCCGCGACGGGGTACAGCACCTTGAGCGGGTTGAAGTACAGCACCGTCCTCACGATGAGCTGCGTGAAGCCCAGCGTGTCGCGGATGGGCCGGATCTTCGAGCGCCCCGATCGCTTCGCGTAGTCGATCGGCACGTAGTCGACGCGGTGGTCGTTCGTCAGCGACGCCAACGTGATCGTCGTCGTGAAGCTGAACCCTTCCGGCAGGATCGGCCGGTAGCGCAGGACGAGCTCGCGCCGCATCGCGCGCAGACCCGAGTTCAGGTCGGGGATCTCGGTTCCCGCCAGATAGCTCGCCAGCCAGCGCAAGAACGCCTTCGCCGGCCGGCGCACGAGCGGGATGTGTACGTCCGCGCCCGTGCGCGAACCGACCGCCATCTCGGCGCCGTCGTCGATGCGCGCCAGCAGGTCGCCGATCTTCGCCTCGGGGTACGTGCCGTCGCCGTCGGTGATGACGACGACCTCGTGTCCGGCGCGCGCGAATCCGGTCTTCAGCGCGGCGCCGTAGCCCTTGTTCCGCGGATGGCGCACGACGGTCAGGTTTGGGAAGCGCGGGCGCAGCGATTCCAGCACGCGCGCGGTTCCGTCCTTCGACCCGTCGTCCACGACCAGGATCTCGACCGGGACACCCAGGTCGAGCCCCGCCAACCGCTCGACGACGCCCGCGATGCCGTCCTCCTCGTCGTAGGCCGGAACCACGAACGTCACGCCGCGCGCGGTCGCGCGGGCGCTCGAACGTTCGGTTGCAGGGGTCTTGGGTTGAGGATCGCGCGAGGACAGAACGGTCTTCCTGCCATACCCCGGGGGCTCGATCAACGCGTAGCCGCCATCAACGCGTAGCCGTCATCAACGCGCAGCCGCCATCAACGCGCAGCAGGCCGCGCGAATGCCGCGCGCAACACTTTGGCCGACAGTCCCGTCGGCCCGAGGCCCGCGAGTTCGTCCGACGTGACGAAGCGCAGGGGCAGCTCGGGCTCGTCGCCGATCCAGCGCGCTGCGAACACCTGTGCGCGCACCCGGTGCCGCGTGATCGCATGGCCGACGGCGCCGATCGCATCACCGCCGACGATCGAAGGATAGCCAACGCGTGTGCTCGGCCACTCCGGCTCGGCCAGGAGGCGCGCGCCCGAGGGCTCGATCGTCGGGAGCTCCCACAGGCCCGCCATGCGACCACCCGACGGACGTTGCGCAACGAGCACGCGGTCCCGATCGCGCACGAGCGCGACGTGCAGCTCGACCTCGATCGGCTCCGGCCGACGCTTCGGGACCGGCAGCTCCTGCACGCGACCCTCGGCGTGCGCGCGGCAGTGCGCGTGCAGCGGACACACGAGGCAACGCGGGTCGCGCGGCACGCACACCAGCGCCCCCAGCTCCATCAACGCCTGGTTCCAATCCCCCGGCGAACGCCCGTCCAGCGCACCGACGAGCTCGCCCGCGATCGACCAGGTCGCCGTGCGGAATTCCGCCGACTCGGGCGCCGCATCCAGCGCGAACAGCCGCGCCAAAACGCGCGCGACGTTGCCGTCCACGAGCGGCTCGGGCCGATCGAAGGCGATGCTGGCCACGGCACCGGCCGTGTAGGGGCCAACACCCGGGAGCTCGAGGAGCTCCGCGCGCGTGGCGGGAAAATCCCCACCGTGCCGCTCGACGACGACGCGCGCCGCCGCATGCAGCGAGCGCGCCCGCCGGTAGTACCCGAGGCCGCTCCAGGCCGCGAAGACGTCGTCCGGGGTCGCCTCGGCGAGGGCCGCCACGGTCGGGAACCGCGCCACGAAGCGCTCGAAGTACGGGATCACCTTGTCCACACGCGTCTGTTGCAGCATGATCTC
>JBBQCC010000145.1:0-10680 GCA_038318285.1 Planctomycetota bacterium | reverse complement strand
CGGACCTCGCGGAGACCGTCTCGGCGGAATTGTTGGTGACGCTCTCGATGTGACCGTCGTCCATGCGAGCGATGCGATCGGCGAAGTGGAAGGTGCGGGAGTCGTGCGTGACGATGATCAGCGCGCGACCGGGGGCCACAGCCACCTCGCGAAGCAGGGTCATCACGTGTTGACCCGTGTCGGCGTCGAGCGCGCTCGTCGGTTCGTCGCACACGACGAGTCGTGGATCGTGGACGAGCGCGCGGGCGATCGCGACGCGCTGCTGCTGACCGCCGGAGAGCTCCGAAGGGAGCGAGTGCCCGCGCGCCGAAAGACCCACGCGCTCCAACGCGGCATCGGCGCGCTTCAGTGCGCGGGGGCGTCGCTCGCCGAGGATCAGGAGCGGCACAGCGACGTTCTCAGCGGCCGTCAGCGCTGGCAACAAGTTGAACGCCTGGAACACGAAACCGATCGATTTGCCGCGGTAGGCGGTGCGCTTGCGCTGCGGCATGGCCGCGAGGTGCTGACCGAAGACGAGGCACTCGCCCCCGGTCGGATCGAGGATTCCTGCGATGACCGAGATCAACGTCGTCTTGCCGCAGCCTGACGGACCGACGAGCATCATCAGCTCGCCGCTGTTCACGTCGAGATCGACACCGCGCAAGGCTTGAACGGCGGCAGTGCCCGTACCGTAGGTCTTCGTGACGCTGCGGCAGATCACGGCGATGTTCGATTCGGGAGTCATCGAATGCTCCGGTCTCCGGCGCGCGCGAAGTGCTGGTACGCGACGCGACGCTGAGGCCGCCGTTCCCGCTTCGTCTGTGTGTGAATGGACATGGCTCAGCCCTTGAACACGATCGCGGGTTCCAGCTTCACGACCTTCCGGATGCTGACGAGCGCCGAAAGCATGCAGATGACGGTCACCGAAACCGCGGTCAGCGCGAGGATCTGCCAGGGCAGCCGGAACGCCAACTCGGACTTGCTGGTCAGCAGCCCGAACAAGGCAGCGGCACCGACGCCGAGCCCGTAGCCGATCGTTCCGACGAGCAGCGCCTGCAACAGGATCATGCGCAGCAGGGTGCCGTTGCTCGCGCCCATCGCCTTGAGCGCCCCGAACTGCTTCAGGTTCTCGATCGTGAAGTTGTAGAAGGTCTGACCGGCGATCGCGGTGCCCACCAGGAAGCCGAGCAGCACGGCGATGCCGAAGTTGATGGGTATGCCGGTGTACTTCATGAAGTAGACGACCGTCTTCCACTTGAAGTCCTCACGCGTCTCCGCTGCGAGTCCAGTGACCGCCTGGATGCGAGCGCACAGATCGTGGATGTCCGTCCCGGGCCTTGCGGCAACGAGGACGAAAGAGAGGAGTTTGCGCTCCTTCGGCGCGAACGTCGTCGCGCGCGAGTACGTCGTGTAGACCACCGGCTGCGACTGGAACGTGCGCTGGACGCGACAGATCCCCACCACGATCGCGCGGTGGTCGTTGAGCTCGATCACGTCGCCCACGCGCAACGGCTCGGGCTTCGCGTCCGGCGAAGTCGGCGGCTTCGCCAGTTTGCCGGCAGCGGCATACTCGTCGACGATCACGCCGTCGGCGCGGCGCAGGTCCTCGAGGCGGCCATCGATCATCTCCGGCGGCCCGCCGATCAGCGTCGCGTCGTCGAGGCCGAACACGTTGCACGTCTGGAAGTTCCCGTTCGAGAGCCGCGCTTTCAGCAGTCCCTTGTAGAGCGGGACGGCCCACTGCACGCCCTCGACGCCGCGCACGCGGTACAGCTCTGTGTCCTGCAGCGGCTTGATGTCGTCGATGAACTGGACCTTGGGATCCATGACCCAGATGTCCGGCTGGCCGAGGTCCGTGATGGCTGCATACGTGCGCGTCATGATCCCCGTGAAGATCCCCAGCTGCTGTGTGATGAGCAGCGACGCGAACGTGATCCCGATGATGATGCCGAGGTACTTGGCCCGGTCGCCGATCAGCATTTTGAGCGCGACGAAGTTCACGAAGCGACCTCTCGCCGCCCTGCGGCTTCGCGGATTCCAGCGATCGAAAAGCGGGTGACGTGCCGAGCGAGGCGCTCGATCTGCGCGGGTGTGGTCGGCTCGGGGTGACCCATGACACGCAGCACGGGCTGCGCGTGACGGTAGAAGACGCACTGTGCGATGACAGATTGAGCACAGCGCAGCACCGTGTCACGGCGCATGCCGCGCGGACCCAACCGGCGAACGATGCCGCTCAGGTGCTCGAACGTCGGGCGGTGGACGGCCTGAACCAGCGTCTCGAGCGCCCCGGTCGGCTCGAACATCTCGCGTGACATGATCTGCATGAGCCACGTCGGAACGCCCCCGCTGTAGATCTTGCGCAGGAAAGCCAGCACGAAGAGGTGCAGCTCCTCCTCGGGGTCGATCCCCTTCAGCGCTCCGCGGGGATGGCGCGCCTCGACGGCTTCGAACGCACTGCGCAGCACGGCGTGATAGAGCCCATCCTTGTCGCCGAAGTGGTAGTGGATCGAGGCCACGTTCGCACCCGCGAGCTTGCAGATCTCGCGCACGGTCGCACGGCGGAAACCGTGCTCGGCGAAGACGCCGCCGGCGACGTCGAGAAGCCTCTGGCGCGTGGCGGTGTCGGGTTGCGTACGGGCACTCATGCGAATTCAAACGCGTGTTTGAAGCAGGAGTTTACTTGCGGCGCGAACCCTGTCCAGAGGGGAGTTCTGATCTTGCGCGTCCTGATCGGAGCCCGGAATCCCGTAGCGGCCCGAGTTGATCAGCCAGTGTCGATCAGGCCGCGTGCAGGCGCGCGTAGGCGCCTTGGCGCGCGAGAAGTTCGGCGTGCGTGCCGATCTCGACGAGTCGCCCGCCGTCGAGCACCGCGATCCGGTCCGCGTTGCGGATCGTCGTCAGCCGGTGCGCGATCACGATCACCGTCTTGCCCTTCATCAGCCGCTCCAGCGACTCCTGGACGACGGCCTCGCTCTCGGTATCGAGAGCGCTCGTCGCCTCGTCGAGCAACAGAATCGGCGCGTCCTTGAGGAACGCGCGCGCGATCGTGATGCGCTGGCGCTGACCGCCCGACAGACGCGAGCCCGCATCGGCCACGTTCGTCGTGTAACCCTCGGGCAGCCCGGCGATGAAGTCGTGGATGCCCGCAGCGCGCGCCGCGGCCTCGATCTCGGGCTGCGTCGCCTCGGGGCGGCCGTAGCGAATGTTCTCGCCGATCGTCGTGTGGAACAGGAACGGCACCTGGCCGACCATCGCGTACTGGCGCGTCCACGAATCGAGCGTGAGGTCGCGCAGGTCCGTGCCGTCGACGCGGATCGCGCCCTCGGTCGGATCGAGGAACCGCGCAAGTAGATCGACGAGCGTGCTCTTCCCCGCCCCCGACGAACCGACGAGTGCCAGCGTCTCCCCCGGTCGGATCTCGAGATCCAGTTCACGTACGGCGTGACCCGATCCGGAGGGATAGCTGAACGAGACGCGCTCGACGCGCAGTCCCGAGCCCACGCCCGTGCACTCGCGCGCACCGTCGCGGTCCTCGACTTCGGCGCGTTCGCTCAGGATCTGCTGGATGCGGACGGAAGCGCCCACCGATTCCTGAGCGTTCGTGATCGCCTTCGTGATGTCCTTGACACCCGCGTACATCTTCGCCGTGGACAGGAAGAAGATGATCAGGCTCTCCGACGTGTCGAATTGCCCTTTGGATTGCAGCATTCCCACCACGAAGATCATCAAGCCCAACCCGGCGTGCGACAGAAACAGGGTCAGCGCGTTGGCTGTCGCCTGCGCGCGCACCATGCGCATCGTCGAGCGGACGTAGGACTCGTTCACGGCGTGGTAGTCGGCCAGTTCGCGCGCTTCGGCGCGGAAGGCCTTCACCGTGCGGATGCCCTGGAACATCTGACTCAGCGCCTGCACAGAGGAGCCCAGCTCGGTCAACGACTTCGTCGAGCCGCGGTTCACTCGCTTCGCCTGCTTGAAGACCGGCGCGGCGATGAAGCCCAGACCGACGAAGGCGATCGTCGCGGGGACCGGCGCGATCGCGGCTGCGACGGCGAACGCGGTCAGCACCATGAGCGGCTCGAGGATCAGGTCCTTGAGCGTCTGGTTCACGACGTTCAGCACGGTCCCCGTGTCGCTCGACAGCCGCGAGATCAAGTCACCGAACTGTCGCTTGCCGTGGAAGGACAGCGACAGTCCCAGCAGGTGCTTCGCGATGCGCTCGCGCAGATCGACGACGAGGCCGACCGACAGGCGCCGCGACAGCGTGCTGAAGAGGTACTGCGCGAACGCGCCGAACAGCGCGAGCAGCGCTAGAACCAGCGCGATCTTGCCCAGACCCGCGTACTTGCTCTCGACGACGCCGGTGGGCCCGATGACCCAACCGCGCAGCACATCGCCGAGCGGCTTCATCCAGCCCTTCGCCTGCGATGCCGTCTGTTCCGACCCGGGGAACAGGACATCCACCGCCGGATAGATCAGGACGACGATGATGTTCTGCGCAAACGCCGTCAACGCGCCCAGGCCGAGCAGCACCAAGAACGCCGGCAAGCGCGGCTTCAAGTGCGGCTGGATCAGCCGCCACATCGTGCGCAGGTTGGCCTCCACGGTCGGCATCCTACGGCTGGAGCGCGCTGGTCTCGACAGCGGCGGGCCCGAGCCGCGCAGGATCTCTGCGACGACTCGGGCCCGCCGAGTTCGAACGGTTCACGGGCTCTCAGTAGCCGAAGTCGAACCCCTTGACGTCGGCGGCCTTCCGGGCTTCTTCCGAGTAGTCGATGAACGACGTGCGGACGTAGTCGTCACGGAGCAGGTCCACGTGCTTGGGATCGCCCAGGTTCAGCGGGCGCGTCGGCGGCGTCCGGCGCTGGACGCGCGTCAGGTAGTAGCCCTGCGGACCGCGGAACGGACCGGCGACCGTGTTCTCGGCCTGGTCGGCGAAGACGTAGTCCGTGATGGACGCGCCCGTGACCCAGTGCGAGTACGGCGTCTCGCCCACGAAGCCCTGAAGGTCGTTGCGGTAGCGCAGGCTGAAGCGGCCGCGGTTCTTCATCGAGACGTCCGAGCCACGCTTGCCCGGACCTTCCGGCGACGGCGGATCCCAGTACTCGCTGTGCTCATTGAGCATGTCGCTCCAGAAGCGGTACGGCTCGACGACTTCCTTTTCGGCGACGTACTCCTTGCCCTCGGCCTGCGCCTGGGCGCGCTTCGCGCGTTCGGCGTTGTACTCGGCTGTGTTCGCGTCCAACTGGGCCTTGATCGCTTCGGCCTTCTTCTTGGCCTCGACCCAGCCGTCCTTCTTCCAGTGGAAGTTCGGGATGTCGAACGCCGAGATCAGCATGATCTCCACGTCGACTTGCCCGAGTCCCATGATGCGGTTGGCGGCGTCGAGGTGCGCGCGCAGGACCGGCGCGATGTCGCCGCTCTCCTGCTGGACCAGCTCGGGCGCGACCTTCTTGCGGTAGCCCTCGAGAAGCATGTGGTACTCGAGGTACGTCTCCGTCGAGGGGAAGAAGTACGTCTGCATCGCCATGATGTCGATGTTGAAGAACGTGCCGACGAATTGCTGCTTCAGCTCGTCGAGCTTGGTCGCGCGCTCAGCGTCGTCGAGCAGCGCGTTCTCCTTCTGGAGGCGGTCGTGCGTCGCCCTCGACGTGATGAACCAGCGCTTGGCCTCGTCGACCTCGGTGGGCGAGACGGTGTCCTTGACCTTCTCCCACAGGTCGGCCGTGCGGACGACGAGCTCGGGCTTGCCGTCGAAGTCGCGGTCGGCGGTCAGGACGAGGTCGCTGGGCAGACCGTCGAACGACGTCTTCCAGTCGATCGTCGCGAACATCGCGTCACGGACGATCTGACGCATCATCGTCGTGTAGATCGCGTCTTCCTTCGGCAGCGGCTCGCCGGTCTTCTCGGCGTGCTCCTTGCGCATCTTGTAGCTGTCGTGCGCGTCGGTCAGCAGCGTGTCGCCCGAGTCGGCACGCACGGATTCGATCGTCGTGACCGGCCACTCATCGGGGTTGTCGGGATAGAAGACGCGGTCGAAGAACAGCGTCTGGCGCAGGTTGTCGCGGTACCAGGGGACCGAGCGGAAGGCCCGGCTGACCTCGGCCTCCAGGTTCAAGATCGGATAGCTCTTCTTGAACTCGTCCAGTGAGCGCTGGAACTCCGCTTCGAACTCCTCCTCCGTCGGGACGAGTTGTTCATCGAGCAACTGACGCTCGGCGTTGCGCTTCTTGTCCCACTCGGCCCGGACGGCCGGATCTTGGAGGCGTTGCGCACGCTGGCGAGCGGTCTCCTGCTCGAGCGCGCGCGCGCGAGCTTCGGGCGATTCGAAGGGCGCGCTCTTCTCCTTCTCGGCGACGATCTTCTCGGCGCCCGCGGCGGCGGGCGGTCCGACCATCGGCTCGACGGCGATGTTGGCCTCGTCGCGCGCGCGGCGGTCCAGCTCATCCTCGATGATGAGGCCGACCCGGAACAGCTCGAGCTGCAGGCGGCAGGGGCCATAGATCAGGTAGCGCTCGATCTCGGCGTCCGTGATCCGCTTGCCGTTCACGTAGAGCGGCTCACCGAAGATCGACGTCTCCTCGGCCGCCGCGTTGGCTGAATCGGCGACGGTGGGATCGGCGATCGTCGGCAGGGGCCGGGCCAGGAGGGTCGGCGCAGCGAGCGCGAGGCCGACGAAACCGAGTGACAAGATGCGCGTGACCATGGCGGGGCGGAGAGGGTCTTCTTGGATCGCGAGACGGCCCGACCACGTGGGACAGGTCCGTAGAAAACGGGCCACGAGGCTACGAGCGAGAACCCGGACCGGCGAGAGGAATCTGCGGCGCGAACCCCCGGGGCCCGGTGCCGCGCCTCTCCGTGTAGTCTAGGAGGCGCCACGGAAACTCGGACCGGAGACCCCGCCCGCCGCGGGCCCCGGACCGCGATCCGCGAGGAACCTCATGGCCAAGACGACCGTCTACGCCCCGCGCACGATCTCGCTCGTCACGGACCTGATGCACCCCGCCGTCCCCTCGGACCCCGCGGCCATCCAACGCGTCCACGATCAGCTCTTCCGAGGGGGCTCCCCGCCCTACTCGAGCTTCGTGGTCTCCCCCGCCGGCGCGGTCCTGTCGAACCCGGTCGCCGCGCCTGGCGCGAACTCATTCGCGGCGTTCCGCCCCGACCGCTTCCAGTTCTGTGAGGAACTCTCCAGCGTCACCCACGACGAGTTCGCCGCGCGCGTCCGCTCCGTCTCGGAGAAGGTCGTCGCCCAGCGAGGATTCCAGTTCTTCACGGCGCAGCAGGTCACGCTGCGGACGCTGGTCAACCCGCGCGCGTTCCAGGACAGCCGCGCCTATCTGCGCCACGCGATGTTCGGGTTCGACGACGAGACCGACGTGTTCGGCGGCGACCCGGCCCTGCTCGGCATCCGCTTCGTGTTCCCGGCGACGCCTGAGCGCCTGGGCAGCCACGGCTTGCGCATCGAATCGTGGGCGAACGATCCGCGCTCGCTGTTCCTCGAGATCGTGTCGACCTACGGGCCGGTCCGCGCGGAGGGCGCGCTCGTCCAAGTCGAGGAGAACATCCACGCCTCGTACCGCTTCCTGACCGAGCCCGCGATGCGCTTCGTGGCCGGCTTCGACACGAACGGAGGTCACGCCTCGGGCGAGATCGACGACGACGACATCGAGGACGACGGGCGCTCGTGAGGGTTCCCGGGGCGTCCAGCGCGCGCGACCTCCGCGGTCTGCGGCCTCAGCCCGCGGCCTCTGCCCGCAGTGCAGTCGGCAGTGCAGTCGGCGGCACACGATGAGGCCCGCGCGACCAGTCTTCGGATTCCGGCCGGCAACCGGGGTTCGCGAGTCGGTTAGAGCCCTCGACGACTATCTTGGATCCGGAATGTCCCCCCTCGTGCGCACGCTTGCCTGGGCCTCGGCCGTCCCCGCCGCGGGCGTCCTCGCGCTCGCGAGTTGTGTCCCCGAGTCGCGGCCAACCCCGCCGGCCTGGCCCGCGGGCACCGTGCTGGCCCTGAACGACACCCCGATCCTCGTCGAGGAAGTGGACGCGATCGCCTCGATCGTCGCGCGCGTCGAACCGCAGCACACGCTGCCCGACCTGCGGCGCATCGCGCTGACCAACGTGATCTTCCAGCGCACGGCAGCTCGTCAGATCGTGGGTGAGGGCGCCCGCGACGCCGTCCACGCCGCCGCGGAGGTTGGGCGCACAGCCTTGCTGCGCGGCGGGGAGGCCCCGGCGCCCGTCGCGGCGCCGCAGTTCGACCAAGTGAAGGGCGGTCTGCCCGAATTGGGTCTGGAGGTCTGGAACTGGGCCCTCGACGCCGAAGTGGGCGCGTGGTCGGAACCCATCGAAACCACCGGAGCGTGGCGCCTCGCGCGTGTGCTCGAACGCAGCGCAGGGCTACGCCCGGGCGACGTGCAGCTCGAGGTCGACGTGCGGACGTTCCCCTGGAGCGACCCCGACACGTTCGTGCGCGAACTCGAGGAACACCTCGATCGTTCCAAGCTCACCTTCGTCGACGAGAGCTGGCGCGATCTCGTCCCGACGCTGTGGCAGCGCCGTTTGCGAGGATCCCCATGATGCACTTGCGCTCCTTCCTTCTCGGCTCGGCTTGCGTCGCCCTGATCGCGACGGGCTCGCCCGCGCAGGATCCGCCGAAGCCCAAGCCCGCTCCCGAGGGGGCCGAGCCGGCGCAGGAGAAGCTGACGGCCTGGCCGAAGCCCGCCGACAAGGACGTGCTGCTCACCGACATCGAGCGCGTCATCAAAGCCCACGTGCCCGAGATGGCCGAGCAGGGCCACGCCGGGCTCGTGAACGAGGGTGCGGCCGCGGTGCCGTTCGTGCTCGATCGCTATGGCAAGGAGCGCAACGAGGAAGCACAAGAGCGCCTGCTGAACGTCTTGCTCGAGATCACGGCCGCGAACCAGACGCGCCTCCTGGCCAAGGAGTTCGACGACAAGTTGACGCCCGTGCGCGTGTTCACGCTGCACCGCGCGGCGGCCTTCCCCGACCCGGGTATCGCACCCGCGGTCGAGAAGGCTTGGGCGCGCCTGGAAAAGGCCGGTGACAAAGCCGATCCCGACGAACGCTACGCGGCCGCGTTGTGCGCCGCGTCCGCCGGTTCCATCGTCGGGCTCGACGCCCTGTTCGACGCCTGCCAGTCGAAGCGCTGGGACAAGGAGAAACGCGAGATCCGGCTCGCGCTGAACGGTGCGCGCGGCAAACCAGCGACGGATTTTGCCCTGGGGAAGCTGGAAAAGGCCGATCGCAAGACCAAGGTCGCCGTGCTGCGGATGCTCGCGGGTTGTGGGGAGAAGGCGCAGGCGGCACGTCTGCGGCTCTTCTTGGATGACGAGGACAATGCGATCCGCGTCGCGACGATCAACGCGCTGCGCGGGATGGTGGATGGCGAGCCGCCGATCGAGGATCTGGCGGCGTTCGAAGCGATCGAGATGGCCAAGAGTTGGAAGGGGCGCGCGCTGTGAACGATCCGAGGACGACACGACGGACGATCATCGGTGCGGCGCTGCTCACGCTCGCCGCCCTGTCACCGGGGGCGGAGGCGCGCGCGCTGGGCGACAAGCGCAAGCTGACCGACCCCAGCTTCTGCAGCGTCTGCCAGAACGACCCGGCGCTGCTCGAGGCGGGCGGCATCGTCTCGCACGGCGGATTCGCCTTCGGGAAGAAGGGCGGGACGACGGCGAAGGTCGACGAACACCTGGCCACGCTCGACATCCGCTGGATCGAGACCGCGCACTTCCGCATCGGGTTCGCGCTGGGCGCGTACAAGGTGAAGTTCGAGGAGAAGAAGAAGTTCCTGGCCGAGCTGACGAAGCTCCAGCTGGCCTACCCGAAGATCTCGCCCGAGACGGGCATCCTCGATCCGTGGTTGCGCCTGCACCTGTACGCGCAGCGCTGCGAGGAGATCTACACGCGCTTCCTCGAGATCACGGACGGCGTGGGCGCGACGTTCGCCGACGGCTCGGGCGTGTGGCGCGGCTCGTACCAGGGCGAGGGACCGTACCTCGGCATGAAGGAGAAGTACGAGATCCTCGTCGTTCCCAACGAAGCCAGCCACGTCGATTTCCTGCTGGAAAATGCCGGGTTGCGCATCCGCAACACGCAGCGTTGGCACTTCGTCGACACGGGTGCGATCTCCGTCTCCATGCACACGCAGCAGGGCAACCTGCGCTCGGACGGCGGCTTGCACGGCCACATCGCGTTCAATCTGGCGCACAACCTGTACGACGGTCTGAACCACTACAGCTACGACACGCCGGTGTGGCTGCACGAAGGTCTGGCGCACTTCATGGAGCGCGAGATCGACCCGAAGAACAACAGCTTCGACGGCGGCGAGGGCGCGGTCGCCGACATGACCAGCAAGAGCAACTGGAAGCCCGAAGTGCTCAAGCTCATCAACGCGAACGAAGCGCCGCGCATGGCCGAGCTGATGGCGCTCAAGAACTTTGGCGAGCTCAAGTTGCCGCACCACTTCACGACGTGGTCGATGGTCGACTTCCTCATCACGACGAAGCCGAAGGAGTTCGGCGCGTTCCTGTGGGCGATCAAGCGGCACTACGACGAGCGCGGCGTCCCGACCGGCTCGAACCTGCCCGACTGGCACCGCGACCAGTTCAAGGCGGTGCTGGGTTGGTCCTACGCCGAGTTCGACGCCGCTTGGCGCGACTGGGCCCAGGTCGCCTA
>JBBQCC010000144.1:0-10929 GCA_038318285.1 Planctomycetota bacterium | reverse complement strand
CCCGCGGGTTATTTACACGTTGTGGCGCGGGGTGCGGTTCCGTGGGGTGGGGTGTGGGTTGGGGGGGGGCGCCCGGGGCGCGGCATGGTGGCGCGCGGCGGGTGGTCTTCCGACCTTGCGCGGCGCGCTTTCGTATCTACGGGCGTCCAGCGCACGATCAGCCCAGATGACTCAGCATGGCCCCCGCGGCCGCGTCTCATTCCGCGCACATGTAGCGTGCATGAATGCCAGCTAGACATGCTGTGGTTGTTCGCATGGGATGCGTCTCGAGCGCGCGCAGTGCCAGAGCACGTGCATCTAGCCTCCAATCAAGATTCGCGCTCCGGATTCGTTGCACGTCGAGTGGCGCAGCGTCGCGCGGCGATTCCGACTCAGACGACCGTGGCGAGAGCCGCGCTTACGAACGAGTCTCTGTGTCAGTCACGCTTGTCGACCCGGAGGGTAGAAGTCTGTGTCGGACCGCTTGGCCAACCGGTCGATCCGCGGTGCTGGGTCCTGAGACACGGTGCCCAATCAAGAAGGGTGATCCAGGGCTCGTCGAGTTCACGCAGCAGCCACGCGTCCGAACTCCGGTGTCCGTCGCGGCGCGCGAGGCGAACCGAACGGGATGCGGGCCGAGGTTCCGGTATCCATTCCGCACGTTCCCAGACACCGTACGGAACGATCAGGGCTCGACGACCGTGAACGTCTCGGTCGCGAATCCCGCGGCGTCGAGTTCGGAGGACGCCGTCGCGGCATCGCTCGCCGGTGCCAAGGATCGCGCTTCGAGCGCACTCCCGTTCGCCGCGCGGCTCGCCACGATGACAGTCACGCGCTCCGCGCCGATCGGGACGAGGAATCCGCGCCGGTACTCGACGCGGTCGCCGCGTGGATCCGAGACGAGCGTGAAACTCGGTCCCGGCAGCACGTGATCGCCGGCCTCGACGCGCGCAGCCGAGGGATCCGCGGACTCGGGCCAGTAGCGGACGGGAGTGCCGCCCTTGGGGAACCCGAACACGAGCACGTCGACGGGCTCGGTCGCGCGCACGGGCAGCGCGAAGAAAGCCGCCGTCGTCACAGCCGGCGTCGCGACGCCGAATCGGCTGGATTCCAAGCGCAAAACGGCGTCGAGGAAGGTGCGTGCGTCCACATTCGGCGTTTCGTTGGCGCCGCGCAACTCGTCGAGCCCCGGGGGCCGCCGGCCCGTGAGTGACGGGTCGCTGGCGATCCATTCCGCCGCCGACTCGTAGCTCGGCACGAGGGCGACTTGCGCGCGCGCGGGCTCCAGCCGGGCGTCGAACCAGGCACGCACGCCGAGGACCACTGCGACGCTCGCGGCGGCCAGCGCGATCGCGGGCAAGAGGCGCAACCGCGATTTCGGCCGCGCCTCGACCGCGCGACGCGCGGCGCTGCGAGCGACCTCGTCCATACGCAGCAGCTCTTCGACGTGCTGCGCGAGCGCCGGATCGGCGGCCAGTCGCAACTCGAAGCGCGTGCGCTCGGGCTCGGCCATCTCGCCGTCCACGAACGCGCCCGCGGCGGCGTAGTCCTCGTCATGGAATCGGGTCAAGCTACGTCCTCCGGATCGATGCCCTTGCGCAGCAGGCACTCGCGCAGGGCCGCGAGTGCGCGAAATGTCCGCACGTGGATGGCGTTGCGCGTGACGCCCAGTCGGTCGGCGATCGCGCCCGCGTCGAGCCCGCCGTCGTAGCGCAGCGCGAGCACGGCCCGCATGTCCGCGCCCAATCGGGATCGACAGTCCGCAAGCGCGTCGCGAACCTGCTCCGCCACCGCAGCCGCGACGGGCCCGCGGCCTTGCACCGCCGGTTCTAGCGTGAGCTCTTCCGGATCGTGCTGTGAGGTCTCCATGACGCGGGCGCGACGGCGCTTGCGATGGTCCGAGAGGACGCCCAGCGTCCGCCATTTCAGGAAAGCTCGGATCTCCGCGGGCGTCTCGCCCGGGCCGACGAGATAGACCAGGAAGGAACGGACCGCCTCCTGGGCCAAGTCTTCCGTGTCGGCCGGCGCGACGCGGCGCAGCTTCAGCTCGCGCAGCGCGATCGCGTGTCCCAGCCGCGCGAGTTCGTCCCGGGCCGTCACGTCCCCGCGGCGTGCGGCCTCCCAGGCGCTGTTCAGGGACTCGCGGTTGTCCACGCGCGTTCCAGCATCGGGGATCCGCGGCCGGGATACCATGAGCGCATGGCCACGAGTGTCTGGTTCGTCCTGGCGCTCGCGCTGTGCCGCGGCGAACCGGTGCGGACCGAGTTCCCCGTGCACCTCGACACTGCCGGAGCCTCGGTGACGGTCCCCCATACCGCGACGGTTTCGGGCACCCTGCGTGCGTGGGTCGAGAGCACGGCCTTCGATCCGGTCCTGGGAGCACGCGACTCGACCGGCGCGCTGCTGGCGGAGGACGACGACTCGGGCGGCAAGCCGACGCCCTGGCTCGACCTCGCCGTCGAACCCGGGCACGAGGTGCAGCTCGTCGTCCGTTCGGCGGACGGGATGGGATCCGCGCGGCTCGTCGTCGTCGAGCTGGAGGAGCTCGCGGCGACGCGCGCGGACGCCGATGCTTTCCGCGACGAACTGCATGCTGTGGTCGACGGGCTGGCGCGCGAGGCCACACCGGAACGTCGCGCGGCACCGGGCGTTTTGGCGGCGGAATTGTGCGCGCAATCGGCGCTGGCGACCAGCGATGCGCTGCAGATCGTCTTGCTCGACACGATCCAGGCGGTGGCCGACGCCGGAGACTATCCCGGCGTGTTGACGGCGACCGAGCGCCTCATCGCCGTCCAGTCCGAGATCCTCCCGCCGGAGTCGCGTCGCCGTCTCGTCGCCGTCGTGCAACACGGGTCGGCGCTGGGACAAGTCGGTCGCGCGACCGAGGCCATCGAGACGTTGCGCGACGTGCTCACCGTGTTCCGGCGCACGCTGCCGACCACGGATCGATCCGTTCCGACGACGGAAACAGCCCTCGGTGCGCTGCTGTTCGCGAACGGCGACATCCGCGGTGCCGTCGATCGGTTCGAAGCGGCATTGCGCGGCAGCAGCACGATCCTCGCCGCGGACGACGTCAACTTGGCCCAGCTGCGCGCGAACTTGGCCGTCGGTGCGTTTTACCTGGGCGACCTCGAGCGAGCGCGCACATGCGTCGACGCGGCGCGCGCGAGCGGTGCGCACATCGTCCCGGGATCGCCGCTCGATCTGCAATTGCGAGCGGCCCTCAGCGCGACGGTCACGGAACAGGGCGACTACCAGACGGGACGGATCCTGGCCGAGGAAGCGTTGGCTTCCGCGCGGGCGAACTACCCGGCCGGTCACGTGGCGGTCGCAATGGCGGAGCTGAACGAAGCCATCGCGCGCATCCGTGCCGGCGAGTACGCAACCGCGCGCGCGACGATCACGCGCATCTTGGCCGCTCCACCGCCGGAGTTGGCGCCGACGCAGGCGGTGATCGTGCAGTCACGGCTGAATCTGGCGTCGCTGGACTTGATCGAGAACGACTGGGCTGAGGCCGATCGCGAGCTCACTGCGCTGGCCGAATCGGTCGGCGGCGACATGCCGCCGGAAAACCCGCTGATGCGCGCCATCATGCGCAATCGGGCGCTGGCCCTGCGTGGGCTCGGACACCTCGACGAGGCGGCGGCGGTCGAATCCGAACTGCTCGACACGACGCGCGCACTGCTGCCGCCGGATCACCCCGAGCGCATCGGGATCGAGCTGCAGTGCGCCGGCACGGATGCGTCCCGCGGTCGTTTCCCGGAGGCGCGCGACGGCGTCGAGACTGCGACGCGCGCGCTGGTCGACATGCTCGCGTCACGGGCGCTCATCCTCTCGCCGCGCGAAGCCGAAGCGACCGCGCGCAACGCGAGCGTCCTGATCGACACCGCGCTGGGGCTGCTGATCGATCTCGACATCGCGCGGGTTCGTCCCGGTGCCGAGGGGCTGGCTTTCGAGCTCGGCGAGACGGCACGCGGCATCGGCATCGCGGCGTTGCGGTCGCTGCGCGCCGTCGAGAGTGCCGGGCCTGTCGTGCAGGCGTTGCGCGACACGACGCGGCAGGCACAGATCGACCTCGTGCGCGCAGCCCGCAACGGCGGCCCGGACGACTTGCGCGCGGCGATCGAGGCCCGAGATGCTGCAGAGCGTGCGTTACGCAGTGGCTTCCACGGCGAGGCTGCCCTGCCCCGCTCGATCCGCTCGCCCGACGTCGCGCAACACCTCGGCGTGAAGGAGTTGGCCGTCGCGTGGCGCGTCGTCGTCCGCGATCGCAGCGCACATGCGCAGCGTTTCGAGTCCGAGGACGCCCTGCTCGCGGCCTGGGTGCGAGCCGACGGCACGGTCGGATGGCTCGACCTGGGGCCCCTGGCACCGATCGAATCGGCGTGCCGCGCGTGGCGCGCGGAACTCGAGCGCGCGCCCGCCGATCGCGCAGCGACGCGGCGCGCCGGCGAGCGCGTGCGTGCGCTCGTCGTCGATCCGATCCAGTCGCGCGTGCCCGATGCGGAACGCTGGTCGATCGCCCCGGATGGTCCCCTCCTGACGCTGCCGCTCGATGCGCTGCCCGACGTGCGTGCGCAGACCGAACAGCCTGCAGACGCGGAAGGCGCCTTGCTCGGCGACCACCTGCGCGTGGACACGGTGTGGTCGTTCGACACGGCCGCGATGCCTCGAAACGTCGCCGGCGAGCGCACGGCCACGGCGACGCCTCACGGCTTGCTCGCGGTCGGCGACGTGGACTTCGGCGACGTGGCCGCGAGCACGCTGCCGAGCTGGTCCGCATTGCCCGCCACCGGCCGCGAGATCGATGCCGTGTGCGCGGCCTGGCGCGCGACGCACGCCGAGTCCGACGCTCCGCACGTGCTGCGTGGAACGTCCGCCGATGCGCGCGGGCTCGTCGGTCTCGCACCGGATGCCCGTTGGATCCACGTCGCCACGCACGGCGCGTTCGACGAGGACGCCGCACCGGCGAGCTTGCTGACCGCGTCCGCCGGCGAGGGTCGTCCGATGGACCGCGCGCGAGCGGTGCGCGCGCTCGTCCCGCTCGTGCGCTGCGAACTCGTGCTGGCCGGTGCGAACCACGATCCGGAGGCCACGCTGACCGCCGAAGAACTCGGCACGCTCGACCTCTCGAATTGTCGCCTGGCCGTGTTGTCGGCGTGCGACACCGGCCGCGGAGAGATCGTGACTGGGCAGGGCGCGGCTTCGTTCCAGCGCGCGCTCGTCGCGGCGGGCGCGCAGCACTGCGTGACGTCCCTCTGGAGCGTTCCCGACGACGCCACGCGCGAGCTGATGGCGCACTTCTACGGCGGTCTCTGGCAGGACGGACTCACGCCGTCCGAAGCCTTGTGGCGAGCGAAGCGCGCGCTGCGCGACCGGCGCGCGCCGCCGCGCGACTGGGCCGCGTGGGTGCTGGCCTCGTCGTTCGCCGAGTGACCGCCGGGGAGCGGAAACCGCACGCGCGGCGACGGGTAGAAACGCGCGGCAGGCTCGTATCGCGCGTGGACGGTTCGCGCTCGCTCGACTACGCTCGCTACGAGGTACCTTGGCGACGTGACCCCCTCCCACCGCGCACGCATCGGCGCACGCTCCGCTGTTCTGCAGGGCGCGATCGCAATCGCGGCGTGCGCGTCGCTGGCTCTGGCGGCGACGGGGGGCAACGAGCGCGCGGCATCGAGCCCCGTGTCAGCCCCAGTTCCGACCTACGGCCGCGACGTGCGGCCGATCCTGGCGGACCGCTGCTTCGCGTGCCACGGACCCGACGCGGGAAAGCGCGAGGCGAAATTGCGCCTCGACACGTTCGAGGGCGCCACCGCCGCACGCAAGTACGGCGCGGCGATCGTCCCGGGTGACGCGGAGGCGAGCCTCGTGCTCGAACGCGTGCACGCCGAGGACGAGGACGAGCGCATGCCGCCCGCGAAGAGCGGCAAGCGCGCGATCAGCGACGACGAGCGCGAAACGCTGCGGCGCTGGATCGAGGGCGGAGCCGAATACCAACCGCACTGGGCCTTCATCCCGCCCGTGGAGCCGCCCCTGCCGGATGTGCAAGACGCGACCTGGTGTCGCAACCCGGTCGATCGCTTCGTGCTCGCGCGCTTGGATGCCGAGGGCATCGCGCCCAGCCCGCCCGCGCCGGCCGACCTGCTCGCGCGGCGCGTCTACCTCGACCTGACCGGTCTGCCGCCAACGCCGGAGGAACTCGATGCGTTCGTCGCGGACCGCCGCGCGGACGCATTCGACCGGCTCGTCGATCATCTGCTGCAGGACGAGCCGTACCGCTCGCGCCACGCGGAGCGGATGGCGCAACCGTGGCTCGACGCGGCGCGCTATGCCGACACGAACGGCATCCACACCGACGCGGGCCGGCAGATGTGGCCCTGGCGCGATTGGATCCTCGCGGCGTTCCGCGATGACATGCCCTTCGATCGCTTCCTGACGGAGCAGATCGCCGGCGATTTGTTGCCCGACGCGACGGACGCGAGCCGCACGGCGACGGGCTTCCTGCGCAACCACGTCATGACGGACGAAGGCGGGGCGATCCCCGCGGAATACCTGGTCGAATACGCGGTCGATCGCACCGCGACGACGTCGTCGGTCTTCCTCGGCCTGACGATGGGCTGCGCGCGCTGCCACGACCACAAGTACGACCCGATCACACAGAACGACTTCTACTCGATGCTGTCGTTCTTCGATTCCGTCGAGGAACCAGGCCTGTATTCGCAACTGCCGGATCCGAACCGCGCGTTCGAGCCGTTCCTCGTGCTGCCGCGACCCGAGCAGCGCCGCGAGCGCGACGCGTTGGCCGGTGATCTGGAACGCGCACGCGCCGAGTTGGCGCGCGAGAGCCCGAACGACGAGTCCGAGCGCGCGCGGTTCTTCGAGCAGCTCGCGAGTGAGACGGCGCTCGTGTGGGAGACGCCCGACGTGATCGCGGCCGCTTCGCGGAACGGCGCGACGCTGACGACGCAACCGGACGGCTCCGTGCTGGCGTCGGGCGCGAACCCCGAGCGCGACACGTTCGACCTCACGCTGCGCGCACGGGGCGAGGGCCTGCGCCTCGTGCTGCTCGAGGTGTTGCCCGATCCGAGCTTGGGCAACGGCCGCATCGGCCGCGCCGCGAACGGCAATGCGGTGTTGACCGGCGTGTCCATCGAGGCCGGACGAGCCGCGGAACCGGCGCGGCGCGAGGACGTGCCGCTCGCGTGGGCCTGGGCCGATCACGAACAGCAGAACGGCGACTTCCGCGTCGTCAACGCGCTCGAGCTGGGCGATGCCGACGGTTGGGCGCTGCAAGGGCACGAGCGCGAGGGTCCGCGGGCCGCGATCTTCCTCGCCGAACGCCCGTTCGGGTTCGCCGGCGGCACTGAGCTGCATGTGCGCCTCGAGTGCGAGTCCGGGTACGCCTACCACGTGCTGGGTCGCGTGCGCGTGCGCGTCGCCCGTGCGAACGCTGCGGTCACGGAGCGCTTGCCGATCGCGCTGGGAACCTGGCACGTTTTGGGGCCGTTCCAGGGCGATTCGCGTGAGGACGTTTTCGAGCAGGATTTCGGCCCGGAAACCGTCACCACCCTCGATCCGATGCAGAACTTCGGCGCGGAGAGCCAGCGCTGGCGTGCCGACTTCGCGCTGCGCGACGGCGCGCTGAACGTGCTGCCGACCGGCGTTGTCGCGACGTACGTCGGGCGCACGGTGTACGCACCTTCGGCCCGCGAGATCGGCGTGTCGCTGGGCAGCGACGACGGGTTCAAGCTGTTCGTCGACGCGAAGCAGGTCGCGGCACGGCAAGTCGACCGCGGGTTGATGGCAGATCAGGACCGCGCGACCGTTCCGTTCGGCGAAGGGCGCTCGACGCTCGTGCTGAAGGACGTCAACACGGGCGGCGAGGGCGGGTTTTACTTCCGCGCCGAGCCGCGCCGCGATGCGGGCGAGCTGGTCGGCGATCTCGTCGCGGGCCTGCTACCGGCCGACGCGCGCTGGCCCGACCTCGAGGCGCGGATCGCGATCGCGTGGCAACTCGAGCGCTCCCCCACGGCACGCGCAGCGCGCGAGCGCATCGCGCGCATCGAGGAACGCGCCGCCGCTCTCGAAGACGAACTACCGCGCACGATGGTCATGAAGGAGCTCGCGATGCCGCGGCCGACCTTCGTGCTGAAACGTGGCGAGTACGACAAGCCCGATCTCGACCGACCTGCTTCGCGCGCGGTTCCCGTCGCGCTGGGTGCCCTGCCCGACGGCGCGCCGAAGGACCGCCTCGGGCTGGCACAGTGGATGCTGGCGCCCGAGAACCCGCTCGTCGCGCGCGTCGCGGTGAACCGGTTGTTCGAGCTGGTCTTCGGCGCCGGGATCGTGCGCAGCAGTGAGGACTTCGGCCTGCAGGGCGAGTGGCCCAGCCACCCCGAGCTGCTCGATTGGTTGGCGGTCACGTTCCGCGAAACGGGCTGGGATTCGCGTGCAATCCTGCGCCTGCTCGTGACCAGCAGCACCTACCGGCAGAGCTCCGTGCGCCGTCCGGAGCTGGCGGATCGCGATCCCGAGAACCGGCTGCTCGCGTCGTTCCCGCGCACGCGCCTCGCGGCCGAAGCGATCCGCGATGCGGCACTGTTCGAGTCCGGATTGCTCGTCGAACAGTTCGGCGGACGCTCGGTGAAGCCCTACCAACCGCCCGGCCTCTGGAAAGAGGTCGCGATGCCGGCCTCGAACACGCGCGAGTACGTCCGCGGCAAGGGCAGCGAGCTGTGGCGCCGCAGCATCTACACGTACTGGAAGCGCGCGGCACCGCCGCCGACGCTGTCGACGTTCGACGCGCCGACGCGCGAGTCGTGCACGATCCGCCGAGCGACGACGAACACACCGCTGCAGGCGCTCGCGCTGTGGAACGATCCGCAGTTCGTCGAGGCATCGCGCGCGCTCGCGACTCGGACGCTGCGCGAGCAGCTGCCCCTCGACGGGACGATGGACGCGGACTCCCAGCGCATCACGCACCTCCTCCGCCGCGTCACGGGACGCGTCTTGGAGTCGAGCGAGGTAGAACTCGCGCGCGCGACGCTCACCGAGCTGCGCGCGCGGTATCGTGATGTACCGGCGGACGCAGCCGAGTTGCTCGGCATCGGCATGACGCCCGCGGATCCTGGCCTCGACCCGGCGGAGCTCGCGGCGTGGACGCTGCTGGCCAGCACCGCGCTCTCCCTCGACGCGGCGATCACCCGAAACTGATCACGCGCAACCGAACCCGTGCACCCCTTCGACGAACACGCCCTCGACCTGACGCGACGACGCTTCTTCGGCGTCGGCGCGCGATCGATCTCGGCCGGCCTCGGCCTGCTGGGCCTGGGCGCCGTGATGGGCCGAAGGAGCGTTTTTGCCGGGGAAATAGCCCCGAACCAGGCGCCGGGAACGATCGCTCCCGGAATGCACCATCCGGCCAAGGCGAAGCGCGTGCTGTACCTGCACATGGAGGGCGCGCCGAGCCAGCTCGACCTCTACGACTACAAACCCAATCTCGCGGAGCGCTTCGACCAGGACATCCCCGACTCGATCCGTGGTGGCCAACGACTGACGGGCATGACGAGCGGGCAGGCGCGCTTCCCCTGCGCACCGAGCATGTTCCGCTTCGATCGCGCACCGAACCGCCAAGACGGCGTGTGGTTGAGCGAGTTGATCCCCCACACCGCCAGCGTCGCGAGCGAGCTGTGCTTCGTGCACTCGATGCACACCGAGGCGATCAATCACGAACCCGCGATCACGTTCTTCCAGACGGGCAACCAGCAGCCCGGCCGTCCGTCGTTCGGAGCGTGGTCGAGCTACGGCCTAGGTTCGGAGAACGCGGACCTGCCGGCCTTCGTCGTCCTCATCACGCAGGGCTTCGGCAACATGCAGGCGTTGTCGGCGCGGTTCTGGGGCGCGGGGTTCTTGTCCAGCGAGCACCAGGGCTGCCGGCTGCGCTCGAGCGGCGATCCCGTCCTCTACCTGGCCGATCCGCCGGGTGTGACGCGCGCGGACCGGCGCAAGTTGCTCGACCTCGCCGACGCGTGGAACGCGCGCGAGGCGGAGCGCACGCTCGACCCCGAAGTGCGCGCGCGCATCGCCCAGGCGGAACTCGCCTACCGCATGCAGGCGTCCGTGCCGGGCCTGATGGACCTTGCGGGCGAGCCGGATTCGACGTTCGAGCTGTACGGCGAGGAAGCCCGCAAGCCGGGCACTTTCGCCGCGAACTGCCTGCTGGCGCGTCGGCTGCTCGAACGCGGTGTGCGCTTCGTGCAGCTCTACCTGCGCGGATGGGACCAGCACACGAATCTGCCGGGCGAGCTGCGCCTGCAGTGCCAGGCGTCCGACCGCGCGCAGGCTGCGTTGGTCACCGATCTGAAGCAGCGCGGACTGCTCGACGAGACGCTGATGCTGTGCGCGGGCGAGTTCGGGCGCACCGTGTACTCGCAGGGCGAGCTGTCGCACACGAACTACGGTCGCGATCACCACCCGCGCTGCTTCACCGTGTGGCTCGCAGGTGGCGGCATCGCGCCGGGCATCACGTACGGCCGCACGGACGACTGGGGCTACAACATCGTCGAGAACCCGGTCGACGTGCACGACCTGCACGCGACGATGCTGCACGTCTTGGGCATCGACCACGAGCGGCTGACGTTCCGCCACCAGGGCCGCGACTTCCGCCTGACCGACGTGTTCGGACGCGTCGTGCCCGGCATCTTGAGCTGACCGCGCCGGCAGCCGATCGCGGCGAGCCCACGCGCTCCGCCTCCATCGCAGTCGCCGTCGAGCATCGCCTCGGTCAAGCTCGCCACGACGGGATCGAACGTCACTCCGCGGGAGCGTGATCCGGCCGGAATTGGGGGGGGGCGCGGGGGGGGGGGGGGGCCCGGCCCGGGGGGGGGGAAGGGGGGGGGCGCCGCGGGGGGGGGGGGCGGGGCCGGAGCCCCAGGGGCCCCGGGGGGCCCC
>JBBQCC010000143.1:0-10971 GCA_038318285.1 Planctomycetota bacterium | reverse complement strand
GCCTGGCCGGGCAACGTGCGCGAGCTGGGCCACGCCCTGGAGCGCGCAGCGATCCGTTCGGGCGGCGAGACGATCGAACTCCGTCACCTCGATGCCGCCGCGGTGTTGCACGCGCGCCCGGCATTTTCTTCGACGAGCGGTCGGCTGACCCTCGAAGTGGAGAGCCTCTCCATCGACGCCGTGGAGCGCTCGCTGATCGAACGCGTTCTGGGCGAGTCGGGCGGCAACCGCTCGCTGGCCGCGCGCACGCTGGGCGTCCACCGCGCGACGCTCTACGGAAAACTGCGCACGCACGGCCTCGCCGCGTCCGTCAGCTGATCCCGCCTCGCGGTCGATCCGTTCCGCACGCCGTCGCGCTTTTCCCGGTCGCCGCGAAAGAACTTCGCGCCGGGGTTGTGTTCGACTCAAGGGTCCCGCGAGCGATGTCGAAAGTCCTTTCGTCCCGCATCCCCGCGATGGAAACGACTCCCCGACTCGACCGAACGACCGCGAACTCCTCGACAGGCGCATGGAACTTCGTGCGCGCAGGAGCTGCCGCGTGATGACCGATCCCACGACCCCGGAAACCGGCGGCGAGGAAGACCTGTTCGATCTACCGATCGAATCCATCTCCGCCGGCGAAGTCGCGGAGAGCAAGGCCGATCATCCGGCCGCGCGCGTCGAGGTTCCGCTCGCGGCACTGCCCCGACGCCCCGCTCCAGCGGCTTCCTCCGCGTCGACGCTCACGAGCGTGGGATCGAACGCGGACGCGATCCTCGAACAGGCCCGCAAACGCACCAAGCCCGCGGACAACTCCACGCGTGAATCGCCGACGCCGGTCGCACCGGAGCCGAAGCCCGTGCATGTTCCGCGACCCGTTTGGATCGCGCTGGGCGTCCTCGCGATCGTGAACGTGGCTGTGCTGACCTTCCTGTTGCTGCGCCCGAGCACGAGTGCGGACACGACGCCTACCACCGTCGCGGCGACGCAGTCGTCCGACGAGGCCTCGAACGCGGCGGAACAGCCGCGCGCCCAAGCTGCTCGCGTGAACCCGCCGTCCTTGGTTCCCGACACGGGCGCGCTCCAGAGCGCACGTCAGGTCCTGCGCGATGCGCGCGCGGACATCGAGAGCGGTCGCCGCAGCGCGGCACGTACGCGACTCGGCCGCCTGGGCCTGGTCGTGGACGGCATCGACCCCGCGCATCGCGACGAGATCCGCGCCGAAGCCGCGCTGCTCGTCGCCGAATCCCTCCAAGCCGACGCCGACGAAGCGCGGAGGGCCAAGCGATGATCCTCGTGATCTTTGCCGCCTTCACGATGCAAGCGGCCGCCCCGGGCGTCCTCGTGCGCGTCGTGGACGGACAGGCGCGCGTCGACGCCGTCGTCGCGACGATCGATCCCATGGAGTTCGCTGGAAACCTGGCTGCGGGAACGAACCGCACGCTCGTCGGCGGCGATCTGCTCACCGGCCGCGGCACGCTCGAGTTGAACATCGTGGACCGTCCGCTGGAGGACGTCCTCGAACTGCTCGCACATGCGATGCATACGCGCGTCGAGATGGACCGACACGCGATCACGTTCACGAACGAGAACCCGTTCGCCGACTCCGAGGAACTCCAGATGGACGCGGAGTCCGCGTGGGTCTCTCTGGTCCGTGACTACCCCGACCGGGAAGCAGCCCGCACGGCGCGCGTGTGGCTCGGAATCGCGCAAGAACGTCGCGGTCACGACGTGGCTGCGCTCGCACACTACGAAGCCGCCGCGCGCGAGGCGATGCACTCCCCCGCGGCCGAGCGTGCGCTACGCGCCGCCGGCGCCATCCTGACGCGACGCGGGGAATGGACTGCGGCGCTCGATCGCTTCTCGCGCCTCGCACAGAGCTCCCCCGAACGCGACGTGCAGGTCGAAGCCCGACTGGGTGTCGCGCGCGCGCTCGCAGAGCAAGGTCGTGGCGCCGAAGCGCTCGCCCTCGTCGACGTCGTCGACCTCTCGTATCCCGCGCAGAACAAGGAGGAGGTGGCCGACCGTCACCTCGCACGCGCACGCGCCCACCTCGCCTCTGGTTCCGCCACGGAGGCGCTGCACGATTTGGATGCGCGCGCCGCCGCAGATCCGCGGCTCGGCGAACGCCTCGAGGACCTGGAGCTGCGCGCGCGCACCTTGGAACAACTCGGCTCGCCGCTGGAGTCCGCTCGCGCTTGGCTGGCCTGCTCCGCTTCGGACGATGCGGCAGACCGCGCATTCGCGCTCGAGTCGGCGGCGCGTCTCTCGGCCGTCGGTGGCGACGACCTCGCCATTCTGTTCATCGAGCGCGTCGCGCGCGGCGGCACGAGCGAGGTCGCGGTCACGCGACTCGCCGACGCGGCGCGCATCCGACTGGGCATCGACAGTCCTGAGAAGGACATCGGAAGTTTGGAACAGCGCTGGAACGACCGCTCGGGGCTCTCCGGGCGCGAGCGGGCCGCGCTGGCCGCGGACCTCGTCACCGAAACCGCGCGCGAGCGCGGTGCCGACGAGGCCGCGATCGTCGCGCGCAACGCGATCGGCACGGTGTCGATTGCGGACGGACGCACGATCCGATCGGCGTTGGCCGTGGCATACGAGAACGAGGGCGCGTGGGCGGAAGCCGCGCGCGTCTGGGGAGGCACAGCACCGTGATGCGTCGCTCGTACACCGACTCGCGCCGACTCTCGACGTCGATCGGCATCTGTGCTGTTAGCCTCGCGCTCGCGGCGTCCGTCCACGCTTCGGGCAAACCCGGGAACGAGGGTCTCGCTGCGATCGCCCAACGACTGCACGACGGCGATCGCTCGGCCATCGAGGAACTGCTGGCGCGCACGCGCAAGCCGACGATCGAGTTGCCCGAGGCCATGTCGCGCGTCGAGCGCCTGCGCAGCGAGATCGAAGTCTTGCGCACCCGCCGCGGCGCGCGCCCGAGCTTTCCCCTGCCGACGGTCCAGGCGCCCGACGATGTCGCCTCCTCCATGGACGAGTCCACGCGCGTCGACGGCCTCCGCGAAGCGCGCGCTTGGTTGCGAGCCGGCGAGCCCGAAGAAGCATTGCGCGCCGTACCCGATGAGGGCGAGGAAGCGTTGTACCTCGAAGCCCGCGCTCTGGAAGGACTCGGCCGGCGCGACGAAGCGTTGGCTACGTACCGACGCGTCGCGCAGGAAGCGACGTCGAACACGCTACGGACCCGCGCTGCGAGCGACGTCGAACACCTGGAGTGGCGCGCACGCATTGCTGTGACCCGTGGAGGTCGGCCGTGAACACCGCGCTGCTCACGCCGCCGAACGTGAATCCGGGCGACCTGGCCCAGGTCGCGACGGAGCTCACGGCGATCTCCGAGAACCTGCTGGCCAGCTACGGCCGCCTCGCGCGCCACGCCGAGCGCGTGGAAGGCGAACTGGTCGTCGCGAACGCCGAGCTCGCGCTGCGTGTGTCGCAGGTCGACGCGCTGCGACTGCACCTCGACGCCGTGCGACGCGCGCTGCCTTGCGGCGTCGTCGTCTTTCGCGCCGACGGCAGCGTCGCTTCCGCGAACCCGCGCGCGCTCGAGCTCCTCGGAGTCACCGAGGACGAACTGCATCGAGCGGCCGGCCGCGAGTTGCTCGCTGGCGCTTCACGCACCGAACTCGTGCGTGCCCTAGACCTGCCCGACGGCACCCACCGCGTGCTGGCCGTGCGTCGTGCGGACATCCCCCACTCGGACGAGGGCGGAAGCGTCGTCATCGTCGATGACCGCACCGAAGAGCGCCGTCTATCCTCCGAACTGGCTTCGCGCTCCAAGATGGCCGCGCTGGGCACGATGGCCGGCGGGATCGCACACGAAGTGCGCAATCCACTGAATGCCGTGCGCGGCTTCGCTGCGCTCCTGATTCGCGACCTGGACGGCACGACACGCGCACACCGCTTCGCGCAGCGCATCTGCCAGGGCGTCGACGAGATCGACGCGATCATCGAGAGCATGCTGGGTTTCGCCTCGCCCGAGAAGCTCGCTCGCGAGGCCTTCGACGCCGCTGCGCTCGTCGCCGAAGCGGTCGAGCTCGCGCTGCGGGACGATCCACGCGCCGCCGCGAACACCGAGCGCTGGTCCGTCGAGACACACGTCGCCGTCGCCACCATCCGCGGCGACCGCATCAAGCTGCGCCAGGCGCTGCGCAACCTCGTCGCGAACGCGTTGCAAGCCCAAACCGAGGGCGGCCGCGTCGTCGTCGACGTGCACGAAGTGTCCGGCGACGTCGTCTTGCGCGTGCACGATGCCGGTCCCGGCCTCGCCGCACACCTGCACGGTCGCGCTGGCGAACCTTTCCTGACAACGCGCGCCGAAGGCACCGGCCTCGGACTCGCGCTCGTCCACGCGATTGCCTCCGTGCACGGCGGCCGATTCGACATCCGTTCACCCGGTCCCCTCGGCGGCGCCGACGCGACCCTCCAATTCCCGACATTCCACGCCTGACCGCGCTTCCGAAGCACGCCACCGAGAGAACTGCATGTCCATCCAACGCATTCTGGTCGTCGACGACGACGCGCTGAGCCGCGAGTTCCTCGTGGAGGCCGTAGCCGCGCTCGGCTATCAGCCCATCGAAGCCAAGGACGGGCCCGAGGCTCTCGCGCGCATCCTGTCGGAGAGTCCTGACCTCCTGCTGACCGACCTGCGCATGCCCGGTATGAGCGGCATCGAGCTCCTGCAGAAGGTCGCGGCGATCGCGCCGGGCCTGCCGTCCGTGCTCATCACCGCGCAGGGCACGATCGAGACGGCCGTGCAAGCGATCAAGGAAGGTGCGTCCGACTTCCTGGTCAAGCCCTGCACGCCCGACGCGCTCGAAGTCGTGATCAGCCGCATCGACCGCACGCGGCGACTGGTGCGCGAGAACGAGTACCTGCGTGCTGAGGTCGCTCCGTCCAGCCCCGAGATCGTCGCGACGAGCGCGCTGATGCTCGAGACGATCACCGGCGCCCAGCGGTTGGCGCGCAGCAAGGGCACGGTCTTGATCACCGGCGAGAGCGGGACCGGCAAGGAGCGCATCGCGCACCTCATCCACCAGTCCAGCCCGCGCAAGGCCGGCCCGTTCATTCGCGTGAACTGCGCGGCGCTGCCCGACGCACTCCTGGAATCAGAGTTGTTCGGCCACGAGCGCGGCGCGTTCACGGGCGCACACAAGTCCAAGGAAGGTCGCTTCGAACTCGCCGACCGCGGCACGCTGCTGCTCGACGAGATCGGCGAGATCCCGATCTCGTTGCAAGCGAAGCTCCTGCGCGTCCTCGAAGAGGAGGAGTTCGAGCGCGTCGGCGGTACGCACACTCTGAAGGTCGACGTGCGCATCCTGGCCAGCACGAACCGCGACCTCGGCGACGAAGTGCGCGCAGGGCGATTCCGCGAGGACCTCTACTACCGACTGCACGTTCTGCCGCTGCAGGTTCCGCCGCTGCGCGAGCGAACCGAGGACATCGTGCCCCTGGCGCGTCACTTCGCGGCGCTGTACGCGCGTCAGCACGGCCTCGACACGCCGATGTTCACCGACGCCGCCATCGATCGCCTGATGGGCTGGCGCTGGCCGGGCAACGTGCGCGAGCTGGAAAACGTGATCCAACGTGCGGTCGTGATGCTGCGTCACTCGCGCATCGACGCGCCCGACGTCGCGTTCACGAACGGTAGCGCGCGAGTGGAACCACCGTCACTGGTTGAGAAGCCCGGCGAGCTGCAGGGCGAACAACTCGGGGCGCACCTCGCCAACCGAACACTCGAGGAGGTCGAGCGCCTCTCGATCCTTGCGACGATCGAATCGGCGCGCGGCAACAAGACCGAAGCTGCGCGCCGCCTGGGCGTCACGGCACGCACGCTGTCCAACAAGATGAAGGTTTGGCACGCCACCGGTCTCGTGGGCTGAAAGGAGAACACGATGGACAACGTCAACGCAGGCAACCAGATCCTCTCGCGGCTCCTGTCCGCGGCCGCCATGCGCGACCGCGTGCTGGCCGAGAACATCGCCAACCAGAACGTCCCCGGCTACCAGCGACGCGTCGTCAGCTTCGAGGAGACGCTGCGTGAACGCATGCTCGCCGGCCGTAGCAGCACGGACGTCACGCCGGAACTCCTGATCGACACCAAGTCGCCGGCCGGACCCGACGGAAACAACGTGAGCCTCGAGCTCGAAACGAACGCGATGCGCGAGAACCGCCTCGCCTACGAGATGTACGCGACGATCCTTCAGTCGCGCATGGGCCTCGCGATGGCTGCTGTCTCGGAGGGCAGGTGATCATGGATTCCAAGCAAGGTCTGTTCTCCGGTCTGCGTGCGTCGGCCTCCGGCATGGCAGCCGAGCGCGCGCGTATCGACGTCGTCGCGAAGAACCTCGCGAACGCGCAGGTGACGCGCATGCCAGACGGTTCTGGCCCCTACCGCCGCCAGCTCGTGCGCTTCAGCACGGTCATGAGCAACGCGTTCGGCAAGAAAGCCGAGCCGATCGGCGTGAAGGTCGACGGCGTCGTGCCCGATCTCGCCTCCCCGCTCGTGCGCGTCCACGAACCGGGTCACCCCGACGCGGATGCCGAGGGCATCGTCACGTATCCGAACATCCAGACCACGGCCGAGATGGCGGACCTGATCACCGCCGTCCGCGCTTATGAGTCCAACGCGAACGCGGCCGAGAGCTTCGTCCGCATCGCCGAACGCGGCCTGCGCCTGGCGCAGTGATCGAAGAGGAGACTGACCCATGACTTCCAAGATCGGCGAATCGGCATCCTCGGCGCGCTCGGCCATCGAGGCCGCGCTGCGTCGTCACGCGGACGCGGCAGCACGCGTCCGCGAAGCGTCCGTGTCGACGCCGGAAGCACCGGCTGCAGAGAAGTCCGGCTTCGCTTCGACGCTGTCGCAAGGGCTCGAGCAGCTCGAGTCCAGCTCCGGCGACTCGGACAAGCTGATCCAGGACGTCGTCGCCGGCCGCGTCACCGACTTCCACGAGGTCGCGATGCGCTTGAAGGAGTCGGAACTGTCGTTCCGCTTCTCGATGGAGATCCGCAACAAGTTCGTCGACGCTTACCGCGAAGTCATGCGGATGAGCGTCTGAGTAGCCAACGATGAAGAACCTTCTCGCAACCCTGCGCAAGACTTGGGACGCCATGAGCGTCGGCACGCGCGCCATCGTCGCTGCCACGACGGCCGCGGCCGTCGTTCTGGCCATCATGGCCGCGCGCTGGACGTCGGCGCCGAACTTCGAGGTCCTGTACACGGGGCTCGACGCGCGCGAAGTCGGCGCCGTGCAGTCCGCGCTGGCGACGGCTGACATTCGCTATCGCGTCAGCCAACCGCCGGGCCCGTTCGTCGTGCATGTCGACGGCGAGCAGTACTACGTCGCCCAGAACGCCGTCGCGTTGGCCGGCGCGCTCGACCGCGCGCCCGAAGGCATCGGCGGCATGGCCACCGGCGCATCGCAGGTGTTCATGTCCGCGCAGGAGCGCTCGCAGGCCTCACTGAAGCGCGAGTGGCAGGAACTGGAGAAGCAGCTCGAGGAGCTTCAGTTCGTCGAGCGCGCGCGCGTCAGCACGTCCGTCCCCGACAAGAGCCCGCTGCGCAAGGTCGAGCCGATGACGGTCGCCGTCACGCTGACGCTGCGCGGTCGCGGCGATCTGACGCAGGCGCAATCGACCGCCGTCGCGCGTCTCGCTCGATTCCGCTTCAACGTCCCCGCCGAGAACGTCCTGGTCACCGACCAGAACGGTCGCTCGCTGATGGAGGATTCCAGCGCAAACGGCGAGATGGCCATGGCGCAGGAAGTGTTCGAACAAGGTCGGCGCAGCGACGCCGAGCTGGAGCGCAAGGCCAACGACGCGCTGCGCCGCGTCTTCGGTCCGGACCTCGCGCACGTCGTAGTCACGTCGACGTGGAGCCAGGAAGAGATCGAGAGCGTCAAGGAGACGGTCGATCCCAAGAACAAGGCCGTGGTCAGTGAGACCAGCTCGAAGTCGAGCACGCCCTCGTCGCTGGCGACTTCGTCCGGGACGGGCGGCATCGCGTCGTCGTTCGGCGACGGCGCGGGGGCGGGTGGCACGGACTCGACCATCGCGAACTCGACGACCAGCGAGTCCTCGAAGAACACGGTGGTCGGCCGGGAGACGCAACTGCGCCGCAGCCACACACCGCACCTCGACCGCCTTTCCGTCTCGCTGTTCCTCGACCAGAGCCTCGATGGAACCCGCGCACAGGTCGAAGCGGCCGTCAAGAGCGCTGTTGGCTTCGACGAATCCCGCGGTGACGCGTTCGCCGCCATGACGGCGCCGTTCGCGACCGTCCCGCGCGACGCGGAAGGCAAGTTGGTCCCGCGCGTCGAGACTCCGATCGAAGCACCGAGCCGCGTGCTGGAGATGTTGACTCAACGCGGCGTCGAGATCGGCGTGGCCGGAATCCTGCTGTTTCTGCTCTTCCGCGCGGTCCGCGGCGTCAAGCGCGAGGCGAACGCCGCGGAAGCGCGCCCCGAAAACGTCGACGAGGATCGCTGGATCGAGATGTTGGCGCGCTCGCGCGTCGAAGACCTGGTCAAGTCCGACCCTGAACGGCTGGGCGCGATCCTCTCGCGCTGGGCCGACGACGGTCAGGGTGCAGGCAAGAAGCGCGTCCCCGAAGGAGCCACACGATGAGCACGCCGATGTCCTCCGCGCATTCGGGTGCGCGCCGTGTCGCTGCGCTGCTCCTGTCGCTGGACCAGGAGTCCGCGGCGGCACTGCTCAAAACGCTCGATCCCGAAGTGTTGCCGCGCGTCGCCGACGCGATGACCGCCGTCGAGGCCGAAGGTCCCGACTCCGAAGTGCGCTCGTCGATCTGGCGCGAGCTCGTGCGCGAGATCGAGAATGGCCACGTCGATCACCCGCGTGCGCGGGACGAAGTCGAGCTGAGTCGCTTCCTCGAGTCGAGCGTGGGCCCCGAGCGCACGACCGCCGTGTTGGCAGAGATGCGCGAGCGCCGTCGCATCGAACGCCCGTTCGTCGCGATCGAGAACGCTCCGCCGGCTCGCGTCGCGAAGGCGCTGACAGCCGAATCGACCGCCGTACGTGCGCTCGTGCTGGGACACTTGCCGCCGAAACTGGCCGCGGGCGTGCTCGAACTGCTCGACGCGGACGAATCGCTGGACGTCGTGCAGCGCATCGCGAAGCAAGGCACGCCGCGCCGCGAGACGATCGACATGATCGCGAAGAGCGTGGCCGTTGAGGTCGAACGCCTCGCGTCCGAACCCGTGAAACCGCGTCGCGAGGATCGCCTGCGCTCGATCGCCGAAATCCTGAACGGCGGCGACAAGGAGTTCGGTCGCAACGTGCTCACCGGGCTCGACGACGCGGACAAGCCCGCCGCCGAGAGCATTCGCGAGCTGATGTTCACCTGGAACGACCTGGCCAAGCTCGATCGCCGGGCGATGCAGAAGGTCCTGTCCACCGTCGAGACGGGCAAGCTCGCGATGGCGCTGAAGGGTGGACCGCCCGAGGTCGAGGAAAACGTTCTCGGGAATCTGTCCAAGCGAGTGCGCGACATGGTTGCCGAGGAACGCGAGCTGTTCGGACCGCGGCCGCGCTCGGAAGTCGACGCAGCACGCGCCGAGCTGATGAAGGGCATCCGCTCGCTCGTCGAGTCGGGCGAATTGTCCACGTCGGTGAGCGCGGAAGGCCTGGTGAACTGAACCATGGAATCCCTGCGAGTCCAGATCCCCGGGATGGCGCAGTCCCTGCGCGTCGTCGACCCGGCCGAGATGAGCGCGCGTTCGGACGCGGAAGCGCGCGGCCGGTCCGCCGGCATCGCCGAGGGCGAATCGCGCGCGCTCGCCGGGGCGGTCCGCCGTCTCGATGAAGCGGCCGAGGAATTCCGGCGCGCTCGCGAGGTGTGCGACCAAGCGATCGTCGAAGACGCGACGCGCCTCGCACTCGCGGTCGCGCGCGAGATCGTGCGCAGCGAGATCGACGCTGGTCGCTACGACATCGAACGCATCGTGCGCGAGGCGCTGGCGGTCTCGGGGACGGGGCGTGCCGCGTGCGTCGTGCACCTCAATCCGGTCGACGTCGAACGCTTGTCGGGCGTCCCATTCCGCGCAGCGACGAAGCTCGAGAGCGATCCGGAAGTTGCTCCTGGCGACGTACACGTATCCACCGCGCGTGGGACGCTCGTCCGCGACGTGGACGCCGCTTTGGCCACATTGGCTGAGCGTTTCGCCGAGGATCTACGATGAAGCGCATCGACTTCGAGAAGGCTCGTGACCACGTCCGCGCGGCGTGCGCACCGGCCTATCGCGGCCGCGTCGAACGTGTCGCGGGCGTCTTGGTCGAAGCGCACGGCGTCCCCGCCGCCGTCGGCGAAACCTGCCGCATCCGTCGCTCGAACGGCGTCCCGATCGACGCTGAAGTCGTCGGATTCGACGGGACGCGCACGCTGCTCATGCCGCACGCCGAACTCGCGGGTGTCGGCCCGTCGCAAGAGGTCGTCGCGCTCGGCCGACCGTTTGCCGTGCCCGTCGGCAACGCGCTACTCGGTCGCGCGGTGGATGGCTTCGGCCATCCCATCGACGACAAGGGACCGCTAGGCGCAAAGGAGATGCGCCCTGCGCGCGGACCCGGTCCGGATCCGCTGACGCGCCGCCCGATCGTCGAGCCGCTGCAAACCGGTGTGCGCGTCGTCGACGGCCTGAACACGATCGGTCGCGGCCAGCGCATCGGCATCTTCGCCGGCTCGGGCGTGGGCAAGTCGACTCTGCTCGGACAGGTCGCACGCGGAACGAACGCGACGGTGCTGGTCGCCGCCCTGGTCGGCGAGCGCGGTCGCGAAGTGGGCGCCTACGTGCGCGATGTGCTCGAACCGCGCGGCATGGACCGCTGCGTCCTCGTGGCGGCAACGTCGGACCGACCGCCCATCGAACGATTCCTGGCGCCTTTCACGGCCACTGCCATCGCGGAGAGCTTCCGCGACCAGGGGCACGACGTACTGCTGCTCGTCGACTCGATCACGCGTTTCGC
>JBBQCC010000142.1:0-10971 GCA_038318285.1 Planctomycetota bacterium | reverse complement strand
TTTGTGGCCGGCGCCGCTTTGCGCGGTCCGGCGGAAATAAACCCCGTCCGAACTTACCTGGCTCCGTACACCGTCCCTTGCGAGGCCAGGAAGAGCGCGCAGACTCAAGGGAGATGAACATCCTCACCGCGCACGTCCTTGTCCTCGCCCTTCCCGTCCTCGCGGCGCCTGCCTTCGCGCAGTGGTCCTCGAACCCCGCGGCGAACCTCGCCGTCTGCAACACGGCCGGCGACCAAGCCGTGCCCAAGATCGCGGCCGGCGGCGACGGCTCGACCTGGACGGCGTGGTTCGACAACCGTGGCGGCAGCTATGCGGTGTACGCGCAGAAGCTCGACGCGAACGGCCTCGAGGCGTTCGCCCACAACGGCCTCTTGGTCAGCGCGAACCCGCAGAGCAGTTCACTCGTCGACTGGGGCATCTGTTCGGACGGTGCGGGCGGTTGCGTCCTGGTCTTCACCGACACGCGCGCGGGTTCGGATCTCGACGTCTACGCCTATCGCATCGACGGCGCGGGCACGTTCCTGTGGGGCGCGAACGGCCTCACGCTGTCGAACAACCCCGACTTCGAGTCGAACCCGAAGGTCGCGCTGCTCAGCGACGGCGCATTCGGCGTGACGTGGGGCCGCCAGCCGAGTCCGGGCCCGGGCGCGATCCACGTGCAGAGGATCAGCGCGGCCGGCGTCCCGCAGTTCGCCGGTGACGGCTTGCAGATCGTCGGGCCGGGCACGGAGAAGCCGGGCTTCAGCACGATTGCGGCGGCGGATGCCGGCGGGTGCATCGTCGGCTACGTGCGCGACATCGCCACGTTCGCCAGCTCGCGCCATTTGCGCGCGCAGAAGTTCGACGCGGCCGGCAACGCGCTGTGGAACGGCGGCGCACCGCTCGCGATCTACGACGCGAGCGTCCTCCCGATCGCGTATCAGCCGATCGTGTTGGGCGACGGAGCGGGCGGCGGAGTGTTCGCGTGGCACAGTTCGGTCGGCCTGTACGACTGCTGGATCCAGCGCGTCACGGCTGGCGGGACGGAAGTGCACGCGCACAACGGCGTGCAGGTTTCGACGCAGGCGAGCGTGCAGAAGCTCGACCCCTCGATCGCGATCGTGACGGGCGGCGACGTCGTCGTCGCGTTCAACAAGCGCAACGGCGCCCAGAACCAGTGGGCCACGTGCGTGCAACGCATCGACGGCACCGGTACGCGGCTGTGGACGAACGACGGCATCGAGCTGTTGCCGTTGAACGGCGTGCCCAAGCAGTTCGAGCGCTGCAGTGCAGTCGGCAACGACGCTGTGGTGCTGACCTGCGAGCAGACGAACTACCCGACGCCGGGCCTGAGGGTCCTCGGTTTCCGCGTCGACGGGACGGGCGCGAACGTGTGGGCCGGCTCGCCGGTCGTCATCAGCTCGGTGCTCTCTGGCAAGGACAAGATCCCGGTCGCGACGGATGCCACGGGCGTCGTGCGCGCCGCGTGGGACGACGACCGCAACGATTCGGGCGACATCTACGCGCAGAACGTGAACCCCGACGGAACGCTGGGAGCCAGCATCGCAACTGGAGGCGCCTTCTGCTCTGGCGACGGCACCGGAGCAGCCTGTCCGTGCGGCAACAGCGGCGCGTCGGGGCACGGTTGCGCCAACTCCGTGAACTCCGCCGGCGGCCTGCTGACCGTGTCGGGCGTGGCGTCCCTGGCCAATGATTCGGTCGTCCTGCACGGATCGGGTATGCCGAACAGCTCGGTGCTGTACTTCCAGGGCACGGCGCAGCAGAGCGGCGGCGCGGGCGCGGTCTTCGGCGACGGCCTTCGTTGCGCGGGCGGAACGGTCGTACGCCTCGGCACCAAGTCGAACAGCGCCGGCGCGAGCGCGTACCCGGGCGCCGGCGATCTCGCCGTCTCGGTACGCGGACTTGTCGTCGCGCCGGGCTCTCGCACATACCAGGCCTGGTACCGCAACGCCGCGAACTTCTGCACGGTCAGCACGTTCAACTTGACGAACGGTTTCGAGCTCGCGTGGCAAGCGTGAGCCTTTGCGGCTCACGGCCCTGATCCGATCGGAACCCGGGTCCGCGAAGCGAAGCCGAGCGCGTCTGCGCTCGGCTTCATTCGTCCGGCTCGCCCCACTCGCTTCTGAGAGCGTGTCGGCTCGAATTCTTCACACGGTCTCGGAGCGGCAATCCGCTCAGGCGGTCAGGACGCGCGCCGAGAGCCGCGACGCGGCGAGCAACGCGGCCAGGGTTGCGAGCAGCGCGATGCCGAATGCGCTGGTCGCGACGCGACTCGCCCACGTCGACGGTTCCTCCTCGACGAACTTGAACCGCGGGAAAGTCGCGATGTCGGCCTTTGTCAGCGGGGCGCGCTTGTGGAACTTCGGGCTGTAGTACCCGTGCAGCTCGTCCTTGAAAGTCGCGACCTGATCTTGAAACGCGCGGTGACGCCAATAGCCGGTGCCGGCGAGGTCCGTCAGCGCTTCGTGCGCCGCGATCGCGGGCGAGGCGAAACGCCATAGATCGACGACGCGTTGCTGACGAAGGATCGCGTCCTGGAATCGCTGCTGCACGGGATCCATCGCGCGGCCGACTTCGTCCTGCACGGCCAGCATCCGGCTCGTCATGTCTGCCTGCATGCCCGGCGGAGCCAGCTCGGGATGGTCGCGGTAGAACGATGACACGAGTTCCGTCCCGCGCTTCTCCGCGTTCGCCGCAGCGGCGCGCGATTCGGCGACCAACTCGGCGCGCGAAGGGCTGGGATGCAACGATTCGACGACGACGTTGAGCAGGGTGGGCAGCACGAGCACGAAGCCGACCCAGACGGCGCCGGCTGCGGTGGCCGCGGCGGCAGCACTGCGCGCGAACGCGTTGACCAACGCTGCCACGGCCAGCCAGAAGAGCCCGTACGCGAGCACGACCGCGGCGGCCAGCGCGATGCGCGTGCCCACGCCGCTCTGCTCGGCCAGCGCCCCCGCGACGAGCGTCGCGACGAGGGCCAGCGCCAGAACCGGCGTGCCGCGCGCGAGCGCTCGCGTCGCGAGCCAGCGCCAGGGCGAAACGCCCTGCGCGAGCACCATGCGCAGCGTTCCCGCTTCGCGATCGCCAGCGCACAAGTCGTAGGCCGCCGCCAGCAGGAAGAGCGGCAGCAGCCACACGAGCACGAACGCGAGGTCGAAGCGACCCGCGAGGAGGCGCGCAGGGTTCTCGAGCTCGGAACGTGCTTCCGCCGGTTTTGCGAGCCGCCACAGGCTGATCGACTCGTGCGCGGGCAACAAGTCTGATTGCCCGACGGCCAGCGCGGGTACCGGCGCCGGCGGCAGCAGCGCGACGGACGGACGACCGGCGACTTGGCGCGGGTCGAGTGCTTGACGCTCGAGCGCCTCGCGCACCTGCGTGTGCCATTGGAACGAGCCCTTCTCGATCGTCGTCGCGTTGTCCTCCGCCGCGCGGCCGACGCGTGCGCCGTTGGCGATGCCGTACGCGAGCGTGCCGGCGAACAACACGAGCAAGAGCCATGTCGCGCGCTCCGCCAGGAACAAGCGCAGTTCGAGGCCCAGAACCTTCATGCGCTCACCGAACTTGTGTGTTCACGCTTCATGCGCTCACCACGCGCAGGCGGCCCGCGCTGAAGAAGAGGAATGCCAGCGACGCGACCAGCCACGCAGCGAGTGCCAGGACGCCCGGTCGGGCGGAGGCCCACGCGTCGCGCGGAGAGAGCGGTTCGAGCTGGAACACAGGCAGTTTTTCCCACAGCGTACGTCCTGCCGTGTAGCTGTGGTCGCCGGGCCGCGCGTTGTTCATCAAGTCCTCGTTGAGCACGCGCACGAAATCGCGGCGGTGATCCTCGGCTGCGCGCGCGAAGTGGCGGTGGTGCGCGAAGTCGGTACCTGCGAACGCCATCGAGGCCGCGCGCAACGCGAGCATCGGCGCCGCGAGTCCACACCACGCGACGGCGCTATCCTGCGCTTGGATGCGATCCCACAAGTTCCCGAAGTGGTGATCGAACACCTCGCCCGCCATGCGCTCGCTCTCGAGCATCACGAGACCCTGGAAGTTGAACGGCAACTGGTCGACGCTCGACTTGCCGTGCTCCGCCAGCGTGCTGCGCGTGAATTCCTCGAGTCGCTTGCTGCGCGCGTCGTGACCGTCCAAACCCTCTTGGACGTCCTTCTGCATCTCGAAGTCGAATTCGGCCAATTTCGGCGTGGGCAGGAATCCGTGCACGACGTCGCTCGCGAGGCGCGGGGCGACGATGCAGTTCAGCGCCCAGAGCGACAGCAAGATCGTCAGCGCCGTGCGCGCGTTGCGCGTCGACGCGGACACGCCGACGCTGCCCGCGATGAACACGGCCAGGTAGGCCGCGTAGCACGCGGCGAGCAGCGCGGCGCGTGTCCACATGCCGCTCGCGTCCGCGCTCGACGAACGCGCCAGCAGGAACGCCGCGAAACAGCCGGCCGGCAGCAGCAACGCCGCCAAAGTCGTCGCCAGCCCGAGTGACTTGCCCAGCACGAGTTGTCGCGGGCGCACGCCCAGGCTGAGCACTTGGCGCAGGGTCCCGCTCTCGCGCTCACCCGCCAACGACCCGAACGCCAAGAGCACGACCAACAGCGGTACGAGCATCTGTAGCGCGATCGCCGCCGACAGTTCGCCGAACCGCCGCATCGACGTCGCGTCCTGTGCGGGCAGGAACGCGGACTGGTTCTGACGGTGAGCTTCCAGGAACACCGTCGTCCCGACGAAGGGCTCGATGCCGCGATCGAACGTCGCGAGCGGCGACGTGTCCTTGAACACGTTCAGGCCGTAGTGGCCGGCCGAGTGCGAGTTCTTGTCGCCTTGTTCCAGCCAGTTCTTGCGCTCCAACTCCGTCGCTGCCGCGCGTTCCGTGCGCGCGCGTTCGACCTGTTGACGCGCCAACAAACCCGACACGACGAGCAACACGAGGACCAGCGCGGCCCCCAACCGGAAACGCCCGTCGCGCCACGCGTCGACGAACTCCTTGCGAGCGACGCGCAGGATCATGCCGACATTCGCTCGAGGTAGATGCGTTCGAGGTCCTGGTCTTTGATCTCGTCGCGCGAGTACTGCGCGATCAATCGACCGCCGACCAGGATGCCGATGCGCGACGCATCCTCGCGCGCGCGGAACAGATCGTGTGTCGCCATCAGAATTGCGACGCCCTCGCCCGCGAGTTGTTTCAACATGCGCGAGAACTCGTGGCTGGCCGCCGGATCCAAGCCGGAAGTCGGCTCGTCGAGCAGCAGCGCCTTCGCACCGGTCGCGAGCGCCAGCGCGATGCCGACCTTTTGGCGCATGCCCTTCGAGAACGTGCCGACCCGCCGATCTGCCGCTTCGCGCTGCAAACCCGCGCGCTCGAGCAGCGCGTACAGCTCCTCGCGCCGCCGCGCGTGTCCGCCGAGTCGGCTGAAGTAGTCGAGGTTCTCGACGCCGCTGAATCGCGGGTACAGCGAGACCATCTCGGGGATGTACGCCAGCTTGCGCCGCGCCGCGACCGGATCGTCGGCGACGCTCGTTCCCGCGACGCGCGCATCACCGCCGTCGGGCTTCAAGAACCCGAGGAACAGGTTGATGGTCGTCGTCTTGCCCGCGCCGTTGGGCCCGAGCAGCGCATAGATCTCGCCGTCCTGGACCGTGAGGTCGAGGGCGTCGAGTGCAACGCGATCCTGGAACCGTTTCGTGAGCTTCTGAGCTTCGAGCATGGTGCTCGGAGACTACCCGCCTCTCGCGCCAGTGACATGGCAACTCGCGTACGAGTTGAGATTGGAATGCAAGCCAACCCTGCGGAGCCGAGACTCGGAATCGACGGCGCTTCGTCGGAGCCGTGGCGCGCTAGCCGAGAGCGCTCGAACCTGTGCTCGCAAACCCGCGGATGGCCGGTAGATGTCAGCCGCCAACAAAGGGCCTCGGGCTCCAGTTGACTCGAGCAAGCGGTTACCTACCGCAACCGCTGTGACGGGGTGATGGCGAGCTTGCAGCCAGTTTTCTGCCCGTTTTCCACCCGTGCACGATGTCGATCCGCGGAAGTGAGCCCGGGAGTTCATCGATCACCAACGCTTGCGCAGTTCGCGCGTGTCCCCCCTCAATCACGTGCACTGCATTTTGGTGCGGTGGCTCCCCCTGAACAACGGAAACGGATCTGAACGACGGATCTGAACGACGGATCTGAACGACGGTCCTGATGCTCGCCCCGAGCGCTCGCACGCGCACGCGGGGCGAGTTCGTCGTTAGCTTGGTGCGCATGCGCGGACGCACGATCGTCATCGGCGGGGGAGTGATGGGCACGGCCATCGCGTGGGCTGCCGCGCGTCGCTCGGATCCGTTCGAGTCGCCAGTTGTGTTGTTCGAGAAGACCGAGCTCGCCGCGGGATCCTCGGGAAGATCGGGCGCGATCCTGCGCCAGTTCTATTCCGATCGCGAACTCGTGTGCATGGCGCGTGACAGCATGCGCGTCTACGCGCGCATGCAAGCGTCGACGGGTCGCGACGTCGGCTACCAGAAGATGGGCGTGTTGACGGTCGGCGGACCGGCGGCGCCAGGCTCGATCAAGCTCGTGCAGCGTAACGCGGAACTCTTGCGCGGAAACGGCATCGACGCGCGCTTCCTGGATGCGGCTGCGATGCGCGCGCTCGTACCCGGCCTCGTCGTCGACGACCGCGCCGTGGGTTGTCACGAACCCGACGGCGCAGGCGTCGATCCTGTGCGCACCGTGGAAGTGTTCGCCGCGCTCGCGCGCGAAGCCGGCGCGATCACGCGGCTCGGCGAGCGCGTCGTCGGTCTCGACATTGCAAACGGCCGCGTGCGCGGCGTGCGCACCAGCGACTGCACCGTCGAGTGCGAACGCGTCGTCGTCGCGACCGGACCGTGGAGCGCGCCGCTGCTCGCCGCGGTCGGCATCGATCTGCCGCTGAGCGTCGTGCGTTCCGAACAGGCCTTCCTCGATCTGCCGCGCGCCGGCTCCGGGCGCGCCGTCCAGCCCCAGGACATGCTGGCCGATTCCGTGATGGACCGCTTTGGCATCGCGCCCAAGCGCGTTCCCGCCCCGGCGCACCCCGTGATCCTCGACATCGAGCGCGGCTTCTACTCGCGTTGCGAGAACCACGCAGCGCGCACACGCGTCGGTCGCATGGACCACACCGAGGACGCGCCGGTGCGCGATCCGGATGTATTCGACGAGAACGTGTCGGCCGAGTATCGAAGCTGGGCGCGCAGCACGCTCGAGTCACGCCTACCGGTGTACCGCGAGGAATCCGACGCGGGCGGTTTCGTCGGCCTCTACACGCTGACACCCGACGCGCAGGCCGCGATCGGGCCGTGGCCCACGCTCCGAAACCTCTTCGTCGTGACCGGCTTCAGCGGACACGGCTTCAAGCTCGCGCCAACGGTCGCCGAAGGCGTCGCGCAGATGCTGCACGGCGAACCCGTGACGGCATTCGACCCGGCGTTCTTCGCCCCGCAGCGCTTCTCGAGCGCAGACACGGCGAGCACGCACCGCGCGTTCGGGCTCTAGTCGATCACGGTGTCAGTTGAATCCATCCACGCCCCGCGGGGCGTGGATGGATTCGACCGACACCGTTGTCAACCGACCGACACCGTTGTCAATCAGGCGACCAGGCCCGTCGAGCGCCACAGCTTCATCTTGTTCGACAGCGTCCGCGCCGTGACACCGAGCCGTCGCGCCGCTTCGGTCTTGTTGCCGCGCGTCGCTTGCAGCGTCGCGAGGATCGACACGCGTTCGATCTCTTCCAGCTTGCGGTTCGCGAGTTGGGGCGCGAGCGACTCGGTCGGGCTGGATGCGGACGTCGAGTTGGTGCTCGGCGCGCCGCTGGCGGGGACGAGCGCGAGGTCGGCCACGTCGATGCGCGTGTGGCGCAGCGCGACGACCGCGCGTTGCAGCGCGTTCTCGAGCTCGCGCACGTTGCCGGGCCACGTCCACGCCTGCAGCGCTTCGGTGGCTTCGGGCGTGAACGTCGGCGTGTCGAGGCCGGCCAGCTTGGCGAACGCGCTGGCGAAGTGTTGCGCCAGCGGCATCACGTCCTCGTTGCGTTCGCGCAGTGGCGCGATGCGCACCGGCAGCACGTTCAGGCGGTAGTACAGCTCCTCGCGGAAGCGACCGGCGCGCATCTCGCTCGAGAGGTCGCGGTTCGTGGTCGCCAGGATGCGCACGTCGACGCGTTGCGATCCGGATCCGCCCAGGCGCTCGAACTCCTCGTCCTCGACGAGGCGCAAGAGGCGCGCTTGCACGGATGCGGGTATCTCGCCGATCTCGTCGAGCAGCAGCGTGCCGCCGTCGGCGAGTTCGACGCGACCTTCGCGACCGCGCGCGTTGCCGCCGGAGCGATCGTGGCCGAACAGTTCGAGCAGCAGCAGTTGCTCCGGCATCGACGCGCAGTTCACGCGGATGAACGGGCCGTTCTTGCGCGGGCTCGATTCGTGGATGTAGTGCGCGAGGCGTTCCTTGCCGGAGCCGCTCTCGCCCGTGATCAGGACGGTGCCCTTGCTGCGTGCGTAGCGCGCAGCGGTGCGCAGCGTCTCGAGCATCGCGGGGCTCTTCGCCACCATGCCCGACGTCGAGGAGTTCATCTCCTGGCGCAGGTATTCGTTCTCGCGGATCAGGCGCGCCGTGCGCTCGACGCGTTCGATGACGACCTCGAGCGCCTCCGACGTGCACGGCTTCAGCAGCACGTCCGAAGCGCCTGCGCGCATTGCCTGGACCGCGGTTTCGACCGTGCCCTGCGCCGTGATCATCACCGACGGCATGTTCGGCGACTGCTCGCGGATCTTGCGGATCAGCTCGACGCCGTCCATGCCCGGCATGCGCAGATCGGCCAGGATCAAGTCCGGCGAGCCCGATGCCGCGCGCTCCAACGCTTCGGCGCCGTTCTTCGCTTCGAGCGGCTTGTAGCCGAGCGCCGTGATGGCGTCGACCAGGAACTCACGACTGAGCTGGTCGTCGTCGACCACGAGGATGCGTTGAATGGACATGGTTCGTTGCTACCGGGGTTCGAAAGGAATGCGCAGGCGCGTGACGGCACCACCGAGGGGGCCGGGGGACGCGGAGACCTCGAAGCGGCCTCCATGGAGTTCGGCGATCGCGCGCACGAGCACGAGGCCGAGCCCCGTGCCATCGCACTTCGTCGTGAAGAACGCCTCGTCGAGCCGTCGCTGCAGGTGAGCGGGCACTCCGAGGCCTGAATCGTGGACGGCGATCTCGATCTCGCCGCCGTCAAGACACGCGGAGACTTCGACGCGACCGCCGTCGGGAATCGCTTGCAGCGCATTCGCGACGAGGTTGCGCAGAGCCGAGCGCAGCTTGATCCGATCGCCCGCGAATCGCGGGGAATCCACGTGTTTCGTGATGGTCCAACGGTCCGCCGAGCCGCGTCCTTCGAGGACGCGCCGCGCGGACGCGATGGAGCTGGTGATCAGTTCGTCGACGTCGACGGCGTCGCGTGCCAAAGGCTGGCGTGATGCGATCGAGAGGAGGCTCGTGGCGATCTCCTCGACCTCGTCGATGGCTTCCATGATGCGCGTAGCCCAGCGCCGTTCGTTGCCGTCGCCCGAGACGTGGCGGCCGAGCAACTCGGCGAAGCCGCGCGCGGCGTGCAGCGGATTGCGGATCTCGTGCGCGATCCCGCCCGCCATCGCACCGAGGCGCGACAGCCTCGATTCGGCGTCGAGTCGGCGTTCGAGATCCTGGATCTTCTCGAGCAGTTGCGCGCTGTCGGCCGTGTGGGCCTGACCTAGACGCAGATCGGCCAGTTCGCGCTCGGCCTGTTCGCAACGCGTGGCGAGGTGGGCCATGCTCTGCAGCACGGTGTCCGACAGGCCGCTCAGCGCGCGTGCCACGTCGTCGGGCGCGACTGCCGACGGTGTCGGCTCGATGTGCAAGGGGCCGCTGTTCATCGCGTCTCGCCCTCGGACGCTGTTTTCGCCGTGAATTCCACGGTTGTGCGCCGTGCATCGACGTCCTCGTCGATGCGCGCGCCGAGTCGGGCCAGATCGCGGAGCACGAGCGCGCCGCCGAGCGAGGCCGCGACGGATTGTTCGGGTGTGCTCGTGCCCTCGAACGACGCGGTGGCGACGAAGCCCAATTCGCGCGGTTCGATGCGCAGGTCGGCGTGCGTTGCGCCGCTCGCGAAGCCGTGGTCCACGACGCGCGAGAGCGACTTCGAGGCCAGCGATCCGTCGATGACGACGCGCACCGCGGGCGATTCGACGGAGACGAGCGTGCGTTCACGCCGATCGTGTCGCAGCGACTCGACGGCCGCGAAGCCGATCTCTTCCAGCGAGCACTCGAGCGGTCGCACCGGGCTGGGCAGCGTCCATTCGACCAGCGCCTGCACGTCGCGTGCGAAGCGATCGAGCTCGATGCGCGCGCCGGTGATGGGCGTCTGCAGTGGGTCCTCGATCGGCATCGAGGCGCAGACGGCGTCGAATGCCGCGCGCAACGACGCGACGCGCTGGTTCAGCGCGCGCGCCGCGTGCACGCCGCACGGCAGTGCAGCGTCGATCGCGGTATCCAGCGTTTGGGTCTGCATCGGGAGGAAGGCGTGGCGCACGGTTCACCCGCTGTCGGGGGGACCGCCGGATGTGTCGGCACTTCCTGCCGGGTCCTTGACGAAACTTCCGGGTCGGGGCGGACGGCCTTTCAGGGACCGGCTCGATCTTTCCGCCTCGGACCCGGAAAGAGGCTCCGGGAGGCCCGCCAGCTTGGAATTCGCTTTCCCGGTGCCGCCGGAGTCCGCGCGCGCCGGTCTGCCTTGTGACGCGCCGGGCTGAGGCGCGAGAATCGACTCATGGATGCCACGCCTCCGGACCCCGAAGCACCCGCCGACGACACGTCGCGCGCGTTGCTCGCGCGCTGGCAGGGAGCGGACGACGTCGACGCGCTCGACGAACTCCTGCGGGGCGAGATCGACGTCCTGGCGCGACGACTGCGCGCGCGCGTGGGCGGGCCGATCAGTGCCTCGA
>JBBQCC010000141.1:0-11052 GCA_038318285.1 Planctomycetota bacterium | reverse complement strand
GGGTCTTCAGGAAGTTGTGTGGGTAGCGCGTAAGGTTGCCGGGTAGAGGTCGAGGTCTCCGCAGTGGAAGTAGATGGCATTGCGGAAGCGCTCACGGTTGCGAAATCCGCAGGCGGTGTATTTGATCCACTGCACCTTGGCATTGACGCTCTCGGAGATCGCGTTGGTCGCCTTCAGCACGACGGCATTCAAGATGCCCCAGAGGTGATCGCGGACCATCCGCGCGGCCTTCTTCATCGGCTCGAGCCGGCTGCGCATGGCCCACGAGATCCACTGCTTCCATCCGCGCAGCGCCCATCCGCGCGTCTTGTAGTTCCACAGTCCGCGTGCCGTCTCCTTGATCGCGAACGCGCGAGCGACTTTGAGGCCCAGATCCTTGAGGAAGCGGAACAGGGTGTCCTGCGTTTCGTTGTGGTTCTCGGGATTCGTGAGCCAAACCGAGCGCGTGCCCTTGAGGATCGGGTAGTGCTCGGCGGACAACGCTCGATGCTCTTGCTTGCGCACAGTGTTCACCGCGTCGTTGATCGCGCGAGCAACATGGAAGCGATCGAACGCGATCTTGCTCTTGGCATCGGGAACATGATCGAGAGTGGAGCGGATGTAGGCTTGACTCATATCCATCGCGACGACCTCGATGGCTGCGAGTTGCTCGGGCGCCAGGGAATGCCAGAATCCTTCGAGAGCCGCCCCGTTTCGGCCATCGGCGACGTAGACGACCGAACTCGTCGCGGGGTCCGTGACGATCGTCACGTACTCGTGCCGCTTCTGAAACGAAGTCTCGTCGATGCACACACGCGCGAGCGGGCCGAAGGCACGACGCTTCAGTCCGCGGGCGACAGCGCGCTGCATCACGCCGTCGATCTGATCCCAACTCAGACGCAGTTGCCGAGCGACGGCCTGGATGCCGGCCTCTTTGAGCCAGTCGATGATGAGCGCCTCCATCAGCGCAGTCAGGCCCGAGCCCGGCTCGGCCCAGGGAACGTGAGCCTGTACGACACCGTGCTCCGGGCACTCGACGCGCGGCACGTCAGCGACGAGCAACGTCTTGAACTGGCAGGTGTCCAAGTGACGCCACGAACGCCGACGAGAGTCGTAGCGCGAGCAGGGCTTGCCGCAAGTCGGACAGTCGAAGCGCACGCCGGGCTCGGCTTCGATCGTCACGCACACTTCCTCGCTCTGCGCGCTGAGGTCGACGGTGACGACGCGCCAAGGAGAACGGATACCGAGGATGGTGGCGTAGAGGTCTTTGTCGCGCATGACGGCCAGCATGCCGAGGGACGGCTGGGCGCGCTCGCTGATCTCCCGGCCGTCACGCGCCCAGCGCCTGTGAGGCGCGCGACGGCCGGGAAATCAGCTCAGGGACCCACACGAAATCCTGTAGCCCCCGCTTTCCTTTACGGGTGACATCTTCAACCCTCCGTACCTTTCCTTCGGATTCCGCCCGACGATCGCAAGTCTGCCAGGATCGACGTTCGCGTTTGGCGAGAGCTTTCAGATTTCCGTGGACCATGGAAACTTGGAAACCATTGACGCCGTGGTTCTCTTGCGTCCGGCGTCGACGACCTATGGTGTCGACACGAGCCAACGCTACATCGAATTGGCGTTCACGCTTGGCGGCTGGAACGGCACCACGGGGATGGAGAACGTCACGGTGACAGCGCCCGCTGATGACCTTGGTCCTCCCGGTTACTACATGCTCCACGTCGTGACCCACCTGGGCTCGAACCTCACGGACCGTGTTCCGTCGGTGGGTCAGTTCATCTACCTGAACTGAGGGTCGCCAGCCCTATCGCGCAGCCGGCCGCGTCGCGCTCGATGCGGGACGCGGCCGGCTGTTTCGCACGAATTCTCGTGCCTCAACTCGCGATGAACTTGCCCGTGTACTGGTAGTTCATCGCCAGCGCGGTCAGGAACGCGGCCGTCTCGGCCGCGACCTCATCGCGCTCGGACAGCGGGTATCTCAGCCCCAGTTCCTTGGCCCGCCCCTCGAGGTGCTTCGTCAAGGATCGCAGCACACTCGGATCCACACCGGTCCAGGTGTAGACGGTCGCCGCCAGGAACTCGCGCTGGCGCTTCAACAGGCCCGCCGCGTCACCCGTCTTCGATTCGTCGGCGCGCTTGCCCGCGGCGCGTTCGCGCGCACGGCGGAAAATGGCCAACAGGTCGCCGTCGAGGCTGCGCGGGATCCGGTCCGTACCCAGGTCGACGACCTCGAAGTACTCCTGCAGCGTGAGCTCGATCTCCTTCGTGTCGTAGTCGATCTGCGTGTTCACGATCTCGGGGTCGCGGTCGCGCAGGTCGAGGGCTGTCTTCTCGCAGAACTCCAGCTTCGCCAAGGCGCCGGGCGAGTCGGCGTACAGCGCGCGCCAGTCGAGACCGGGCGTCATCCACACCGCGAACGTTTCGGCCCAGTCCTCGTCGGGGTGTTTCTGGGCGTAGCCGCCGGGCAGGTGGCGCACGAAGTCGGCGCTGAAGGGCTTGACCTTGTAGTCCTCGACGTAGGGGCGCGACATCGAGCCGAACAGGCTCGTCCATTCCTCCGCCACGTACAGGCGGTAGGCGTAGTTCACGACGTGCCCCATCTCGTGGCGCAGGTAGCGCAGGACGTCTTCCTCGCCCTCGCCCTCGACGAGCCCGACGCGGCGACGCTGCAGGTCCACGAACTGCTCGTCGGCCAGGTAGAAGGGGATGCCGATCGCGACGGTGCCCTCGGGCACGCCCCACTCGTCCGTGAGGTAGAACCGCGGGGTCAGGCGCGTGATGCCGCGCTCGGTCAGCTCCGCACGAAAACGATCGAGCACGCGCTCGAACGGACGCCCCTCGATGCGCAAGTCGAAGTCGCAGATGCGCTTCGACAGGATGTCCGCCGAGACCTCGACGCGCTCCCCGGCCTCGAAGGCCGGGGTCTCGGGCGCGGTCGGGTGGGCCTTTTCGGCCTGGGCGGTCTCATCCATGGGGGGGCCATTCTCGCCCGATTCGGGGTCAGTCCAACGAACAGGTTGGCCGATCGCCGTAACGCCCTGCGACCACGGCGGATTCCTTGTTCGGGACGACCGGAGGGGGCTCCGTGGTGGTCCCGAGTAACCGTCCCCGAGCACTCCCCATGCGCCTTACTTGCCTTGTACTCGCCACGTTCGTCCTGTCTTCCGCCGCACTTCCGGCGTCTGCGCGCAGCGCGCCGACGGTTGGAAACGAGCACGCCACCTCGACGTTGCCCTGGTCCGACGTCGTGCGTGTGCGCCGATTCGACCCGAGTCTGGGCACGCTGCAGCGCGTGCATCTCGTGATCGACGCGTTCGTGCGCGTGGACCTGGCTGTGGAAAACGTGGGCACGGGACCGATGGCGGTCAGCGCGCACGCGATCGCGCTCGTGTCCGTGCACGCGCCGACCGGCGCCACTTTCGCGCAGATGCCGTTCCAGAGTGATGCGCAGTGGACGCTGGCCGCGTACGACCACACGCTCGACTTCGCAGGCGCATCGGGGCGGCGCTCGGCGGGGATCGGGCGCGAGCACATCGACGTCGTGATCGAGGACCCGGCGCAGATCCTGGCGTTCCTGGGCGCGCCCGGTCTGCCGGGCGTCGTCGAGCTGCCGGTGTCGGCCTTCGGTTCCGCGGCGGTCCTGGGTGGACCCGATGCAATCCAGCGCACGCGACTCGACGCTGGCGTGCGCGTGCGGGTCGAGTACGTCTTCGCGCAGCCGACCGCGCCCTGAATCGAGCGCGGCTCGAGGGTGGAGCGAGCGCCGCTCCGGACTGCTAGACCGCGCGCGGGTTGCCCGGACTCGCCGGCGGCGCGCCGGCCGCGCTCGTTGCCGCCCGCTCGCGTAGCAGCGCGACCGCCGCCGCGACGCCTTCGCGGGGTCCGAACAGCGCCAGCACGTCGCCGACCAGGACCCGGTCCGCGCCCTTGGGCATCGGGATGCGGGTCTCGCCGCGGGCGATCGCGACCACGCTGGCGCCGGTCAGTCCGCGCAGGTCGACCTCGGCCAGCGTCGAGCCGGCGAAGCGGCTGCCCGCGTCGAGGTGCACGGACTCGACGACGCCCATGCCCGGCAGGAGGTCCCGCGCGCGCTGCACGTTGGCGTCCGAATGGGCCTTGGCGTCGAGCTGCAGAGCCTCGGCGAACACCTCGGCGCTGGCGCGCACGTGTCCCTGCAGGTCGTCGGCGGCGCGCCACACGAACCAGCCCAGCACGATCAGCGAGGAGACCAGCATGATCGGCGTTGCGATGCGCGGCAGGAACGGGCTCGTCACCGCCAGCAGCACGAGCACGACGCACAGTAGGACGCCCAATTGGATGCCGAGGATCAGCGCGCGTCGCGGTGCCGCGGCGGCGTCGGGGCGTCCCACCTGGATCGGGGGCAGCGCGATGTTCGCCAGCGCCGCGCCCAGGGCTCGCGCGCCGCGCAGGACGCCCAGGAGGACGGGCACACAGACGATGACCGCTCCAAGCGCGAGGAGCGCGCGCGTCAGGACGCCGGACAGCCCCAGATCCACCTCGACGTAGTGCGAGACGCGTTCCGCGCCCAACGCGCCGATGACGACGAGCGCGCCAAACAGCGCCGCGTCGAGCAGCACGATGCGCATCGGTCGGCGCAGCGAGGCCCAGCGCGAATCCGACGGCGAGCGTCGGCGAATCGAGTCGATCCACGCGCTGTACAGCGCGGCGTACGTCTGCAGCCTCGGCGGCAGCGAGCGGTCGATCGCCGCCGCGATACGATCGGAGCGCCGGATCAGGAACGGCGTCGTGAACGCCGTCGCCGTCGAGATACCGACTGCCACCGCCGCGATCGCGGGGGATGCGGTGCCGGTCGACACGGCGAGGCCGGCGAAGATGAAACCGAACTCGCCGACCTGGGCCATGCTGACGCCTGTGCGCAGCGCCGTCAGCCGATCGGTGCCGACGAGGAACGACGCCAGCGCAGATGTCGTCGACTTCCCGACCAGCACGGTCACGGTCAGCACGGCGATCAGGACCCAGTTCGCCAGCAAGAGGCGCGGGTCGACCTGCATGCCGACGCCGACGAAGAACACTGCCGCGAACAGGTCGGTGATGGGCTGCGTGCGCTTGTGGACTTCCTCGCCGCGGCCGGATTGCGCGACGAGTGAGCCGGCCAGGAACGCGCCGAGCGCCACGGACAGGCCCGCGCCGGCAGCCGCGAGCGCCAGCACGAAGCACAGGCCGATCGAGGCGACGACCAGCGTTTCGCGGCGCCGCAGCGACAAGATCGAGCGGAACGCGCGCGGAACGATCAGCAGCCCGAGGACGATCGTCGCCGCCAGGAACACGCCGATCTTGCCCGCGGTGCGACCGATGAGGGATAAGTCCACCGCCTCGCCGACCGCCAGCGCGGACAGCAACGCCAAGAGCACGATACCGACCAAGTCCTCGTACACGAGGATGCCCAGCACGCCCTCGCGCAGCTTCCGCTCGACGCCGACCTCGACGAACACGCGCTCGATCAGGATCGTGCTCGAGATGCCGACGATCGCGCCCACGAAGATGGCCGGGATGGTCGAGTACCCGAAGAGTTGCGCGGCCTGGTAGCCCAGCCAGATCATCGCTCCGACCTGGAACACGGCGACGAAGGCCGGCCGCGGGCCGAGCTGGATCATCCGGTGCAGGCTGAACTCCAGGCCGATGGAGAACAGGACGAGGATCATCCCGATCTCCGACAGCGCGCGGACGCCGTCGATGTCCTGGACCGTCGCCCCGGGAGTGTAGGGCCCGACAAGGATGCCCGCGATCAGGTAGCCCAGCGCCACCGGCTGGCGCAGCCACTGGAAGACGATCGAGGTCAACGCCGCGACGCCCAGCACGACAGCGAGGTCGTGCACGGAGACGGAGGTCGCTTCGGAAAGCGTCAGCAGCGCGAGGTTCATCGACGCGACCCAAGATCGCGTCGGAACGGGCGTTGGCAAGCTTCGTCTGGAGTCCCTGCGCGTTCTCTGATGCCGAATGGAGAAGACCGCAGGCGGCAGGCCCTGCGGTCGTCGGCGGTGAGTGGGGGAATCTCCGGTTGTCGCGGCAACCGCCGGTGGCGCAGAAGGTGGAGTGTCACGGCGAGCGCACGATCAGCGCGCGGTGAACTCCGCGTGAAGCGCGCAGCTAGGTCGCGCCGCCCAGTTCGAACGCCGTCGAGCTGTGCAGTTCGGCCAGGCCCGTCACCCGCAAGATCTCGGCGGCGTTGTGCGCGCGCACGCCGCCGCCGGGCAGGATCGCGATGCGGCCGGCGGCGCGTTCGACGAGCGCGCGCAGCTCGTGACGGCCTGCGAACGCGTCGCGCGCGCCGCCGGAGGTCAGGATGCGCGCGACACCGAGCTCGACGAGCGTCTCGAGGGCTTCGAACCGATCCGGCGTCGCGTCGAACGCGCGGTGGAACACGACGGGCAGCGGGTGTGCGGCGTGGACCAGCGCCGCGGTGAGCGCGCGGTCGACGCAGTGTTCGGGCGTCAGAGCGCCGAGGACGACGGCGTGCGTGCCGAAAGCACGCACGCGCTCCAGGTCCGCGAACAGCGCGGCGTACTCGTCTGTCCGCCACACGTGCGCGCCTCCGCGGGGCCGCACCATCGCGACGCACGGAACGCCGGTCGCCACCGCAGCGTGCAGCAGCTGGTCGTCGGGCGTCAGGCCGTCGAGGTCGAGGCGCGCGCACACTTCGAATCGAGCGACGCGCGCGGTGTGCGCGCGCGCGAGCCCCGCAGCGTCGTCGAAACAGACTTCGAGCAGCATCGTGCGTTGATCATTGCGGCCCTTCTGCGTCGGCGGAAGCGTGCTCATCCCTCCGAAGCCAATCGGATCTCCTCCTCGCGGATCTTGTGCTTGCGCACGTAGTACCCGAGGTTGCGCGCGTCGATGCCGAGCAGGTCGCAGGCTTCGCGCTTCTTGCCGCGCGTCTTGGCGATGCACTTCAGGACGAGGCTGCGCTCGAGCTGGTCCAGGTTGCGGCGCAGGTTCCATTCGGCGCCGGCCAGCGCGGGACGCGGGGCGACCGAGATCTCCAGCACGTCGCGCAGGAGTTCCGTGTCGAGCGGACGCCCTTCGGACAGGATCGCCGCGCGTTCCAGCGCGTTCGCGAGCTCGCGCACGTTGCCCGGCCAAGCATACGAGGTCAGCAGCTCGAGGACCTCAGCCTCCAGCGCCTCGGCGGCTTGTCGCGTACCAGCGATGCGCGATCGCGACGCGGCCAAGAACAGCGACCCGAGTTCGGGAACGTCCTCGAGGCGCTCGCGCAACGGCGGAACGTCGATCGGGAAGCCCGCGATGCGGAACAGGAGGTCGGAGCGAAACGAGTTCTGTGCGACGCGCTGCTTCAGGTCCTCGGCCGTCGTCGCGATCCAGCGGACGTCGGCTTCGCGCTCGCGGCCGGATCCGGGCTGTTGATAGTTGCGCGACTCGATGACGCGCAGGAAACGCGCTTGCACGGAGGGCGGGAGAGCTCCGACGTTGTCGAGGACCAGCGTGCCGCCCTCAGCTTCCGCGATGCGTCCGCCGTCCCCGCCGCGCACGCCGAACAGCACACCGTCGAACGAGTCCTCGTTGATCGAGGCCGCGTCGAGCACGACGAACGGGCCGCGCGCGCGAGCGCCGCGCCGGTGGATCTCGGTGGCGATCAGCTCCTTGCCCACGCCGCTCTCGCCGCGAACGAGCACGGTCGTGTCGGTCGCCGCGACTTGCTGCACGCGTTGCATCACGCGCGACATCGCCGGCGACGCAGCGACGACGTGCTGCGGTGTCTCGAGACGTGCAACGGTCCGACGCAGCGAGGCGACTTCGGCCTCGAGTTCGCGTCGCTCGGCCGCGCGGCGCACCAGCAGCGCCAATTCGTCGGGATCGACAGGTTTTTGCAGGAAATCGAACGCCCCGGCCTTCATCGCAGCGACGGCTTCGGCCACCGTTCCGACGCCGGTGATGACGAGAATCGGGATCGCGATCCCGGCGGCGCGCGACTCCTCGAGCAGCGCGATGCCGTCGCCCGACGGCATGCGCAAGTCCGTGACGATCACGTCGAAGCGCTTCTTCGCCAACACGTCGAGCGCTTCGGTCGCGCCGTTCGCCGTCGCGACGCGCATACCCTCCGCGCGCAGGAGTTCGGCCAGCGAATCGCGAACGTACGCCTCGTCGTCGACGATCAAGACTCCGATCTTCGTGCTCAAACGGCCTCCTTTGCGCGCAGACCGGCGGGGTCCGGCAACCTCAACGTGAACTCCGCGCCGCCTTCGCCGCGGTTGCGCGCGGACAGCGTGCCGCCGTGCGCCTGCAGGATGCCGAAGGCGATGGACAGACCGAGTCCCGTCCCGCCGCCGGTCGTGAAGAACGGGTCGAAGATGTGATCCATGTGCTCGGGTGCGATGCCGGGACCTTCGTCGGCGATCACGAGCTCCAGGTCGCGGGCGCCGCTCGTGCCGCGCCGCGCGCTGACGAAGATGCGCCCGCGGCCCTTCATCGCGTTCGCGGCATTGAGCAGCAGGTTGAAGACGACTTGCTCGAGCCGACCGGCGTCACCGAGAACGAAAAACGGCTTGTCCAGCCCGCTCGTGACGACCTCGATAGCCCGGAAACTCTCGGAAAATGCCGCCAAACGTCGCGCACGCTCGATGGCGTCCGCCAGGTCGATCTGGCCGCGAGCCGACGCCGGACGCGCGAAGCGCAGCAGGTCGCGCACGAGGTCGCGGATGCGTTCGAAACCGTGCCGCACCATGTCGATGTGGCGCGCGCGATCCTCGGGCGACAGGTCGGGGCGGCTGAGCAGCTTGACGTGGTTGCCGATGCCCTCGAGCGGGTTGATGATCTCGTGCGCGACGCCAGCGGTCAACAGGCCGAGCGACGAAAGTCGTTCGCGCACCGCCAACTCGTGCTCCATCTCGCGTTCGCGCGTTCGGTCGCGCAGGGCGACGTGCACCACGTTGCGGTCGGCCAGTTCGACGGCCGCCAGCCGCGCCTCGCAGTCGAGCATCGCGCCTGACGCATCGCGCACACGAACTTCGGGCAGGGATTCCGTCGGCTCCGTCTTCGTCCCGGACCGCGCGAGCGCTTCGTTCAGGAGCCGCGCATCGGCGTCCGACATGCGCTCCGCCAGCGTGGCCGCGTTGCCGAGCGCGGAACGTGCACGCGCGTTGCTCTCCAGAATCGCGCCGGTCGTCGCGTCGAGCACGAGCACCATGTCAGCCGCGCCTTCGAGCAGCGCGCGATACTTCGCCGACTCGAGTTCGATCGCGGCCAGATAGGACTCGGTCTCCTTGAACTTCTCGTGCAGGACGCGGATGCGGTGGAAGTACACGCCCGCGAGACCCAACCCGCCCGTCGCGATCGCCGTCGCAACGACCGGGATCCAGGCACGCGCGCTGTCGTCACGGCGGATCGCGGGCCATGCCAGCGCGAGTCCGATCGCCGCGCCGAAGCACGTCGCGAACGCGAAGAACAGCGCCAACCGCGCGTGCTTGGGGGGCCAGGAGCGCAAGACGCCGGCCATGCTAGCAGCGTTCGATCGCGCTTCGGCGCGTAACTCCTACGCACCAGAGCCGCGGTCGGCGACGCGTGTCTCCGACCGCGGCTGCGGGCTCCGAACCTGTCGATTCCGACCCGCGATCAGGGGCACTCGTCAAACACATTGATGTTGATGTCCGGGTGGCTCGTCAGCGCGAAGCTCGGGCCGCTCGTCGGTTGCGCGACGATCAATGCATTCAGCCAACCCGACGCGCCGAACGCCAAGTTCTTGCCGCTGGCGCCCAGTCCAACTTGGAACGACGGACCCATGCGCGTGAACTCGATGCGCGCGCCGGAGTAGTCGTCGAGGCCGACCAGTACACCGTCGGTCGACGTGTAGTAGTGCCACCCCGCGGTGTCGATCGAACCGCCGTTCTCGACGTAGGCGCTGGGGAGCAGCTCCTTCTTCGGACTGCCGGAGGGCGGGTACTCTGGCTGACCAGGATCGACACGGCCGGCGAGTTCGACGACCGTTTCGAAGCGCTTCGTCGCGCTCGCGGCGCGGCGCAGGGTGCCGCGCAACTGGGCAGTTCCGTCTGCGCGCTCGACGAACACCGCGCCCGGTTCGAACACGAAATCCGTGGCGATACCCGGCAACCAGAACGCGTGACCGCCGTTGCCGCCGTACACGAGCGGATCCTTCGGTGCCGCCGTCGGGCAACGCTTGCACCCGCGCTCGACGTCGATGTTCACGTCGCCGACCGAGTACGCGGTGGGCAGCGCCGGACCCGTGGTCGGTTGCGACAGGAGTTGAAACGTCAGCCAACCCGAGCCACCGTAGTGCAGGTTGATGCCGTTCGCGCCGATCCCGACCTGGAACGCCGGGCCGAATCGCTGCAGGCCGATCACCGCACCGTTCAAGCCGCCGAGGCCGTGCAGGAAGCCGTCCGTGCTCGTGTAGTAGTGCCACGTCGCGGCGTCGATCGGACCGCCGTTCTCGACGTAAGCCGCGGGCGCGAGCAGCTTCTTCGGGCTGCCGTCCGGCGGATAGTTCGCATCGCCCGAGTCCATGCGACCGGAGAACGCGACGACCGCGTACCAGTGCTGGCTCGGATTCGTCGGGCTCTGGATCTCGGCGCGCATCTCGGCCGTTCCGTCGGCGTTCTCGCGGAACTCGCCGCCGGCGACGATCACGAAGTCGGTCGCCAGCTCGGGAATCCAGAACGCGTTGTCGCCGGCGATGCCGTAGATCGGATCGACGTAGGACTCGTCCGCGCACGCGATGTACGCACGACGCAGCGCCAGGTTGAGCGAGCCGTCGGGCTGCCCGACGTCGAGTAGATCGCCGGTGTTCGGTTGACGCACGAGCTCCAGCGCGAGCGAGATCGACGCGCCCAGCGTGCAGTCAGCGCCGTTCGCGCCCAGGCCGACTTGCAGCGGGAACGAACCGTGGCTGACGCGCACGCGCGCACCGTCCAGCGCGTCGAGTCCGCGCAGCGTGCCCTCGACGTCGGCATAGAAGCGCCACGCGGTCGGATCGACAGGGCCCGTGAACGCGCGGTACGCGTCGAGGGGTAGTGCGAGGTGCGGGCTGCCCTCGGGAAGCGTCGTTGCAGCGAGCGC
>JBBQCC010000140.1:0-11077 GCA_038318285.1 Planctomycetota bacterium | reverse complement strand
AGGTCAATGTCGGAGAAGTGGGGTCCTCCGCCCCGCTGTCGAACTACTCCCGTCCTGGCAAACTATCAGCGCTCTGCGATCATCACGATAGCGTTTCCGTGACTTTCGTGAGCCCTGGAGGAGGTGGAGGCGGCGCATCGATGGTACTCGACTGTGGTTGCGGCGGCACCTGATCGGGCAGTCGGCAGCGTTCGCCCAGCGCTATGCCTAGCTGTGGTGATCGCGACCCTCGGAGTACTTTGGATCGCATTCCACAGCACCGCGGGGGAAAAGGCCGTCGTTCCGGCCGAGCCCCTCCAGGCGGCATCGCAACACGCCGAGTACACGGAGATCGCACCCCTCGAGCCCGAACCCTCGCGCGCGGCGGAGACCGAACCTGCGACCGCCTCTGAAGCCCCCACGTCAATTCCTCCTGACCCTGAAATGGCTCCGTGGGGACCATGGCGAAAGATGAGGCTCGACGAAGTCGATCGCGCTCTCGCAGAAGTCCGAACCGGCACGGATCTGACGCAGCGCCAACTAGAGCTTCAGTTTTTCCTTATCGTGTGTATCAGTCCACTGGCGGATGAGATGGGGTTGTCGGAACCTTCCGCCACCGCGGACAGGAGTCACCCGCGTTCCCCCTTGGAGCACACGTTCTCGTCGAATAGGAACTATTACCGCATTCCACAGGGTACTTTCCCGCTCCTGGACGACTTTATGCGCATATGGGATGAGCGCAACCTGCGACGGGCGAAGCTCTCCCAGGCGGAGGAGGCCCATTTCGACGAGACGGATCCCTTTCCACTCGAAGCTTTTGCCGTGCGGGATCTCGAATCCTTGGCCGAACGGGCGAGGGCTGCACTCCGACGTCGGAGCGAGGCGTATTGACGGGTGCCTTGGGGTCGTGGTGGGGTGCACCGTGCCGCAGCTCTCTGAGCCAGCGCCTGAAATGAACTGTCGCTATCGAGCAGGCCCGAGTCGACTGTCAGAATCGAATTGGCACAGACTCCATCTGTGCTCGTGCAGCGGGCGATCGCCCGGCGGTCGGATTTGAATTGCGCACGGTAGAGCGCTGCGTTCCAACTTCGATCAGCGAACGGCGAGGCCCACCCGTTCAATCCCAACGGCGCTTCGGACCCAGAGCGCGTACGTCACCCCGACCGTGCACAGCGACCCTCAGCCCGTACCCCCTGACGCATTGCGCGCAGCAGCCAGCTCGATCGCGTCGATTTCGCGCGCCCGCGCGCGGCCGGCTTCCACGTTCACGAACAGCAGCAGCACGCCGCCCAGGATGAAGAAGCCGTTCGTCGCGACGATCGCGAATCCCAGCGTCGGCGCGAGGCTGAACACCAGCGGTCCCAGCACGCCCGAGAACTTCTCCAGTGTCGAGAACAGGCCGAAGAACTCGCCTGATTTGTGCTTGGGGACGAGGCTCGCGAACAAGGAACGGCTCAACGCCTGCGCGCCGCCCTGCACCATCCCGACGAGGCCGGCCATCGCGACGAACTCGCCCGGAGTCGAGAGGCGATATCCGAGCGCGCACACGATCACGAAGACGACCAGCGCGGCGAGGATCGAGCGCTTGGCACCGAACCGGTCGGCGAGCTTCCCAAACAGCACCGAGAACGGGATGCCGACGAACTGGATGACGAGGATGCTCGTCATCATCGTCGACTCGGGGATGTTGCGCTCGGTGCCGATCACCGTCGCCATCCGCAGGATCGTTCCGATGCCGTCGTTGTAGGCCAGGAAGGCCAGCAGGAAGAGGACCGTGTGCTTGTAGCGACCGAGGTCGCGCAACGTCTCGGAGATGCGCACGAACGCCGCGCGGATCGGGTTCGTGCCCGGCACCTCGTCGTGCTCCAACGGCAGGTCCGGTTCGCGCACCTGCCGGAAGAACGGGATCGAGAAGACGGCCCACCAGACCGCGACCACGAGGAATCCGATGCGCGCGGGCAAGCTCTTCTCGAGCGGACCGGCGCCCTCGGCGATCACGATGCCGAACAGGTCCGGCTTCGTGATCAGCAGCAGACACAGACCCAGGCACAGGCCGCCGCCGAGGTACCCGAGCGCGTAGGCGTTCGTCGAGAGTCGGTCGAGCTCGTCGCTCTTCGCCACCGACGAGAGCAGCGCGTCGTAGAAAACGAAGCTGCCCGCCGCGCCGATGTTCGCCAAGCCGAACAGCCAACAGGCGAGTTTCCAATCGCCGGGTCCCACCCAGAAAAGCCCCGCCGTCGACACGATCCCGATCACGAGGAACACCGCGAACAGCTGCTTCTTCAGGCGCGCGAAGTCCGCGACAGCACCCAGGATCGGCGACAGGATCGCGACGACGCACAGGCTGGCCGTCGTCGCCCATCCGAACACGCGCCGGCGCTCGTCGTCGGCGAGGTCGATCGCCGCGACATTCAGGAAGAAGATCGGGAACACGGCGGTGATGATCACCGTGAAGAACGCCGAGTTCGCCCAGTCGTACAGCGCCCACGCGCGCAGCTCGGGGCGGTGGAGCGCCAAGCGCTCCAGGATCGGCGCGCGGGGCGGCGGGGTCGGATCGCGGCTCAAGCGGCGCGGAGTGTCGCAGGCGCGGGCCTTCGGAGACAGGGGCGGCACCCATCCGGCGGCGCGATCGCGCGGATCCTCGATCGCGGTTAGCGTCCGCGCATGATCACCCCCCTCGTCGCCGTGCTCACCTGCCTCACCCTCCTTCCTCAGGAGCCGCCGACCGGCACGGTCGACGCGGATCTGCGCAGCGCCGGGCGCGCGGCGGGGCTCGAGTTCAGCGACGCAGAGATCGCCCAACTGCGCGCGGTCGCGGCCGAGAACGCCTCCCTTTTTGCGCGTCTGCGCACGGAGGTCCTGCCCAACGATCTCCCCCCCGCATTCACGTTCTCACCGATTGGCGCGCAATTCCCGGCGCGCGCGCCGCGCCTCGAGCTCGTGGCTCCGACCCTGCCGGCGATGGAGAGACCGGCGCGGATCGAGGACCTCGCCTACGCATCGATCCCCGAGCTGGCCAGCCTCCTGCGCGCACGCGCCGTGACTTCCCTGGAACTCGTGGAGGCCTGCTTGGCGCGCCTCACGCGCCTCGATCCGCAGTTGCACTGCGTCGTCTCGCTGACGCCCGAGCGCGCGCGCGCGGCCGCTCGCCGGGCGGACGCAGAGATTGCCGAGGGAAAGTGGCGCGGGATGCTGCACGGAATCCCCTTCGGCGCGAAGGACCTCTTCGCGGCGCGCGGTGCGCCGACGACGTGGGGCTCCTCGATCTGGCGCGAGCGCGTACTCGACCAGGACGCCGCAGTCATCCGTCGACTGGAGGACGCGGGTGCCGTACTCGTCGCGAAGCTCGCACTGGGCGAGCTCGCTTACGGCGACCTGTGGTTCGGCGGTCGCACGCGCAATCCCTGGGATCCCGAGCGTGGTTCGAGCGGCTCCTCGGCCGGATCCGCCAGCGCGGTCAGCGCCGGGTGCGTCCCCTTCGCGCTCGGCACCGAGACGCTGGGCTCGATCGTCTCGCCCGCGCGCGTGTGCGGCGCGACGGGATTGCGTCCGACCTTCGGACGCGTCAGCCGTGACGGCGCGATGGCGCTCTCGTGGACCATGGACAAGGTCGGACCGCTGGCGCGCTCCGCGCTCGACGCGGCGCTCGTGTTCGAGGTCATCGCGGGCCCCTCGGCCGATGCGCCCGACGCGCGCGCCGCGCCGTTCCGGACCGGGGTCGCACGCAGCCTGAAGGGGCTGCGCGTCGGAGTGCCCAAGGGCGCTTTCGATCAGGCGCAGGGGCAGGCGGGGATCCGCGAGACTCTGCAGTCGATGGGCTGCACGATCCTGGACGTGGAGTTGCCCAGCACGGCCGCCGGCGACCTGCTGACGATCCTGACGTGCGAGGCGGCCGCGGCGTTCGACGACCTGACGCGCTCCGGAGCGGACGACCAGCTGACGTGGCAAGAGGACCCGGCTTGGCCGAACACGTTCCGTGCGGCGCAGCTCGTACCCGCGATCGAGTACCTGCGCGCAGCGCGCTTGCGCACACGCCTCCAGCGCGAGATGGCGGCTGTGATGGCGCGCGTCGACGTGCTCGTCCACCCGACGTGGGGCTCGGAGGCCCTCGCGGTGGCGAACCTGACCGGACATCCGGCGCTGGCGATGCCGGACGGTTTCGACGCGCGCGGCCTGCCCACCGGCATCACCTTCACGGGCCAACTCGACGACGAACAGGACCTTTGCGCCCTGGGCGCGGCCTGGCAGGAGGCCACGGGCTACCATCGCCGCCATCCGGCTCTGGAGCCGATGCCAACCCCGAGCACCACCGACGAACCCAAGTGATGAACCGCACACGCGCGCAGGCCCTTGCGCTCACCTTCGTCGTTGCGGCCGCTGCCGCAGCCTGCCATACGCAGGGAAACATGGGCCTCATGGACGAATCGACGACGCACACGAGCCTCGTACCCGCCGCCGCGCTCCAGTACCCCGAGCCCGAGACCAGTGACGTCGTGGACGACTACCACGGCACGCGCATCGCCGATCCGTACCGCGGCTTGGAGGATCCCGACTCCGCGCCGACCGTGCGCTGGATCGAGGCCGAGAACGCGCTGACCCGCGCGTACATCGACGCCGTCCCGCAGCGCGAGGCCATCGAGACGCGCTTGTCGGACCTGTGGAACTACGCGCGCATCTCGCCGCCGAACCACGAGGGTGGACAGTGGTTCTGGTCGCGCAACGACGGCCTGCAGAACCAGGCGGTGCTGCTCGTCAGCGCGAAGCCAGGTGTCGATGGCCGCGTGATCCTCGATCCGAACGCGCTGCGTGCCGACGGCACGATCTCGGTGTCGGGAACGGCGACATCCAAGGACGGCCGGTACTTCGCCTACCAGTTGAGCGAAGCCGGCAGCGACTGGAACAGCGTGCGCGTGAAGGAGCTCGCGACCGGGCGCGAGTTGCCCGACGCGTTGGAGTGGGTCAAGTTCTCGGGGCTGTCGTGGGCGCCGGACGCGTCGGGCTTCTACTACTCGACCTACCCCGAACACGACACCACGGGAACGAAAGCGCTCGCGAACCACACGCTGTACTTCCACCGCCTCGGCACGGCGCAGAAGGACGACGCCCTCGTGTACGCGCGACCCGACCAGCCCGAGTGGGGTTTCGGCGGTCAGGTCACGGACGACGGCGAACTGCTCGTCATCGTGCAGACGCAGGGCACCGAGGAGAAGACGCGCGTCCACCTGAAGTCGCTCGCCGATCCCGCGGCGCCGATCGTCAAGCTGTTCGACGCCTTCGACGCCGACTACACGTTCCTGGCGAAGCGCGGGCAGCGCCTGTGGTTCCGCACGGACAAGGACGCGCCGCGCGGCCGCATCGTGGCGGTCGATCTCGGCGCGTCCGCGCAGCTGATTTCGATCGTCCCCGAGGGCCCGAACGCGATGGAAGCCGCTGTCGCGGCCGGCGGCAAGCTCGTCGTCACGTACCTCGTCGATGCCTCCAACGAACTGCGTGTCTACTCGCTCGACGGCGTGGACCAGGGCGTGATCGCGACACCCCCGCTCGGGTCGATCGGCCAGTTCTCGGGCGATATGGACGTCGACGAGGCGTTCTTCTCGTACACGAGCACGGCGACGCCGACCGAGATCTGGCGCTGGGACGCGCGCACGGGGAAGGCCGAACGCTTCTGGTCGCCGAAGCTGCCCTTCGATCCGGCCGAGTACGTGGTCGAGCGCTCGTTCTACACCAGCAAGGACGGCACCAAGATTCCGCTGTACGTGTCGCACCGACGTGACGTCGCGTTGTCGAAGGGCACGCCCTGCCTGCTGTACGGCTACGGCGGTTTCAACATCGCGATCAAGCCGGCGTTCTCGCCCGGAATCTTGGCCTGGATGGAACTGGGCGGCACGTTCGCGGTCGCGAACCTACGCGGCGGATCCGAGTACGGGCGCGAATGGCACGAGGCTGGTACGAAGGAGCTCAAACAGAACGTCTTCGACGACTTCATCGCCGCCGCGGAGCACCTCGTCGCGCAGGGCTGGACTTCGACGCCCAAACTCGCGATCCACGGTCGCAGCAACGGTGGCCTGCTCGTCGGCGCGTGCCTGACGCAACGTCCCGATCTCTTCGGAGCCGCGATCCCCGGCGTCGGTGTGCTCGACATGCTGCGCTACCACCGGTTCACGATCGGTTGGGCCTGGGCCAGCGACTACGGACGCTCGGACGACGCGGAGGCGTTCCGCTATCTGCGTGCGTACTCGCCGCTGCACAACGTGAAACCCGGCGCGTGCTACCCGCCGACTCTCGTCACCACGGGCCAGCACGACGACCGCGTCGTGCCCGCGCACAGCTTCAAGTTCGCGGCGGCGCTGCAGGCCGCGCAGTCGTGCGCGAACCCGTGCCTGATCCGCATCGAGACGCGCGGCGGACACGGCGCGGGCAAGCCAACCGCGTTGCAGATCGAGGAACTCGCGGACGAGTGGGCGTTCCTCGTGCGCGCGCTGCACTTCACGCCGCGCGCACAGAAGGTCGAGCCACGCGGCTGATCACCGTCACGGAGCCCGCGGACGATGCGCGGGGCCGCGCATCGCCTCAGCGCCAGCGCAAGACATCGATCGCGCTCCTCGAACCGTCGGGAGCGTCGTAGCGTGCGAGCACTTCGACGCGCGCGTCGCCGTCCAGGTCCACGGCCTCGATGCCGGTGAGCCGCCACAGCGACGCGTCGCGCAGCACGATTCCGCCGCTCGCCGGTCGGCCGCCCGTCAAGGCGCGCACGCGCTGTTCGGCGACGCCGGCGAACCAGCTGACCAGCCGATCGAGGTCCCACGTGGACTCCTTCTCGGAAAACAGAGTCCGGCGCAAGATCTCCGCCGCGGTTTCGGCGCGCACGGGCGCCGCGGAATCGTCGGCGAGCCACACCTCGACGCGCTCGCCGTCCTCCGACACCACGATCGCGTCGGCACGCCCGTCTCCGTCCACGTCTCCCTCGGCCGAGGCGCGCAGCTTGTCGCCGACGTCTTCGAAGCGCCGCACGATCGCCTCGGGGTCCTTCAGGATCGAGAGGATCGCCGGCACACGGAACGACAGCGTGCTGCGCCAGGCCGGCGTCGGTTCGAAATCGCGTTCGCCGCCCGCGCGGTAGCCGACGGCGTCGACCTCGATCTCCCATTCGCCGACGAGCCCGCGCAGCAGCGTCGCAACGGTCGGCACCTGCACGCGCAGCAGCACGAGGTCCGCGCGCCCGTCCGCGTCGAGATCCAGGAGCAGCAGCGCCGTCACGTCGTCGGCCGTCTTGAGCACGCTCGTCGGCGTCTGGAATTGCGGCGCGTCCTTCCCGCCGTGGAAGACCCACACTTTGCGACGGTGCGCGATGACGTGGTCGGGGATGCCGTCGCCGTCGAGGTCCCGCATCTCGTGCAGCGCGCGATCGATTCCGGCCAACGTGCGCCCGGGCGCGACCGACGCTTCGGCGGTCGTGTCGCGGAAGATGGAAAGGTCGAGCACGGAATCGGGATCGGTCGGGATCGATCCGTCGGCGCGCACCAAGTGGAACGCGCGCGTCTGATCGTTTTCGACGACGATGTCGAGGCGCCCGTCGCCGTTGACATCCACGCGACGCAGGTTCGGGATCGTGATCGCCGCGCTCAGCCTGTCCGACAGCGCGATTCCGCCGGTCGAGCGCACGATCGACACGGGAACGTTCACGGACGCGGACTTCGTGAAAGCAATCTCCGGCCCTTCGCCGGTCGCAGCGCGCTGCAACCAGATCTCGAGCGCGTCGCTGTTCGGCACGACGGCATCCGTCTTGCCGTCGCCGTCCACGTCCAGCGCGAGAGGCGCAGCGAGCGGGCGTCCCGTGCGCAGTCGCTGCCGCGCGCGCGGCGCGACGACGACGGGCTCCGCGGCGAACGCGCCGTCGGCACCGGCGCGGAACACCTCGACCCCGCGCGGCGAGGCCACGAACAAGTCTGCGCGGCCCGCGCCCGAGAGCGGCGCGAACGCGAACACCGTGTGACGCGGATCCGCGAGCGTCAGCGCACCCAGCGGCGGCTTCACCGTGTCCCCCGCGACGTGGTACGTGCGCACTTCGCCGGCCATTCCGATCGCGACGATCTCGGCGCCGGCTGCGCCGTCGAGGTCGAGTGCGCGGTGGTCGGCCAGCGCGAACGTCGGCTCGATCGACGCGCTGACGCGCAGGGTCGGCCCGCCATCCGGCGAGACTGCACCCGCCTGCGTCGCGAGGATCGCGCAGATCAGCGAAAGCTGGCGCACGTCACGGCTCCCGGTTCGAGGACGAAGACGTCGGGCGTGCGATCGGAAAGGACGCCCGGCATCACGAGGCGCGAGTCGGGGTCGATCGCGAGTTCCCACAGCGATTTGTCGACGACGCTCAACGAACCGTCGCGACCACGGCGGACCATGTGGACGCGGAGGCGGTCGCGGTCGGTGCGCACGAAGAGGTCGCGCACGCCGTCGCCGGTCACGTCGCCGGCGAAGTCCACGAGGAACGGGTTCGACTTCCCCCCACCGCCCAGCGTCGCCTGCAGCGAGAGGACATGCGTGAGATCGGGGCGTTTCGAGAAGCCCTGCGCGCCGCGGTTCAGGAACACGTACATCTCGGTCTCGACCCGCTCGCTGGCAGCTGCGCGCAGCGCGTCGATCAAGTTGGGACGCAAGGCAGCGGCCACGAGATCCGGCAATCCGTCGCCGTCCACGTCCTCGATCGCGATCGGCCGTGCGAAGCCGTCGAGCACGAGCAGTTGTGCCGGGCGACCGTCCTTCCCGAAGAGCGGAAGTTCGTCCGTCGGCGCCTTGTCGTGCCGGTACACGAGAACCTGCGTGCGCGCCGAGTCCGCGCGCTGGTCCTGCGCGAAGAACACGACATCTGAGCGTCGGTCCCGATCGAGGTCGAGCGTACGCACCTGGAACGACACGTCGAGTTCGCGCGAACGGTCGCGCGGAACGGGCGAAGGCAGATGCAGCGCGCGCGCAGGATCGAACGTGCCGCGCGGATCTTGCAGGTACACGTGCAGCGTCGCGTCCGACAGCGCGAAGAGGTCCAAGTCGCCGTCGCCGTCCCAGTCGACGAGCTGCGCGGGCGGCGCGCTCTCGTCGATCGCGAGGTACGGTCCCGTCGGCCCGTTGCCGTCACGCAGGTCGAAGCCCTCGCCGAGGTCGATCGACAACCGCCGGCGGCCGTTCGGCGAGCGCAGCGTCACTGCGCGACTCGACGCACCGCGCCCCTCGAAGGCTTCCGTCGGCACCTCGATGCGCGTCGGCGGGCCGAAGCGGGTCTCGGCACCGGCGGCGCGTTGGAACAGGACACGCGCGCCGTCCGGTTCGGGGATGCACAGGTCCTCGCGTCCGTCACCGTCGAAGTCGACGACGCCGTCCTGCAGGTGGAAGAGCGTGCCGCCGGCAGACAGCTGCCACAGAAGGTCGACGTCGAAGAGGCGCACGACGCGCTTCGACTCGACCGTTTCGCGCCAGCGCCAGGCGAAGGCGCCGCCCGCATTGAAAAGGAGGATCTCGCGACCCGCATCGGGGAATACGTCGCAGGCGGCGAACGCGACGACGTCGAGGGGCAGGTCGAGCGCCGCATCGGGCGTCGCGGAGAACGCCGGGCCGCTCGCACGTCGCACGTGGATCGCGAGCCGAGCACGGCCCTCCGTGGCGCCAGCCGTCGAGCGCGTCGCGACGCACAGGTCGGCCACGTCGTCGCCGGAGAGATCCAGCGAGAGGATCTCCTCGATGCGCGAACCGGTCGCGACCGGAATCGAGGATGTGCGCGCGAGAGGCGGTCCGCCGGCTTGGAGCGCGAGCGCGCTGAAGACGAGTCCGATCATCGCGCTTCGCCCGGAGCGTGCGACGTGGAGGGCTCCTCCTCGAGGCGGTCCGCGTCGCCGCCGGCGAACTCGAGGAACCACAGGAAGCGCACGCGCCACGCAGCCGGCGTGCTCTCGCGCAAGTAGAGGCCGAACAGCATCGACGTCTCCGCGCGCCCACGGTCGAACTCGTACGAGAAGATCAGCGGGATGTCGATCTCGCGCACTTCGCTGTCGCGTTTGGAAACGCCGGCCAACACCGTCGTCCGTGCCCCTTCGCGCGTGATTTCGAGCGTGAGCTCACCGTCCTCGGGCACCGCGCGGATCGCCTCGACGACTGCGGCCGGGTGCGCGACCGGCACACCGTTCACGGACCGCACGAGATCGCCGAAACGGATGCCCGCTGCGCGCCAGGGGCTCGCGCGCGAGAGCCCGACGACGACCGCGCCCCCGCCCGGCCCGAGGTCGGCGGCCCGTGCCTCGACTTCGGTCGCCGTGCGCAGAACGACGCCGACGCGCGCTTCCTCGCGAAAGCGCTCCACCGGCGCGCGGTCGGCCGGGTGCGCGCGCGCGGCGGTGGTCAACTGCGCGTCGCGCTCGACGCCCGCGCGATCGAGGACGAGCGCGATCGTCCCGCCGACCGGTGCGGCGAGTTCGATCGCGCGCCACTCACTTGGCCAGCGCGGCGTGCTGGTCGCACCCCCGGCGCGAACCTCGACGACCAGATCGCCGACCTCGACACCGGCGAAGTCCGCGGGCGAGTTCAGGACGACCTCGCGCACGGCGAGGCCTCCGTCCTCCGACGACAACGCGTCGAGCGAGTCCCCCGCCGTCCCCAGGGTGAGGCCCGTGAAGCTGCCGCTGGCCAGCGCGAGGCGCGCTGGCTCGTCACGCGGTTCGTCGCGCAGCTCGAGCGGCTCTTCCAAGTCGGCGAGCGGCGGCGGCTCGAGCGGCAGGTCGCGCTTGCCGATCGAACAAGCCGAGAGAGAGCCGCACAGTACGAGCGCGGTCCAGAGTAGGAGACGGGGATGGAGCATCGAGTCGGGCATCAGGGTACGTCGCGCCGCCGCAGGATCACGAATGCCAAGACGAGCGCGGTCGAGGCCCACAGCGCGGGTACCCAGGCCGACTTCCATCCGTGCTCGAACGTCGCGTTGCTGACGCCGGTCGCCACGTCCACGTAGAACCGGACGAAGGACGAGTCGGAAAGGGGCGACGGCAGATGGTCGCTCGGCAGTGCGCTGCGCGCACCCAGCGCGCGTGCGAAGCTGCGGCCCAGGTCCAGCACGACGCCG
>JBBQCC010000139.1:0-11105 GCA_038318285.1 Planctomycetota bacterium | reverse complement strand
GCGTCGGCGCGCGGCAGGAAGATCCGGTAGCGGCCGTCGAGGAAGGGCACCTTCTCGTTCCCGCGCTGTTGCGAGCCGCCTTCGAGCACGATCTCGAGCCCCTTCTCGGTGCGCAGGATCGACATGTGGTCGGCGAACAGCTCGCGCTCGAGCGCCAGGTCGGGCGTCAGCACGGCGACGTGGACCTCGCGCAGCACGACGCCTTGCACGGCGCTCAAGCTCTCCAGCCGGTACACGGATCCGGATGCATCCGCGCGCAGCCTCTTGTTCAGCTCGAAGCGCAGCGCGTTGAGCTGGTTCGGATCGCCCTGCGTGACCGCCTCGCGCTGGTCCTCGCGGAACAGCTCGGGCAAGGCCTCGAACCACGGCGTCGGATCGACGTGCGCCAGCTCGATGCGACGCATGCCGCCGCGACCCTCGGCGTCGACAGAACCGCCTTCGAACGGAAACTTCGCGCCCGCGCGGCGTTCCCACCCGTGTTCGAGGACGAGCGACAGCGTGCGCGCGGCGTGGCTGCCTTCGAGGCGCAATCGCTCGGCATACAGCGAGCCCAGCGGGCGTCCACGCTCGTCGATCACGCGCAACACGACGGGGCCCGTCGCGCCGTTCGCGACCGAGCCGGCCTCGAGCAGGTCGAGGCCGCTCACCTGCTCGATCGTGAACAGCGAGCGCAGCGCGACGAACACCGCGCGACTGCGTTCCTCGCGCGCGAGGCGTGCGACGCGCTGCAGTCGCGCGATCGAGGGGTCGGGCGCGGGCGCTGTGCTCGCGCCGACGCTCGATGAGGCCGATGCGGACGTCGTGGAGCTCGACGTCCCCGTCGCTGCACTCGATGCGGCCTCGGCCTCGTCGGCGTCCGCTGCGACCGGCCGCGAGCGTTCCGGATCGATCTCGAGCGCGCGCGCTTCGCGTTCGTCCGCCGGCACGTCCGGTTGGAACTTCGGCGCGCCGGCGAGTTCCATCAGCCGCGCCATGCGCTGCGTGTAGCGCAACCACTCGCGCTCGCGATCGAAGCGCAGCTCGCGCTCGTACCTCAGCTCCGCGGTCAAGCGCGCGATGCGGAGCTCGCATTCGGCGTGCACGTCCTCGACGGGCGCTGACTGCACGGCGGCGTTCGCGGCCGGGACAATCGGGAGTTCGGCCGCGGGTCCGGCCGCGGTCGGGAGCGCGGGATCCTGCGCGCCGGCCACGAGCACGGCGACGGGCAGGATCGCCAGGGCCGCCAGGGCCCAGCCCCAGCGACGACCCGGGGAACGCGCGCTCGCCGGCGTCATCGGCCCGTCTCCGGTGCTTCGCTCGCGCTCGGCTCGGTCGACGCAGCCGGGTTGCGCCGATCGATGCGCGCGATCGGTTGGTCGGGGGTTTCGGTCGCGTCCAACCTGCGCGTCAGCGCAAGCTCGAGCCCGTTCCCGCACACGATGCGTGCATCGTCGCCGGGGATGCGGCCCACGAGCACGAGCGAGGTCCGCTGTCCGGCCGCGATCGCTCGCGGTGCTTCGAGCAGCGTCGCGTAGGGGTCGGCGGCGGCTTCGGCGGCGTCGTCGGCGCGGGCGGAGTTCGCGCGCGTCGGCACGCTCAACGCGACGCCGCGCGCATCGAGCACGCGAGTGCTGCGCAGATCGAGCACGCGAGTGCTGCGCAGATCGAGGCCCGTGGCGACGCCCGCGCCAGGCCGCACCTCGATCTCGAGCCAGAACGGTTGCTCGTCCGCAACCTGCCCGGCGGCGTCACCGATCCCGTGGGCGCGCAGCTCGCGCGCTTCGAACGCCTGCCGCCCGGCGTCGGCGTGCAGCGCGGTCAACCGCGCCGAGACGAACCCGACGCCATCGACCTCACCCGCCGCCGTCCACCACGTCGCGCCGGCCTGCGCGGCCGCTTCGTCGTGTTCCGGGACCGCCATGCGGTGTGCGGAACGGTGCTCGATCCAAAAGCGAGCACCGACCGCGAGGGCCGGCAACGCGAGCATCGCGACCCACGTTGCGGACCCCGTTCGGCTCACTTGTCGTCGTCCCAGTTCTTGGCCTTGTTCTTGTTCCACCAGCGCTGCCATTCGTCCGGGTCGCGCTCGTCGTGACCCGAGAGCCGCGTCAGGGCCGTGATGATCGGGCTCGCGATCGTGTCGTAGCGATCCTTCGCGATCGTGTCGTTCAAGTTCGAGTCCTTCGAACCCTTCGCGGACATGAGGACCTTGAGCATTCCCTCGAAGCCCTTCTTGCGCAGGTCGACGTCGGCTTCCGAGAACTCGCCCAGCGCGTCGGCGGCCGCGCCGACCAGCGGCGCGTCCTTGTTCTCCAGCAGTGCAACGAGCGCCGGCACCGCGGCCTTGTCCTTCGTTTTGCCCAGCGCGTGGATCAAGTCGCTCTGGAGCGGCAGGTCCTTCCGGTGGTCCTTGTGACCGATCCACTTCGTGAGCGTCTTCGTGGCGTCCGGACCCATCTGGCCCAGCGCGGCGGCCGATGCGCGGAAGATGCGGCTGTCGCGGACTCCCTCGGAATTCTCGCGCCGCTTGGCCTCGAAGTTCTTCGACAGCGCGTTCACGATCGAGGCGCGGTCCTTCGGTCCCGAGTCCTTGTACTCCTGAAGCAATTTGTCCACGACGGCGACGGCGTCCTGGTCCTCGCTGCCGCCCTTGCCGACGTGAGCCTTCATCTCGTCGCAGAGCGTCTCGACCTCGGGCCGCTTGTCCGGCACGTCGTCCGCCAACGCGGAGCTGGATCGGAACGAGGAGTTCGGCAGTGCGCCCGTCGCGCAGAACGCGCTGCTGGGGAACGCGCTGCCGGGGAACGCGCTGCTGGGGAACGCAATGCCGGGAACGGCGGTGAGGACGAGCAGCGGGAGGAGGATTCGGTGGTTCATCGCGGCCTTCGAGTCGGGATTCGGTGGAACGCGAGCCATTACCGCAAGGTCGGGGACGGCTCGCAAGAGCGCAGAGCCGTCGGACCGACCGAGTCGGACCGCCGGGCGCCGCATTCCTTCCTGGGATCTTCGTGCCCCGAGCGCGAACCTCAATGCGGCGGGGGTCGAGGTCGGTCGTCCCGCGCGCGAATGGCCAGGAATTCCGCCTCGCGCTGCGCCAGCGCGGCCTGCGCAGCGCGCGTGTGCGGCCCATTCGGGCCCGCCAGGACTCCCGCCCGTTCGGCCACCCGACCGCGCAGGGACCGTACACCCGCGATACGCACGCCGGAGCCGGTGAGCCAGACCTCGCTCGCACGCCGCAGGTCGTCGAGCGTGATCCGCGCCTCGATCACGCCCGGCAACGACTCGAGCAGCAGGCCGCGCACGATGCCCGGCAGTGCTCCGTCGGCGAGCGGCGGCGTGTAGATCCGGCCGTCGATCACGGCGAAGACATTCCCCCGCGAGGCCTCGACGACGCGACCCTTGTCCCCCACGCGCAGCGCGTCGAAACAGCCCGCGTCTTCGGCCCGCGCGGCGTCCGCATCGCGATCAGCGCGGCGCGTGGTCTTCCAATTCGCGTGCGGATCTTCGGCGGCATGTGTGAGCAGCAGTTCGACGCCAGCAACGGGAACGTCGCGCGGCGGGCGGATCGTGATCACGAGTTGCGGACCCGACGCTCGCGGTCGCAGGGCGAGCACGCGCACGAGGTGCGGCCTCGGCATCAAGACCGAGGTGAAGGAAGCCAGCTCGGACGCCACGTCCCAGCATGCGAAGGCCCGAATGCCGAAGTGTGCGCAAGCGTGGCGCAGACGAGCGAGGTGTCGATCCTCGAACCAACGCACACCGTCCTCGCAGAGCAGCGTGTCGAACACGCCGAAGTCCACGTCCGGGTCGAAGTGCGGCGGCACACCTTCGCGGGTCTTGCCGTCGACGTGGATCGGCCCGACGATCGTCGTCACACCGCGTCCCCGTCCAGCGCGCGCAGCAAGCCCGCCGCCTTGTGCGCCGTCTCGCGCTCCTCCAACTCCGCGTCCGAACTCCACGTGATGCCGCTGCCGACGTGGAAGCACAACTCGCCCGCTCCGTTCTCACGCGGGCGCCACACGAACGTGCGGATCAGGATGTTCCAGGCGGCGTGACCGCGCGTGTCGACGAAGCCCAACGATCCGGTGAAGAACCCGCGTCCCACGCCTTCCAATTCGGCGATCGCGTCCATCGCTGCGAGCTTCGGTGCGCCGGTGATCGAACCGCCCGGAAACAGCTTCGCCAGCAGGTCGAACGCGTCCACGCCGCTGCGAACCCGCGCCGTCACGTCGGCCGTGAGATGGTGCACGCTGGCGTACGTCTCGAGCTTCGGGAACGCCTCGACGCGCACGCCGCCGGGGACCGCGCAAGCACCCAGATCGTTGCGCTCGAGATCGACGATCATCGCCAGCTCGGCCGCGTCCTTTGCGCTGGCCAAGAGCTCGGTCGCGAGTCGGGCATCCGATTCCGCATCCGTGCCGCGCGGCGCCGTGCCCTTGATCGGCCGCGTACGCGCGACCGATCCGTCGAACTCGAGCAAGAGTTCGGGCGAGGCGGACAGCAACGCGCCACTCGAATCGGCGACGCCGCCGGCGCTGTTCGCGCCATCCCATGTGAGCCAAGCCATGTACGGCGCCGGGTTCACGCGACGCAAGCGCAAGTAGAGCGCACGCGGATCGCCGCACACGGCGCGCTCGATGCGGTGCGCGAGGTTCGCTTGGTACAGATCGCCGGCGGCGATGCGCTCGCGCAGTTCGCCGATGCGCGCGCGGTATTGTCCGGAGGGCGTCGCGAACACGCTGTCTCCAGTCGCGCGCACGGGTTCCAGCGTGGGCGCTTCGGCGCCCAGAATGCGCTCGATCTCAGCCCGGCGCGTCGCGACGTCGGGCCGCCCGTCACCGGGATCTTCGCCCAACACGAGCCAGGCGCGCGCGCGCGCCTCGTCCACGACGACGAAGTCGGTGTAGAGACCACCGACGACGCGCGGTGTCCCCCACGGCTCGCGTGCGACGCGCACGACGCGTTCCCCGGCGACGCCGAGGTCGTACGCGAGCGCGCCCAGGAATCCACCGTGGAAGGGGCCGGGAACATCGTCGCCCGGGACCTGCGCGAGTGCGGACCACACGGCGCGCAGACCAGCGATGGAATCGGGCAGGCGCACGCCGCGCAGCGGATCGAACGCGAGGACGCTGAACCGGCGCGGCGAACCGCCGGCACTGTCCAGCGCAATGGAACCGCGACGCGACGCGAGGCGAGCGAACAGTTCCGCGAAGCTCGCCGCGGTCTCGAGATCGAAGACGCGCGGCTGGAAGCGCATCACGCTCACGCCGGAACGGGAGCCTTCGCGCCGCGCGGGAAGCTCGCCCCGTACCGCTTGTGGTAGCGCAATGCGACGAACGTCGAGCACGCCAGCAGCACCGCCCCGAACACGAACGGACTCTCCGGCCCGAAGTGACCGAAGGCGAATCCGGCGGTCAGGGGACCGACCATCCGACCGAGGCTCGACACGGATTGGTTGAGCCCCAGGTACGAGCCCTGCTCCTCCACCGGCGACGCGCGCGAGATCAGCGAGAACAGCGAGGGATTGTTCAGTCCGAATCCGACCGGCAGGACGAGGCACGCCGCGACCACCCAGCCCCAGCTCGGCGCCAGTGCGAGCCCGAGGAGACCGATTCCGAGCACGGCCGGACCCACGATCGCGAGCTTCGTCTCGCCGTACCGCGGCACGAGTCGGCGAATGAGCCCGCCCTGGATGATCGCCGACAGGATGCCGATGCCGGCCAGGTAGCGGCCAGTGATCGGTGCGGCGCGCAGGATCTCCTCCATGCTGGCGACGTCGACGGGGTTCTCCAGACCGAAGATGCTCGGGAACCGCGCTAGACCGAAGATCGTGAACATCGACTCGAAGCTCGCGAACGCGACGATGAACAGGAAGCCCAGGAGGAACAGGGTTCCGAGGCGTGGATCCGCAACGGCGTGACGGATCTGTCCGAGCCCGAAGACGCGCGTCACGGCGCCGCGGGTTCGCACCGGCTCGCGCAGCGTGATCCAGCCGAACGTGGCCGCGCTGAGGGAAAGTCCGGCGGCGAACCAGCCGGGCACCGCCGGGGAAATTCGTGACAGCTCGCCGCCCAAGAGAGGCCCGAAGCAGAAGCCCAGTCCGAACGCCGCGCCGATGAGGCCCATCCCCTTCGCGCGGTTCTCGGGCGTCGTGACGTCGGCGATGAACGCCTGCGCCGTCGAGACGTTCGCGCCGAAGAAGCCCGCGAGGAGACGCGCCGCGAACAGCATCCCGAGCGATCCCGACAGTGCGAAGAGCACGTACGCGCCGGCGGTGCCCAGCAGCCCGCCCACGAGCACCGGCTTGCGACCGATCTTGTCCGACAGACGTCCCCAGAAGGGCGCGAAGACGAACTGCATGGCCGAGAAGCTCGCCATGAGCAGCCCGATCATCTCGGGCCCGGCCCGGTACATCTCCGAGTACACCGGCAGGAGCGGGATCACGATCCCGAACCCCAGGAGGTCGATGAAGACCGTCAGGAAGATGAACAGGAGCGGGGAGCGGGGCTTCTGGGGATCTCCGGGGCGGCTCATGCAGGGCGCGAAGATAGCAACCGTTCAAGCCCGAACCCTTCTCTGCCGATGGATCGCCTCATGAGCACCACGACGACCGGCCTCTTCGCGACCGCCTGCCTGGGCCTGGCGGCGTACCAATCGAACCTCGCCTTCGACGCCGAAACGCGCCTCAAGGACGTCGAGACGAAGGTCGCCGAGCTCCAGAAGACCGTGGAAGCGCAGGCCAAGGATTGCTCCGACGCGAAGACGCTGGCCGAGAAGGTTGCCAAGTACGCCGAGACGCAGGCCAAGGCCGCGGCGTCGATGACGGAGACCCTGGATGCCGCCGAGAAGGCCGGCTTCACGTTCGGCATCAACCCCGATTCGCGCGTCGTGCTGCTGCGCGGTTGGCGCGAGGCGTTGAGCGCGGCGCAGACGAACGTGCCCGCGCTCCCGCCTGCGGGCACCGTCGCGAAGACGCCTACCAACGGTCGCTGAAGCGCGCACGCGAGCTCGTGCGGGCGCGCGCTCGGCACGCGCCCTTCGCAGAAGGGTCGCAGCGTGGCAGCATGCGCACATGCTCAGCGCCTGCCTCCTCGTCTCGGCGTCGTTCTTGACGGCTCCGCTCCCGCTCGCATCGGTCGAACAACACGCGCCGCAAGCGCCGAATGACGCGCCGAATGACGCCGAGGTGCAGAGTGCGATGAAGCGCGGCGGCGTGCTTCTCCTGGACGCGCGCGAGGCGTACGACCCGGCTGCGGACCGCGCCGCGGGCAAGAACAAGAAGAAGGCCCCGCCCGCGAAGGGCCCGCAGCGGGAATGGCCGTACGAGGGCGTGTACCGCGTCGGTGGCCAGATTCCGATGGGCTACCGCATCGGCGGCACGTCGATCGCGTCGATGGCGCTCATCGAAGTGGCGCACGGTGAACCCGATGCCGACGCGCGCGCAGCGATCGAGGGCGGACTCGACTTCGTGCTCGAAGGCCTGCGCGATCCGCTCATGGGGCCCGACTTCGAGAAGGGCTACGACGTGCGCGGTTGGGGCCACGCGTACGCACTCGGATTCCTGCTGCGCCTGCGCTCGGGCAACTTGGTTCCGAAAACACGCCACGACGACGTCGAGGCCGCGATCGACATGCTCGTCACGCGGCTCGCCGAGACCGAGATCGGCGACCGCGGCGGTTGGAACTATTCGCGCCCGCAGGGCGACGCATCGGACGCGTCGACGTTCATGACTGCGCCCACGCTGCAGTTCTTGTTCGAGGCGCGCCAGCAGGGCGAAAGCGTCGACGCCAAGGTCGTCGAGCGCGCGCTGCGGACGCTCGAGGACGCGCGGATGGACACCGGCGCGTTCCAGTACGGTTCCGACAAGGCGACGCAGACCGGTAAGGGCTTCGAGGACGTGCCCGGCGCCATCGGTCGCATGGCCGCGTGCGAGGTGACGCTGTACTTGGCCGAACGCGGCAGCATCGAACACATCCGCGGCGCGGTCGCGAACTTCTTCGAGCATTGGAAGTGGCTCGAGGCGCGGCGCAAGCAGACGGGCACGCACATCCCGCCGTACATGATCGCGCCCTACTACTTCTTCTACGCGCACCGCTACGTCGCCCAGGCGATCGAGTTCCTGCCCGAAGCCGAACGCGAGGGCTGGCGCGCGAAGCTGCGCACGCTGCTGTGGCAGGTCCGCGAGGAGGACGGCGGCTGGAACGACCGCGTGTTCCCGCGCAGCGAGTCGTTCGGTACGGCGATGACGATGCTGGCACTGTGCGAACCGTCGTTGCCGCGACCGGCGGGTTGGCGCAATCCGGAGGACACAGGTCGTTGAGCTCGGACGCAGACAAGCCCGCGCGCTAGACTGCGTCCATGTTCCTCACGCTCCTCGCGCTCGTCCCCACCGCCGCAACCCCGGCCGTGACCGCCGAGACGTGGCGCAACGATCGCGTCTGGTACGACGGTCTCGCAGAGAAGTGCGTCTACGAAGCGACGCGCACGATCTACGGCATCGAGCGCCGCTACGAAGCGACCGCGTACACGAACAAGGAGCGCGCGGATCCCGAGCGCGGGGTGAAGGCCGAGGGGAAAGCCGATGAGCAGGATGCCGTCGAGGTCTTCAAGCACCACTGGTCCGAGCGCGTGCCCACGGAGAACTACGACTACGACTTCTCGACGATGACGTACACGCGGACGGACGACCTGGCTGCGTTCCACTTGACCGCCGCCACGCAGGAGGACTGCGGTGCGAGCTTCAAGGAAGTCTGGCGCGACGGGGGGAAGTTGCGTTGGTCGGAGTCGACGTACTTCCCCGGCGGGGGGCGCCGATCGGGCGAATTGCGCGGCGACACGACGTTCTTCGACGCGCTGACGCTCATCCTGCGCGACTACGACTTCGAGCGGACCGAGGACCGCACGCTGTCCGTGTTGCCGGCCCAGAAAGACACACACGCCGCGTCCTTCGAGGCGCAATCGCGCACCGTGCACTTCGTCGGCACGAGCGAACTCGACCTGCCGGTGGGCCGGGTGCGCGCGCACGAACTGGATCTCCGGACGCCGGACGGCACGGTCGAAGCGCGTTATTGGTTTGCCGCCGATGGATCGGCGCCGTGGCTGCACGCGCTGGTGAGCTACGAGGGTCCGCAGGGCGTGACCTACCGCCTGAAGTCGCACGAGCGGCTGGCGTACTGGAAGCGATGAGCGCGCGGCGGTCCGTGCGCGGCGCAGAGCACGCGGACACGGCGAGGCCCAGATCGGCCAGCGCGGAGGCGCGTGTCGACGCATCGTCCGCGACGGCGCTCGCGACCGCGGCGGATCGCTTCCTCGTCGAGCTGGCCGCAGCACGCGGCGCTTCCGAGCACACGCTACGCGCGTACCGCGGCGACATCGACAGCTTCCTCGCCGCTTGCGATCGTTACGGTGCGTCGACACCGCGCGAGGTCACGCCGCGCCTCCTGCGCGCGTGGCTGGCCGACATGTCCGAACAAGAGCTAGCGCGCGCGTCGATCCAGCGCCGCCTCTCCGGCGTGCGCTCGTTCCTGAAGCACCTCTTGAAGATCGGCGCCATCGACGTCTCCCCCGCCGCCGGTCTGCGTCAGAGGCGCACCGCGCGGGACCTGCCCGGCGCCTTGGCGCTGACGGAGGTGGAAGCTCTGCTCGGCTCGATCGACGAATCCACGCATGTCGGACGCCGCGACCGGGCGCTCATCGAGCTGCTGTATTCGGCCGGCACGCGCGCATCCGAGACCGTCGGCCTCGACATCGGCGACATGGACCTCGCGCGCGGTGTCGCGCGCGTGCGCGGCAAGGGCCGCAAGGAACGCCTCGCCGCGCTCGGGAGCCACGCAGTGCGTGCGATCCGGGTCTACCTGGCGGATCCCGAGCGTCCACGCGCGCAAGGCACCGCCTCCGTGCACGCGGTGTTCCTCGGTCCGACGGGACGACGCCTGACCACGCGCACCTTGCAGCGCATCGTCGGCCGCGCGGTCTTGCGCGCCGGCATCCACCGCCCGGCGACACCGCACACGCTGCGGCACAGCTTCGCGACGCATCTGCTGGATCGCGGCGCCGACCTGCGTTCCGTGCAGGGCTTGTTGGGCCACGCGCACCTCACGACGACGCAGATCTACACGCACGTGTCCATCGAGCGCCTGCGCGAGGTGTACGAGCGCGCTCACCCGCGTTCGGGCAAGGGCGACTGAAATCACATGCGCCGTGAACGCGCACGGGCTCTCGCGCCGCATCGCGACACGAGAGCCCGTGTGCCAGTCCACGCTTGCAGACCGGACGCCGGATCAGCGCTTGCGCGACTGCCAGGCGGCCACCGCCTGGCTGCGGTCGGCGCGCGACGCGCCGACGTCGAACTCGATCTCGAGACCGTAGCGGTCGCGCAGTGGTTGCAAGGCCAACTCGCGCACGCCCTGGTCCTCGGAGAGGAGGAACGCGACGAGCTCGTTCTCGGCGCGATCGTCCCCGAGTGTGAAACGCGTCGCCGCCGCCTGGGCGAGCAGTGCGTCGGACGACCCAGCGCTCGCGGGCCAGCGGCCTGACTTCGCCAGCGTGTGCAGGCGCGATTCGTAGCGTTGCACGGCCGGCAGCGCGGCCTTGTCGCCGATCTTGCCCAACGCCTGGTTCGCCCAGGCCGCCACGGCGACCACCGGGTCGCGCAACGCGCTGATCAGTGCCGGCACCGCCGCGGGGTGGCGCAATTCGCCCAGCACCTCGCAGATCTGCGCGCGCTTGGCCGAGAAGCCCGGCGGGTACTTCAGGCCGATCATCGCCAGCGCGGGCACGGCCTGCGAGCCGATGTCGAGCAGCCTTGCGCGGATCTCCGGGTCGTTGCCCGGCGCCACCGTGCCGTCCGTTCCACCGATGACCTCGGTGATCTTCTTCACCTCCGCCGCGATCTTGGGATCGACGTGCAAACGCTCCTGCAGCGCGTCCGGACCGCCGGTCCTCGCCCACCACTCCTGGTAGCGCGCGATCGCGACGAGGCGCTCGTCGCGCGGACCTTCCGCCTCGTAGCAGAAGTGCTTGCCAGTGAGGGCGAACAGCGTCTCGAAATAGCTCTCGCGCACGAGGTCGTCGTGGATGTCGAGGCCGGCGATCAGCAGCGGGATGCCGCTGACATCGCCGAGGCG
>JBBQCC010000138.1:0-11106 GCA_038318285.1 Planctomycetota bacterium | reverse complement strand
GCTGCCGAACGAGATCTCGTTCTTCTCGCCGTACAGACCCTTCAGCTCCATCTCGCGCTTCAGCTCCTCGCGCTGGATCAGCTTCGCCTTGAGCAGCTTGTACGCCATCTCCTTGTTCTTGAGCTGGCTGCGCTGACTCTGACTGCGGATGACGATGCCGCTCGGGATGTGGCGCAAGCGCACCGCTGTCTCGACCTTGTTCACGTTCTGGCCGCCGGCGCCGCCCGATCGCATCGTCTCGATCTCGATGTCCCTCTCGTTGATGTCGATCACGATCGAGTCGTCGAGCAGCGGCGTCACGTCCACGCTGGCGAACGCGGTTTGGCGCCGCGCTTGCGCGTCGAACGGACTGATGCGCACCAGTCGATGCACGCCGGTTTCGGCCTTCAAACGGCCGAACGCGTAGTCGCCTTCGATCTCGAGCGTCGCCGACTTGATGCCGCCGGCGTCTTCGTCGACGCGCTCGACCTCGTTGACCTTGTAGCCCTTCTGCTCGGCCCAACGGACGTACATGCGCACGAGCATCCCGGCCCAGTCGCCGGCGTCGACGCCACCCGCGCCGGGCGTGAATTGCACGAAGGCGCCGCAGTGATCGTTCGGGCCGCCGAGCATCACGCGGAAGTCGAGGTCGTGGACCGCCTTCTCGATCGTCGCGAGCGCGGTCTCGGCGTCCGCGATCACGGCGGACTCACCCGCATCCTTGGCCATGTCGGCCAGGATCCCGAGCTCTTCGTAGGCCGTCGCGATGCTGCGGAACGGCTCGACGATCGAGCGCACGTCCTTCATCTCCGTCACGAACCGCTGCGCACGTTCCGCGTTGGTCCAGAACTCCGGCGCGGACTGCAGCTCCTCGATCTCGCGGAAGCGGCGTTCCTTGGTGGGGTAGTCAAAGACTCTCCTTGAGCTGCTCGTACTGCCGCTCGAGGGAGACCGACCGATCCAAAACGTCCTTCAGGGAAACCATGAGGCGCGAGATTCTAGCGGAGCGCGTCGCCTGGAAAAGGGCGCGGGCCCTCCCGAAGGAGAGCCCGCGTGCGCCGGACCCGGATCTGTAGCAGCGTCCAAGGTGTCGTTCTGGGCCGGGTGGAGCCCCGCGGGCTCCCGAGCGGGCGCGCCGCCGCCGTCGCAGGTCCCCTGTCGGGCGCGCGCGGCGGGAGCCGTAGGACCGCGAAAGACCTTCGCATTGAGGAAGGAGCAGCGGACGGAGCCAGGCTCCGTCCTCAACGCGGCTGCGGCGATCGCGTCACGGCTTCCTGCGTGCGCGGAGCCTCGGCCGGCCACGTGTCGAGGATCCCCTCTTCGGCGATCAGGCGTGTCAACTCGGCCGGGTCCTTCGTCACGCCGGCGCTGATCACTTCGCAGCCGGTTTCGGTCACGACGACGACGTCCTCGATGCGCACTCCGATGCCGGTCGAGGCTTCGTAGACGCCGGGCTCGATCGTGAACACGACGCCGGGCACGAAGGGCTTGCTGTTCTGGCCCACGTCGTGAACCTCCATCCCGACGTAGTGGCAGGTGCCGTGCGGCAAGAGCTTGAGCATCCCGCGCTCGCTCAACACGCGGCGGCAGGCCTTCTCGACATCGGCCATCGTCTTGCCCGGGCGCGTCTCGGCGATGCCGGCGGCTTGCGATGCCAGCACCGCGTCGTAGATCTCGGCCATCCGCGGCGTGAACTTCCCGTCGACCGGCCACGAGCGCGTGATGTCCGACACGTAGTGCTCGTACTCGGGCGCATAGTCGATCAGCAGCATCTCGCCGTCGCGCAGTTCGCGACCGACTTGGCTGTAGTGCAGGATGAGCGCGTTCGGTCCACATCCGACGATCCCGTGGTAGGCCGGACCCGCGGCGCCCTGCGCCCGATGCACGAAGCCCATCACGGCGTCGAGGTGGCGCTCGGTCAGGCCGGCGCGCGTCGAGCGGATCGCTTCTTCCATCGCCTCGGCGCCGATCTGCGCCGCACGACGCAGCGCAGCCAATTCCTCGGGCGTTTTCACGCGACGCATCTCGGCCAGCATCGGTGCGCAGTCGCGCACTTCCAGGCCGAACTTCTCCTCGAGCTGACTCTGCAACGCCTTCTCGCGGCTGACACGTCCGTCGAGCGGATCCCGCTGGATCGCGCTGTCGTAGGGCCCGGCCATGTCGCTGCAACCGGCCAGCGTGATCCAGGGCTCCTTGCTGATCCACACGACCTTCGCGGCGGCGGCGCGCTCCTTCAGCAGGCCACCGAGCTCGGAGTTCGGCCGCACGTCGTGGAACCCGGTGACGTCGCGGACCCACGCGTCCTCGCAGTCCCACTGCTCGCCCGACCAACGCTCCGTCATCGCATTCGGCTTCGGCAGGTAGAGCACCTCGTCGCCGGTCGCGAGGTCGAGGACGAGCGACGCATCCGGGCTCTCGACGCCGGTGAGGTACCAAAACGTCTTGTCCTGCTGGAACCGCGCGTACTCACGCTGCGGCGGCAGACCGCGCACGAGCACGAGGCCCGTCGGCAACTCGCTCTTGAGGGTACTGACGAGCGCCGCGCGGCGGCCCGCGTGGAACGCCGCGCCCAATCCGCAGCGTCGCGCGTGTTCCTGACCGGCGGCCGGTGCCGCGCGCTCGGACGGAGCCTCGGAACCCGGGACATCGGCGTAGAGCGCGGGCTGCAGCCCCGCTGCCAAGCTGAGGAAGAGGACGATCGTCGGCATACCCGTGAGGATAGTGGTCCCGGCTCCATTCGGGGCGCGCCGATCGGAACTGGACGCGCCGACTGTTCTTTTTTCCCTCCCGAAACCGGCCGAGGCGGGCTTGCCGATCGCGCGCCGCTGAGCGACCCTCGGGACGTTGACCTGTCTCCACCTCGCGCTCTTCGACCTTGATCGCACGCTGCTCGACGGCGACAGCGACCTCCTTTGGAGCGAGGCTTTGGGCGAGCGCGGCGTCCTCGATGTCGAACGCGTGCGCGAGTTCCACCGCGAGTACCACGCCGGCACGCTCGACATCCACGCGTTCCTGGCGTTCCAGCTGGCGCCGCTCGCCCGCGAAGCTCGCGTCGACCTGCTCGACTGGCGCGAAGAATGGCTCGAGTCGTGTATCCGGCCGCGCATCTCGACGGCGGCGCGCGAGCTCGTGCGCGATCACGTCGCGCGCGGTCACGAGGTCGCGCTGATCACCGCGACGAACGCCTGGCTGACGGCGCCGATCGCGCGCGAGCTCGGCATCCCGAACCTGATCGCCACCGAGCCCGAGCGGTACGGCAAAGCGTTCACGGGCCGCGTCGTCGGCGTGCCCTGCTTCCGTGCGGGCAAGATCGAGCGCTTGATCGCGTGGCTCGCTGCGCGCGGCCTCGTGTGGAGCGACGTGGGGGAGAGCTGGTTCTACAGCGACTCGCACAACGACTTGCCGCTGCTGGAGCACGTCGCGAACCCGGTCGCGGTCAACGCCGATGCACGTCTGCGTGCGCACGCGACGGAACGCGGCTGGCCGATCGTCGAATTGCGCGCCTGAGCGCGTCCTTCTTGCGCGCCGGGGAGCCTACCTTGCGTGCGCTTGCGCGTCGCTCAGGGCCGGCGATCGAAGACGCGCTCGAGCTTCTCGATCATCGACTTCTCGGCGATGGACACCTTTCCGATCCCGAATACGCCGCCACTCGCCCGCGCGACCGTGCGCGCGCGCTCGATCAACGTGTTGCGCAATGTCGTGATCTGTTCCGTGTTCAAGGGCTCGCACAGTCCACGCACGAGCTCGGTCCACGCCGCCAGAAACCGCGGCTCGGGGCGTTTTTCCAGCCACGTCTCCAGGAGCGCGTACTCCGTCGATCCCGGCACGAAACCCTTCGTGCGCGCGTGCGTGAGGATCGAATCGCGCTCCTTCGCGTCCATCGTGCCGTCGGCCCACGCGACCTCGACGTAGGGCAGCACGGACAGAGCCGCCGCGGTTTCGCCGCCGATCTTGAGCGCGATCAGCTTGTCGAGCACCTCGTTGTTCGTGATGCCCGTCGCCTGGGCGAGCGCGTCGCGCGTCGTCTCGGTGTTCTTCAGCGCACGCAGCTTCTCGAGCAGCTTGGCGTCCTCGGCGCGGAAGAACTTCTCCTCGAGGCTGTGTCCCCGCTCGGTCAACGGGTCGTGGTTCGCGTGTGTCATGTCGGCTTCTCGTCGTTTTCGGGCTGCGGGGAGGTGGGGGATCAGGCCGTACTGCGGACCAGCGTAGGCATTCGACGAGCACCCGCCCAACGATGCCGGGGAACCGGCCCGATCCACCCCGAGCGGACGCGCGGTTCGGAATCGCGCCGCCTCGCGCCGCGCTTCCACGCCTCGCGCCGCCCCCAGGCACGCCGTGTGCTCTACTGCGCGCGCATGCCCTGGGAAGCCGGATACGTCCTCGCGTTGGTCGTCGTCGCGTTGGTGCTGTTCGCCGTCGATGCGTTGCGCGTCGACGTCATCGCACTGCTGCTTCTGCTAGCGCTCGTCGTGCCGAAAGTCCTGACGGCGGAGCGCGCGCTGGCCGGATTCGGCAGCGACACGCTGCTCACCTTGGCGTCGCTGTTCGTGTTGACCGAAGGCGTGCAGCGCACGGGCCTGGTCGAACGCGTCGGTCTGCGGCTGGCGGGCTTCGGCGGCGCGAATCCACGCGGATTCATGCGCCTTTTGATCTTGGCGGGCACGGCGATCAGTTCGTTCCTGTCGAACACGGTGACGGCGGCGGTGCTGGTTCCCCTCGCGATCGGCGGTGCGCGGCGCGCGAAGACACCCGCGTCGAAGATCCTGATGCCGCTCGCGTTCGCGACGATCCTGGCCGGGGGCATCAGCCTGATCTCGACGTCGACGAACCTCGTCGTGTCGGGTGCGCTGCCCTCGTTCGGCCTGGAGCCGCTGGGTTTCTTCGAGTTGGCGCCCGTCGGCCTGGCGCTGGCGGTCGTCGGCGTTTTGTACCTGTGGTTCATCGCGCCGAAGCTGATCCCGAACCGCGGCGGGGACCTCGTAGCCGAGGACGTGCGCCGGCGCTTCGCCGCCGAGGTCATCGTCGCGCCGACGTCGAAAATGATCGGGCAGACGCTCGCGAACCTGCACCTCCAGGAGGCCCTCGAGATCGCGATCATCGGGATCCGGCGCGGTTCGCGGCGCCTCCTGAGCCCGCGCTCGTCAGCCCGACTGCAGCCGGGGGACGAGCTGCTCATCGAAGGAGATGCGGCACAGATCCTCGCGGTGAAGGACTACGACGGCATCGACATCAAGAAGGACGCGGAGTCGAAAAAGGAAAAGGACGGGGTCAAGGCCAAGAAGAAGGAAGACAAGGAGAAGGAGAAGCTCATCGGTCCGAAGGTGTTGGTGCCGCCGAACGAGGAAGCAGAAGCAGTGGAGGAAGAAGAGGAAGGCGAGATCCGCATGGTCGAGGCCATGGTCCTCCCGCTCTCCGGCATGATCGGTCGCACGCTGCGCGAACTGCGTTTCCAGCAGCGCACGGGGCTCGCCGCGCTGGGTCTGCACTCGGCGAACGAGGCCCGAAACGTCGGCAAGTTGTCGCGTTGGCGCTTCGAAGTCGGCGACGTCATCCTGCTGCAAGGCGACACCGAGGACATCGACCGTGTCGCGGAAGAGCAGGGCATCCTGCTGCTGGAAGACCGTTCCAGCCACCACCCGCGCAGCCGCAAGGCGCCGCTCGCCGCAGCGATCTTCGCGGGCGCTGTCGTGTTGGCCGCGACGGGCGTTCTGGCGCTGCCGGTCGCATTCCTGATCGGCGCGCTCGCACTCGTGCTCACCGGATGCATCCTGGCCGACGAGGCCTACGCGGCGATCGACTGGCGTATCCTCGTCCTTGTCGGCTCCATGCTGGCGTTCGGCGTCGCGATGCAGGACTCGGGCGCGGCGAGCTGGCTCGCGGATTTCGTCGTGAAGCACGTCAGCGGCTACGGACCGCACGCGGTGCTGGCGGCGTTCGCGCTGTTGACCGCAGCTCTCACGCAGCCGATGTCGAACCAGGCGGCGGCGCTCATCGTCCTGCCCGTCGCGATCGAATCGGCGCAGCGACTGGGCATCGACCCGCGCCCGTTCGTGATCGCGGTGACGCTGTCCGCGTCGTGTTCTTTCCTCACACCGCTCGAGCCGGCCTGCCTGCTCGTATGGGGACCGGGGCGCTACCGCTTCTTCGACTTCGTGCGCGTGGGCGGTCCGCTGACGGCGGCGTGTCTGGCGCTGACGATCTGGCTCGTGCCGATCTTCTGGCCGCTCGTCGCCGCGAACTGAGCGCGTGTGAAGAATTCGAACCTACGCGCTCGCAGAAGCGCGTGGCGACGCTTCGCGTCGCGTGGGCCCGTGCATTCTTGACGCGCTGTGGGCGCGTCGGCGCAGACCTTCGACGCGCGGCAACGCGCTCGAGATCGGAAGCGCACACTCGCTTGCGCGGGCGACCGGAACGGTGCCGGTCGGTAGTGCGGGTAGCACGTTGCCGTCGCGCGCGAGGGATCGACGGGGTGCGCGGCAAGGGAAGCAACCCCGCCGAGCACCCCGCGTTTCCACGCCACCGCTCGCGGCTCGCCGAAGCGAACTCCAAACGGTGGGCGTTCAGGGGCGTCCGAGAGCCACGAGGAGCCTAGCGCGCCCAGCACAATCGCGTGGCGGAAAGGACGCCTTCGCCCGCCGAATTTGCGGGGGCCCCGGCCGGTCCGGGGTGCGGAGGAGATTCCGACCCGGTCGTTCCGATCCGGTCCTTCAAGAATCAGGCCACGCGCGCGCCGGACGCGCCGCGCGCATTCCCGTCGGCGGCGTCACATCGACACCGCGTACTCGTCGCCGCCGATCGGGTACCGCGGCCCCCCCGGTCCACCGAGCGTCTTCTTCCACGGGTCCGGGCGCGCGATGGGGCGCACGATCTCGCGGCTGACCTGCACGGCGGCGTGGTAGCGCGCGCCGCGCAAGATGACGCGCCACACGAGCGCGGCCAGATTCGCCGCGCACAGTACCGCCGTGGTCCAGGGCTTTCCGCCGCGCACGAGGTCGCTCTCGACGGAACGCGCGAACAGACCGAGGCCCGTGACGAGGAATGCTTCGAGCAGGAACAGGACGAGGTGCGGCCGAAGCGTGCGCAGCGGGTGCCGCGCGATGGTCCACGCGCTCGCGAGGCCACTCCAGATCGCGGAGTTCGTGTCGTGCAGCGCAAGGCGCGTGCGCGTGTAGTCGCCCCAGAGCAGCACGAGTCCGACGCACAGCCCGTACAGCGCAGATTGAACGAACTGCAACACGACCACGGTCTGCTCCGAGCCCAGCGTCTCGAGGCGCGCGTAGTCCGTCGCCGGGACGTCGAAACCGAACTGCAGCACGAGGACATTCCAGGGCCCGCCGTACACGAGCCAGCCCGACGCGGCGAGTAGGAGCAGGGTGAGCGGCAGGACGCGCACGAAGCGCCAGAACCAGCGCGCGCCGCCGTAGAAGAAACGCCGCACGCTCTCGCCGTGCGTGCGTTCCAGGAACACCTGCAGCCAACCGCCCGCGCAGAAACAACCGGCCAGCAGGGCCAGCAGCGCCAGCACAGCGCCCATCTGACCAGTCGCGTCGCCGAGCGCGGCGAGGCCCTCGCGCTGATCGAATCGGAAGGTCTCGCCCAGGTTCGCGAGCAGCGACGACGGCGCGTACCGGTGCGCCGTCGCCTTGGACATCCACAGGAAGTAGGCGAGTGCCGGTCCGATCGAAACGACGATCTCGAACATCACGATCGACAACCAGATCGCCGGCCGCCCGAGTGCGGCGCGCAGGGCATCCAGGGAGACGACGCGTCCGTCGGCGCGGTCGGCTTCAGCCACCGAGGCCTCCCCACGCGTGCAAACCGTGAAGGTATTGCGCGAAAACGCGCTCGGACCAGCGCAGCGGCGCCGCGCGATCGACGGCCTCGAACCAGTCGTTGTTCGTGAGGTCCGTGTCGAAGGCGTAGCGGTGGTCGGGGTCGATCTTGGCCGAGACGAGCTTGCGCGTCGTCGGTGCGCGCGCGTCGAGCGGGCGCCACCACGTCGAATGCGCTTGGTCCTCGCGCGCCCAGACCATGCGCTCGCTGGAGCCGTCGTCCCAGTTCAGTTCGAGCGTGAGGGGCAGCAGCAGGTCGCCACGGCGACGCACCGTGACCTTGGTGTTCCAGCGCGTCCCGGTCGGAACGTCCGCGTCGGCGACGTCCTCATCTTCGTCGCCGGCGCTCTCGGCGTCGGCCGGCGTGCGCTCGATCCAGTGCCCTTCCGTGTCGGGGAAGAACCCGCGCGGCGGCCTCACGCGTTTCTGTTCGACCGCGATGCGCCAATCGACGGTCGCCGTGCTGCGGAACGCGCTCTCGAAGTACCAACCGATGTCGGCCTTCGCGCCCTCCTGGAACGCGTTGAAGAAGTCCTGCGGATACGGGTGCCGGTACCGCCAGCGGTCGGAATACGTGCGCATGCCGCGCAGGAAGCGCGCGTCGCCCACGAGCCCCTGCAACGAACGCAGCGCGGTCGCCGTGCGCCGGTAGCTGTTCGAGCGGTAGCTCGCGCTATCGCAGTACAGCCATGCCGGCATGTCGATCGGGTCGGCGTCGGGTTCGAGCAGGTACCCGCTGCGCTCCGATTCACGCGGATCCGTGCGCTGGCGGCCGTAGGTCAGCAGGGGTTGCTCGCGCCACCAGTCGACGAAACCGGAGCCACGGAGCGGCTCCAACGTGCCGATCCAGGGCAGCTCGAACTTTTTTCCCGCCAGCGCGTCGGCCAGCGCATTGCCGCCCGGCCGCCGGCCGATCGCAACGCCGTCGTAGGGCAGGTTCGCGAAGTTCGTCGTCGCGATGGAGTGCCCGTAGCGCAGCCACAGCGCGTCGTTCTGCGTGAAGGTGTTGAAGCCCTCGTCGAGCCAACTGGCCTCGAATTCGTTGTTCGCGACGAGCCCGTACCAGAACTGGTGGCCGGCTTCGTGGACGGTGACGCTCTCGGGCTGCTGCATCGCCGTCCGCGTGAACATGCGCGTGCCGGCCGTGAACAGCGTCGGATACTCCATGCCGCCCGCGGCGCCGCCGCCCCAGGCCGGATCGACGCACGTGATGTGCTCGTAGGGATATTCGCCCCACCACAGGCCGTAGAAGAACAGCGCCGTACACGTGGCCTCGAAGTGGCGCGAGCCCTGGACGGCGTGCTCGGGCTGCAGCAGGACTGTCACCCTCACGTCGCGCAGGCGCATCTCGTCTTGCGTGCGATCGAGGGCCAGCGCGACGCGCGCGACCTCGTCCGGGAACCGCGCGGCCCACTCGTCGTAGTGGAACGTGTCCTCGTACTTCACGAAGTGCCGGTCGGCCGTCCAGGCGAAGTCGTGCACGAGCGGCGAACGACCGCTGCGCTCCGCGCGTTCGCGATCCTTGTCGGACGGCGCGGCGTAACGCACGCTGAAACGACCGCGACCGCCCTGCGTCGGTCCGTCCTGCACGCCGGAAGCGCCCGTGTGGTCCTGATACTCGGACGGCAGGTCGAGCTCGACGTCGTACGTCCCGAAGTTCGAAAAGAACTCGGTCGACGTGTGGAATTGGTGGCAATTCCAGCCGTTCCCGCTCTCGTACACGCCGAGCTTCGGGAACCACTGCGCCATGAACAGGAAGTCGTCCTTGTAGCCCGTCCGACGACGTAGGCGCGGCATGCGCGCTTCCCAGCGCACGCGCGCGGACACCACCTCGCCCGGCCTCGCCGGCTGCGGCAGGCGCACGCGGAACACCGTGCGATCCTCGGGGCGTTGGTCGTCGGGCGACGTCCACTCCAAGCTCGACGTCGCGTCTTCGTCGTCGACGGACACCGAGAGAATCCGCTGCCAGCCCCACTCGTCGTCGCCGACGGCTCCGCCGCGCAGCGTGCCCCCCGTACCGACCATGTGCGTCGTCTCCGAGTTCGCGAACGCGTTCCAGTAGGCGTGGAACCACAGGTCGAAAACGGTGTCGCGGCTCTCGTTCGTCCAGCGCACGGTCAATTCCCCGTGCAGCTTGCGCCCGTCCTCCTCGTAGCGCGCCCGGATCGCGTAGTCGGCGCGGCAGGGCTTGTCGTCGGCGTTCTGCGCGTGGACGAAGACGCTGAGGAGTACGAGCGCGAGGATGCAGCGCATGACGGGGCGTTCCCGATTGTGCCCCAAGGCGCACCCGCCGTGGAAGCCTCGAACCGGTTGCGTCGAGGCTCGATCGAGGCTCCGCGCGGACCGGAGCGTGCGATCCTCGGGATCGGGAGCGGCGCGATGGACGGGTCCAGAGTACGCTCGAATGGATGCCGCACGCATGCGCGGCACCCGTACGGCGCCCAATCCAACGACCACGCACGCATGTCCATCCTCCGCCCCCTCTGCGCCCTCGCGGCTTGTGCACTGCTCGCGACCGCGGCCTCGGCCGAGACCATCGTCGTCCGTGTGTTCGGCTTCTACTTCGGGCCACGCGAGATCGTGATCGAACCCGGCGACAGCGTCCGCTGGGAATGGAGCGGCGGGACGCATACGGTCACCGAGGGCACGGACGGCCTCATCAACGGCAACGAGCTGTTCACCTCGCCGCTGACCTCTTCGGTCACGTCCTTCACCTTCACGTTCAGCCCGGCGTTCCTGGCCGCGAATCCGAAGCCGGGCGGGCGCTACGACTACTTCTGCGTCCACCACTTCTCGATCGGGATGACGGGCATCATCCGCGTCGCTGACCCGGTGCCGGGCACGAACTACTGCTTCGGCGACGGCAGCGGCGCACCGTGTCCGTGCGGCAACACGACGACGAGGCCGACGGGATGCATCAACTCGGTACTGAACGGCGGGCGCCTGCGCGGCATCGGGACGGCGAGCGTGACCCTCGACAACCTCGAGCTGTGGGTCGACGGCCCCAGCGAGGGATCGAACGTTCTCTACTTCCAAGGCACGAGCGCCGTGACCGGCGGCATCCCGTTCGGCGACGGACTGCGCTGCGTGGGCGGTTCGCTCGTGCGGCTCGGCAAGAGCGGCGTGTCGTTCGGTTGGTCGAAGTACCCCGGGCCCTTGGACCCCAAGATCTCGGTCCGCGGCGCGGTGCCGCCTGGTTCGACGCGTCACTACCAGGCTTGGTACTTCGACTCGCCCGGCGCGTGCGGGCCGCCGAACGCGAACTGGACGAACGGGTACAGCGTCGTCTGGCAGT
>JBBQCC010000137.1:0-11126 GCA_038318285.1 Planctomycetota bacterium | reverse complement strand
ATGCGCAGCGACCGGCGCAACCGCCGGCGAGGTCCGAGTCGGATGCCTTTCGCGCTGCTTCCGAGTCCGTGACGACCGACGCGGATCCGACCGTCCCGCCGCGATTCACCGAGGTCGCCGACGAACTCGCTCCTATGGAGGGGCAGGCGGCAGAACTCCCGGCATTCCTCTATTCCTCGAAGACCCTCAGCCTCCGCGCCGAGGCCGGCTCCCTTCAGCTCGTCGACCCGACGCTCGAGCCCTCGCCAGAAGCCGCGACGACTCCGGTTCCGGCCGGCCCGACACCGAACTTCGAAGCGCCTGTCTTCCTGCCGTCGTCCAAGATCCGGCTACAGGGCGGTCTGTTGAGACCTGTGCTCACGCCGGGGGAGCCCGTCGAGAAACCCTGAGGCCTCACCCGTGAGCGCCATCGATCTGTGCCGTGAGACCCTCGTCTCGTTCGCGTTGCTGGCTGTGATCTTCGTGCCGCTCGAGCGGGTGTTTCCCATGCACCGCCAGCGGGTCGCGCGCGAGGAGATCGGCACGGACCTCCTCTACTTCCTGGCGCAGTACCTGCTCTGGGCGCTGCCCGTGCTCGCGCTGCTGTTCTTCGTCTACCGACACGTGCACGAGTTGCCCTTGGCGAGCCTGCGCGCCGCCGTCGCCGATGCACCACCGTGGGCCGCGATCCCGCTCGGCATTCTGGTCAGCGACGTCTGTGTGTACTGGGCCCACCGGCTTTCGCACACGAACGCATTCCTGTGGCGCTTCCACCGCGTGCATCACACGGCGCCGCGCCTCGACTGGTTGGCGGCGCACCGCGAGCATCCGTTCGACAGCGTGTACACGCGGCTCGTCGAGAACTTGCCGCTGATGCTGCTCGGGTTCCCCATGCATCTATTGGCGGGATTCGCTGCATTTCGTGGCCTGTGGGCGTTGTACATCCACGCGAACGTCTCGCTGTCGCTGGGTCCGCTGCGTTACGTGCTGGGTTCGCCGCGCCTCCACCATTGGCACCACGAGGTGGAGGTCGGTGGTCGCGTGAACTTCGCCAACTTGAACCCGCTCATGGACCTCGCATTCGGGACCTACCACGACCCGGGTCACGATCCCGTGCGCTACGGCACCGGGAACGCGAATGCGGGCGGGATCGTCCGACAGATCCTCGACCCACTCGTGCCGGCGGGCGTCCGGTCTCGCATCGCGTCCGGCGTGCGAGCGTCGCGCATGCGAACTCAGGGTGTGCGAGAACGCGGGGTGCAGCCGCGCCCGGCGTCAGCGCGCCTTCGCTGAATCCGCCGGCGGCGCGGGCGGCGTGCGCACGGCGCGCAGCTTCCCGGCCGTCTCGGACGAGGACTTCGAGAGCTGGCCCAGGCGCTCCGCGAGCTTGCGCCCGTCGCGCGTGATCTCGTCGATGCGGCCCGACACGGTGCGCACTGCTTGCGGCGTCAGGTCGTTGCCAAGGAATGTGCGCACGTCCAGGAGGCGTGCTTCGAGCGCGCGGGCGTCGGACAGGATGCCGTCCACGTCCTGCGTGATGCCGGCAATCTGCGAACGGAAGTCGGCGACGCGTGTGGCGCCGGCTTGGCGGAGTTCGGCGTCCTGAATCGTCTCGTTGCGCTCGGCGTACTCGGCCAGCCACGTGTTCGCGCGGTTCTCGAAGCTCACGCGATCGCTCTCGAGGTTGTCCAACTCGTCCTGGAAGTCGTCGAACTTCGCCGCGAAGGCGTCGAAGGGCGGTTTGGGATCGTTCACGGATCGCGCGGCGACCTGCTCCAGCGCGTCGAGCGTCTGATCGAGCCGGAGCTGCGCCTGACCCGCGACGCCGCCCACCGCGACGATCGAATCGGCAGTCGTCGCGGCGCGGTCGTGGGTCTCGGTCGACTTGCAGGCCAGCGGCAGGCCGGCGAGGGCGAAGACGAGAGCGAGTGAGCTCGTGCGCGGGTTCGAGTGCGTCATGGAATGTTTCCAGGGTTGGCGGTTCCGCGACACCGTACGCCTTGGCCGGTAGCCGTTTCCACGACGCGGCCCGATGGAGTGCGCGATCCGGCCGCAACCGCGCGCGGGCCTCGCCGAGCCGCGGGACGGGGCCGCGCGCACCGCGTCAGGTCCCGACCTCGAGCTTCCAGAGACCCACGCCCAGCGCGAAAACCGTCGCGCGCTTCTCCTCGCGCACGATGCGGATCTTGTTCACGGCGTTGCCGAACTCGACGCGTTGCCAAGTCGCTCCGCCGTCGCGCGTCTCGTAGCCACCCGGCATCGCACCAACCCAGCCCGTGCGCGCGTCCAGGAACCCGATCCCGAACTCGCGCACGGCGTGATCTTCGACGAGCGGGACCTCGGTCCACGTCGAGCCGCCGTCGACCGTCTTCGCGACGAAACGCGCCTGCGACTTCGGATCCGGATCGTAGTTCTGGATCGTGACGAAGCCGACGTCGTCGGTGGGGAACGCGATCTTCCAGGTCAGCTCGAAAGGACGCGCCGAGGCGTAGACCTGCGCCCACGTCTTGCCGCCGTCGCTGGTGCGCAGGATCGCCGCGTGCGATTTGGCGACGTTCGCGTCGGTCCCCGCGGCCAAAAATCCCAGCTTTTGATCGAGGAAATGCACGTCGAGCACCATGGCGCAGGTCTTCGGCAGTGCCGTCTGCGACCAGGTCTCGCCCAAGTCCTCGGAGTGCACGAACACGGCCGGACCGCCGACGCGCCCACCGCCCACGAGGCGCACCTTCGTGTCGAGGTTGCCCGCGTTGACGAAGGGCGTGCGCACGACTTCGAGTGCGCACAGCCCCACGATCGGCGCGCCCGCGATCGCGACGGGCCTCCATGTCGCGCCGCCGTCCTTCGTTCCGTAGAGCGGCGTCGCGTCCTTCACGTTCGGGAAGTAGTCGAGCCCGATGTTGCCCGCGAAACCGCGCTGACCGTCGACGAACGCGATGCAGCGGAAGAACGTGCCGTCCATGTGAACTTGCTCGGACCACGTCGCGCCACCGTCCAGGGTGTGGAAGATCTTCCCCGCGCCGTTCGCGTACCAACCGGTGCGCGCATCGACGAAAGCGACGTCGTCCTGCTTGCCCGGGTAGGGCTCGGTCTTGAGTTGGGTCCAGACGTGCGGGCTCGCGGACGGCGCTGCGGGCACCGCGGCGGTGGGCTCCTCCATCGCAGCGAGCAGCGCGCGCGACGCCGTGTCGTCGAAGCCGGTGAGGGAGAAGGCCGTGGTCGAGAAGACAGAGAGCAGCGTCGTGAGGAGCATGCGTCGGTGCGCGCGTCGTGGGCGCGGAGTCGGGGAGGGCGAACGCGATCCGTTCGAGCTCGCGGCGCGAACGATTCATGCACGCTACCGACACTCGCAGCGTTCGCCACCAGCGCGACGTTTGGACACAAAAGCTCTACACGTGCGGCGATCCGTCCGGAATCCGCATGTCGAGGTCCGCGATCAGCCCAGATCGACGCGCACGATCTCGACCAGTCGATTCAGCGCGTTCACGACGACCTCGGTCTCGGCATGGCGCACGACGACGTAGCCCTCGCCCTCGTAGCCGTCCTTCGGCGACTGGCCGATCTGCGGCAGCTTAGCCTCGACGACGAGCTCGCCCAGCTCCTTTTGCGCCTGTTCCAAGCCATGGATCGACTTCACGCGCCCGTGTCCCTGGCCGCGCAAGTACGCCGCGCCCGCCGAAAACTTGCGTTCGGGGACGCGGAACGTGTCGAACACCATCAGCTCGATCCACGCGCGATAGAAATCGTGGTCGTGCGCGTAGCTCATCAGCGTCGTGAACTGCGCGCCAGGCGGGCGCGCGCCGACCTCGGATATCGCGACCGAGCCGTCCTTGCGCCGGAACCACTCCATGTGCGAGAGGCCCGTCGACATGCCCAGCGCGTCGAGCGACTTCGGACCGGCCGCGCGGATGCCGGCGAACTCGGGTCCGTCGATGCGGCGCGGCAGGTAGACGACCCACTGGATCCACGGGTTCTGCAGCACATCGAGCGGCGTCGGCGAGTAGCGACCGATCGAGTGGAACACGTGTCGACCTTCGATGGTCACCGTGTCGAACGAGTACTCCTCGCCCTGGATGAACTCCTCGAGCAGCAGCGGCTCCTCGGCGCGGATCGGTGCGGTCCGCAGCCAACTGATCAGCTGCTCGGCCGAATCGACGCGGAACGTGTTCTTCGCGCCCGCGCCGGCCGGCGGCTTGACGACGATCGGGAAACCCGACTCTTCGCCGAACGAGAACGCATCGCGATCGCTGGAGCACAAGCGGTGTCGCGCACAGGGCAGGTCGTTCGCACGCAGCACGTTCTTCATGCGCGATTTGTCGCGGAAGTTCAGCGCGGCCTCGACCGACAATCCCGGTAGGCCGAGCTTGGCGCGCACTTCGGCGACCGGCACCTGCAATTGTTCGAGGATCGCCACGATGCGATCGACCTTGCCGTTCCAACCGCGCGCGACGTGGCGCACGGCGGCGAGCAGTTGGTCGACCTGCATCGCGTCCTCGACGCGGTAGTGCGCGGCGAGTTTGGACCTCAAATCCTCGGGCAACCGATCCGCCGACTCCTGGCCGATCAGCGCCAGCTTCACGCCGGGCAACGCGAGCGCCGGGCGCAGGAAGCGCATGGTCGCCTCGAGCGCGAACGGCGCGACGAAGATGACGTTCTGCATCGTTGCACTCTACACTCCGCCGAACGGAGTCGTCACAGCATGCCCCCCCTACGCGTCCTCATCGCATCGTCCGAAGTCGCGCCGTTCGCCAAGACCGGAGGCCTGGCCGACGTCACGGCTGCGCTCGCGCACTACCTGCACGGCGCTGGACACGAACCGCGCATCCTGCTGCCGCTGTACAAGCGCGTGCGGACGTCGGGCATCCCGCTCCTGCCGGTCCCGGGCCTGCAGGAGGTCCCGATGCAGTGCGGCGACCGGCGCCTGACCTGGTCGGCTTGGTCCTCGCCCCTGCCGAAGAGCGAAGCGCGCGCGTGGTTCATCCGCTGCCCCGAGCTGTACGAGCGTGAGGGCATCTATGCCACCGATGGCGACGAGCACCTGCGCTTCGCGTTCCTGACGCGCGTCGCGCTCGAAAGCTGCCAGTACACGCAGTGGGCGCCCGACGTCGTGCACTCGCACGATTGGCACACGGCGCTGGCGCCGCTGTACCTGCGGACCGTGTACGGCTGGGACAAGCTGTTCCAGAAGACGCGCACGCTGCTGACGCTGCACAACAACGCGTACCAGGGGAACTTTCCGCTCGCCGCGCTGCGCGACGTGCAGCTCGAGAACGAGCGCAACCTGCTGTGGCAGGACGACGTGAAGCGCGGGATGTTCAGCTTCCTGAAATGCGGCATCACGTACGCGACCGCGCTGTCGACCGTCAGCCGCACGTACGCGCGCGAGATCCAGGGCGACGAGCTGGGCATGGGCCTGCAGTCGATGCTGAAGGATCGCGACGATCACCTCTTCGGCATCGTGAACGGCGTCGACTACGACGTGTGGAACCCCGCGACCGACACGCGCATCCCCCACCGTTTCACGCCGGACGACTTGTCCGGCAAGCAGCGCATGAAAGCGGCGCTGCTGAAGCGCATGGAGCTGCCCGGTTCCGAGCGCGCGCCGGTGCTCGGCATCGTGTCGCGCCTGACCGGCCAGAAGGGCTTCGACCTGCTGCACGACGCGTTGGCCGTGTTCCTGCAACGCGAGGACCTGCGCCTCGTCGTGCAAGGCAGCGGCGAAGCGCGCTACGAGCAGTACTTCGAGTGGCTCGCGGCCACGTTCCCGGGCAAGGTCGCGTACCGCAAGGTGTACGACGAGGACCTCGCGCACTGGATCGAAGCCGGCTCGGACATGTTCCTGATGCCGTCCCGCTTCGAACCGTGCGGACTGAACCAGATGTATTCGATGAAGTACGGCACGCCGCCGATCGTGCGCCGCACGGGCGGACTCGCCGACACCGTCTCGAACTGGAACCCGCGCGCGGGCGAGGGCACCGGCTTCGTGTTCGACGAGTTCGACGCGCACGCGCTGTCACGCGCGATCGACACGGCACTGCGCACGTACCGCGACACGAACGCCTGGCGCCGCCTGCAACAGAACGGAATGAGCCAGGACTTCTCGTGGAATCGACAGGTCCTGAAGTACGTCGAGCTCTACAAGCGGCTGCCGACGTTGTGAGGCGGCGGCTTCCGAGCCCGCAGATGCGCCAAGTTTCCGCCCCCGCAGGACACGAACGCTGAACGCCCGCTTTTCCGCAGTATCTTGGCGCGCCCCCGAGCCCCCCCCCTTCGAGCCCCCATGCACGTCATCTTCGTCGAGCCCAACTTTCCCCGGAACCAGCGCGACTTCGTGCGCGCGCTCCACCAAGTCGGTGCGCGCGTCACCGGCATCGGCGAAAGCCACGTCGACGCACTCGACGGCGAGCTGAAGGGCTGGCTGAGCGGCTACGAACAGGTGAAGTCGGTCACGCATCACGAGTCGATGCTCGACGCGGTGCGTCGCATCCAATCTCGCGGTTGGGTCGATCGCATGGAGTCGACGGTCGAGGCGCACATCGAAGTCGCCGCGAAGGTGCGCGAGATGTGCGACATCCCGGGAACGTCGACGCGCACAGCGTACTTGTGCCGCGACAAGCCGGCGATGAAGGACGCGTTGCGCGCGGCGGGCGTCGCCTGCGCGCAGTCGATCGGATCGGACAACGCCGATGAAGTGCGCGCGTTCGCCCAAAAGGTGGGCTTCCCGGTGATCTTGAAGCCGCGCGCAGCCGCTGGCGCGTCGGGGACGTTTCGCGCGGGCAATGCGGAGGAGCTCGAGGCCGCGATCCGCGACACGCACCTCGACAGCGGCGCGTCGGTGGCCGCCGAGGAGTTCATCGAGGGACACGAGGGCTTCTACGACACGCTCAGCGTCGAAGGCCAAGTGGTCGCCGACTTCGCCTGCCACTACTTCCCGAACGTGCTCGAGGCGATGCGCACGCGCTGGATCTCGCCGCAGATCGTCGTGACGAACCGCATCGAGGATTCGTCCTACGCCGAGGTGCGACGCATGGGCGAGAAGGTCAACGCCGCGCTCGGCATCGGCACGTCCGCCACACACATGGAGTGGTTCTTCGGGCCCAAAGGCCTGAAGTTCAGCGAGATCGGCTGCCGTCCGCCGGGTGTGCGCGTGTGGGACATCTACTCCGCCGCGAACGGCATGGACCTCTACGTCGAGTGGGCCAACGCGATCGTGCACGGCCGCATCGCGAACCGCCCCTCGCGCGAATTCGCCGGCGGCATGATCGCGCTGCGCCCGGATCGCGACGGCCGCATCACCGGGTACGAGGGCGTGGACACGATGCAGTCGCGCTTCGGCCGCTGGATCCTCGACTCGCACTTCCCCGGTGCCGGCACGGCGACCGGCACGGTCGAGGGCGGCTTCATGTCGAACGCCTGGGTGCGCCTGCGCCACCCCGACTTCGACGAGCTGCGCCGTATGATGGACTGGATTGGCGAAAACGTGCGCGTCCACGCGACGCGCTAATTCCGTACGGTGTCAGACACCGTACGGAATTGATTCACTGCACCTGCGTCGTTGCGCCGGGTGTGAGCTGCACGGAACGCAGCGTCGGCTGCATTTCGGCGCGTTCGATCAGGAGCTCGAGGGCGCCTGGTGCGGCGCGCAGCTTCTCGCCTTTCGCGGCGCGCGCGTCGATCGACGTGATCCGCATCCCGGCGCGGTGGCCGAGCAGGCGCACGCGATCGGCGTCGCTACTCGCGATCTCGAGCGCGGATGGTGCGCCCAGGTCCACGTGTAGGACCTCGGATCCGCGGCCGCCGGTGATCTCGCTCACGCCCGCGTCGAGCCAGCCGCGTTGCGGCGAGCCGACCGCGATGCGGTAGGTGCCATGGCTGAGCCCGCGCGCGCGGAACGCGGCGGCGTCTGCGCCGTCGCCGGGTTCGAATTCCGCGACGGGCGCGGCGTCGATCGCGTCGCCGGAATCGACGCGCATCACGCGCACCATGACGTCGGCCAGGTCCTCGCCGTGCACGACGACGCGCAACGAGCGCACGTGCGGGTCGAACGCGGCGGTCAGCACTTGCTCGAAACCGAGCGGCAGGAGTTCCGGTTCGATCAATACGCCCGGTCCCGTCGCGTCGGCGCGAGCGAGGAGTTGCGCGGGCGCGTTGCCTGGGATCGCCAGCGTCGCGCGACCCTCCGCGTCGAGCACACCGCGGCCGATGCTCGACCCGAACGCGTCGCGCAGCTCGATGAGCCAGCCCGCGCGTGCAGCGCCCTTGGCGTCGACGAGGCGAACGCGCGCCGTCGGCACGCTGGGCAAGACGATGTCGAACGAACGCGGTCCGCTCGCGGCACGATCGATGCGCCGCTGGACGACAGGGAACGGCGTGTTCGGCGCAGCGATCGTCACGACCGCCGGGCCGGCCGGCACGTCGGGCCAGACCACGATCCCATCGGCGCCCGTGTACGCGAGTTGGTGCAGCGCGCCGCGCGCCGTATCGACGAGCACGCCAGCGCGCTCGACCGGTCGGCCCGCTTCGTCGGTGACGCGCACCTCGAGACCAGGTCGCGGTTCGTTCGCGTCACCCGCGTCCGCCCTCACCAGCGGCTCCAAGGGCGCGAGCACCGCGAACGCGTTCGAGGCCTTCGTCGCTTCGGACCCGGCCAGCAGCCACGGATCGAGAAACACGCCATTTTCGGCTGAATCCTGCAGGAATCGGCCTTCGTCGCGCTGCGGTCGCGAGGAGAAGTTCGTGCCCACGATCGGCATGCCGCTCCGCACGGGGACTTCGACTTCGGGGACGCGCGAGCTGTCCAACAGGAGTCGGACGACTTGCGGCACGTCGGCGCGCACGCGCACGCGACGCAGCGGCGTGCTGCCCGATCCGGCGCGTGCGGCCCGCACGACGAATTGAGCTTCGGGATCGTCGCCGCGCCACGCGATGTGCAGCGCTCCATCCCAGTCCGTCGATCCGACGAGCGCGAGCGGTCCCGGCTCGGGGCCGAGCCACACGCGACAGCCGGCGACGGCGCGGCCGACAGCATCGATGGGCTCGATCGAGAGATCGAACGCGAACTCGGCCGGGCGCGGTTCCGTCAGCGGCGTTCCGATCGCCGCGACGGCGGGCGCGAGCGGCTCGACGACGCGTGAGCGCTCCGCGGCGACCGACCGTGCCTCGGCCAGCTCGACCGCCTCGGTCGACGGCGCCGTCTGCGCGACGGCCGCGCGATCGACGGGCCGAGCATCGTCGGGCGCACCGCCGATCCAGAGCGCCGCGGCGACGATCGCACACGCCCCGACGGCCCCGACGCCGAGCTTCCACGCAACCGCCTTCGTGAAGATGCCCGCCGCGGACGTGGCGATCGCGTGCTCCGGCCAACCGACGAGCGCGAGCAGCGCGCCGTTCATACCGCCGCAACGATCGGACAGCCGCCGGTCGAGTCGGTCGCGCAACTTCGACTGCGCGCGCTGCAGACGGCTGTTCACAGTCGCGACGGAAGCGTCCGTCGCCGCGGCGATGTCGCGCGGCGGCAAGCCTTCGAAGTAGCGACGCATGATCGTCTCGCGGTACGGCTCGTCGAGCGCGAGCACTTCGTCGACGACAGCGCGCAACACCTCCGCGCGCTCGGTCGCGTCATAGCTCGTGTGCGAACAGTCGCGGTCTTCGACCCAATGGGTCTCCCGCGTGCGCCGTCGCCCTTCCGACCTCAGGCGCGAGATCGCGATCCCTTCCGCGACGCGCCGCAACCATCCACCGATCGAGTCCTGACGCGGCGGCGGCTTGTTCAGCGCGCGCAGCCACGTCTCCTGGAGGACGTCCTCCGCCGCGTGCTCGTCACCCAGGATCGACAGCGCCAGAGCGCGGATCGACCCGGCGTGGGCCAACATGAGATCGGGCGGCAGAGCCCCTCCAGCGGGTGCGGACATCGTTTCCATGATGCCCTGAGACCGCCGCGGGACCCGGATCCGATGCATCGGGTTCCTGAAAAACGAGCCGTGCTACTGCGTCAGCCGCGCCGCGAGCGACTCCCGCGCCCGTTGGAGGCGGGACCGTACCGTCCCGATCGGGATGGCCAGGGCGGCGGCGATCTCCTGGTACTCGAGGCCGCGTTCGGAGCGCAGCAGGAACGTGGTCCGCAACTCGTTGGACAGGGCCGCGATCGCGACGTCCAGCCGGGCGCGCAGCTCGGATTCCTGGGCCGTTTCCGCGGGATCGCACAACGGGCATTCATCCGTGCGCTGCACGCCAGCACGTTCCTCGTGCCGACCCCGGCGTTCCTCGCGCCGCAGGACGTGCAGGCATTTGTGCACGGTCGTGCGGACCAGCCAGCCGCGTAGGTCGGCCGGTCGCGCGTCGCACGACCACAGCGCGAGCGACGTCTCCTGCACGGCGTCGCAGGCGAGGTCGTGGCTGCGGACGAGACCGCGCGCGATCGCATGCAGCGTCGCGAGGTGGGGTTCGAGCAGCGCGCGGAATGCGTCGTCGCACGAACAGTCGTCCAGGGGCTGCGCGCCCTCCCGAGGCGCGCGATCGAGATGCATCGAGAACATGAGCAGACTCCGAAATCGTCGCGGTGCACGCCGCGACGAAATAGGCGCGCGTGACGCGTCGCAGCGAGTGCGACGCACGGCGGTCGCGCGGCACATGGGCGGCGCGGACCGAATCCTGCGAGACGATCAGACCGCGGGCGGAGATTGCTTGGGTGCGAGTCGAACGCGATCGACGGATGCACGCGGCGACGTGCTCCACGCGCCTCGGCCGCACGGGTCCACCACCAAGGCCGGGAGGAACGCGACCGTGGCCGGATCCGACACCGCGACGGGCTCTTCGCCGCGACCCAGCAGTTCACAGCAGGCGGCGTGGGAGTCCTCGGACAGATCGTCCGCCTCGAACGCAGGCCTGCGCCGGGCCGCATGAGCACCGACGGCGTGCGCGCCGACCGTGGAGTCCGGGCCTGCGGCGTGCTCCCGAGCAGTGAGCGCGACGTGTGCCGACTCGTAGAAGCGGTGCTCCACCCGCTGGTGCTCGGAACAGTACGCGTGCGGCTCGAACGCGAGGTGCGCGCGCTCGGCCAGCCAGCCCACTGCGAACAGCGCCAGCACGAGCGCGACGAACCTGCGCGTGAGTTCGTGTGCGCGCTGTCGACTGCCCTTCATCGCGCGGAC
>JBBQCC010000136.1:0-11140 GCA_038318285.1 Planctomycetota bacterium | reverse complement strand
CCCCCCGCCGCGCCCCCCGCCATCATCGGGCCGCGGCCCGTCCCCCTCCCCCCGGCCTTCCCCCCCACCATGCCCCCCACACCCCCCCGCCCGGCGCCCCCCCCCCCCCCCCCCCCCCCCCCGCTCCTCGTTCGGGGTACTTCGTGGATGGGCCCCGGAAAGTGGGGCTCGCCTTCAGACGGCGGAGCGCGAGGCCCGATACGTGCTGAGTGCTGATCACCCCGCAGCGCGGGGGGAAGCACGCACCCCGAGGAACACAGTGAGCGCGCTTCCCCCCGCGCTGCGGATAAGAGACTCTTCGTCGACGACGTCGTGACCGCCCTCACGGGGACGGTCCAGCCGTCCGCCGACGAGCGCGGGGTCTTCGAAGACCAGATGAAGCGCGCGATGGAGGAATTCGACCTCCGCACCGCCGAGGCCTTCGCACGAGCGCTGCTCGAGGCGTTGTGCCAGGAGCCGATGGATCCGCGCCGCCTCGAGGCGCTGCTGATCCTGGGACTCGCGCACCCGACCATCCTCGATCGCCACCGCATCTCGCTGCAGAAGGAAGGCGATCGCCTCGCGGCGATGCTGAATGCGCAGGGTCAGCACGACCGCGCGCGCACGCTGCTCGACGTCATCGCGCAGGCGAACGACGTCGACGACGGTTCCGAGGAGGACGTCGTTCCGCCGCCGGTCAGCAACGTGCCCGCGCCCGCTGCCGTACCGAACCCGGTCGAGCGTGATCACGCGCGCATCGAGTCGTTGCTGCGCCAGGCGGACGATGCCGCCGACCGCGGTCGCACGGCACGCGCGATCCACCTCCTGCAGGAGGTCGTCTCGCTGGACCGTCACCGCCGCGACGTCGCGCGAATGATCCGCGACCTGCGCTGGCAGGAACAAGAAGGTCGCGCGCGTTCCGTGCGGCGGCTGAAGTTCGCCGTCTACGCGCTCGTCGCCGCGGCCCTCGTCGCCGGCGTCGTCTGGCGCGACAAGGATGTGCGCCAGCGCTTCGATTCGATCCCGACCGCGAACGCGGGCGAATTGCCGTCGCTGAACGCGCGCCTGGCGGGAATCGTCGACCTGATCGATCAGGAGCGCGTCTGGACGGGTCTGCCCGGCGCGATGACGGAACGAGCCGAGCTCCAGCGCAGGATTGCGGACCTCGAATCGGCCGCGGCCGCGAAGCGCAGCGAAGCCGCGTCGGTCGCGTCCCGCTCGACGGAGTTCGCCGAGGCTTTGCGGTCGCGCGGGATGATCCTCGCGCAGCAGGGGCGCTTCGAGGACTCGCTCGTGGAATTGCGCCGCGCCCTCGAGGCCGGCGGCGCGAACTGGAACATGCGCGGGGACGTCGAGACGAACGTCGCCGCGATCAACGAGTGGATCGAGAAGCGCCCGGAGCGCGAAGGAAACGGACGATGAGCTTCTTGAACCGCATCTTGTCTGCCGGGCGGGTGCGAACCGTCGCGCGCCGACTGGCCAAGGACCCGACGCCGGTCGGGTACGTGGAGTTGGCGCAGGAATACGCCGTCGTGGGGGACCTCGAAGAGGTGCTGCGCGTGACTGCGGAAGGGCTGAAGCTGTTCCCGGGCGACGCCGAGTTGAAGCGCCTCTCCGACCGCACGCGTTCGCTGCGCGTCGAGAGTCGCATTCGCGACCTGCAGCAGGAGATGCGCGGTTCTCCGCGCCCCGCCGTGCGCAAGGAACTGTGCGAACTCCTCATCGAAGCCGGCCGCGTCGCACGCGCCGAGGAGATCGCGGTCGAGTGGCACCAGTCCACGAAGAGCGGCGAGGCGGCCTACTTCCGCGCGCTGGCCCGCACGGAGCGCTTCTTTGCCGACCGCCGCCGCGACGACGGACGCCAGGCCTTCGAGCTGGCCAAGGCGGCCGAGGAAGCCCTGCCCGGCGATCCGCGCCCGGTGAAGCTCTCGCTCCAACTCGCCTCGCGCATCGGCGCGTGGGTGGATGCGCGCCGTTCGATGGCGCGCCTGCTCGAACACTTCCCCGGCGATCCGGCCCTCGAGGCCCGCTTCCGCACCGTCGCCGCGCTGGCGGACGGAGCCAAGGGCATCGACCAGGCGCTGCGCGAGGTCGAGCGTACTGGGCGCCTCGTCGACGACGAACCCGAGATCAAGGACGCGGTCGAATCGGGCAACGTCCGCCCGATGCTGCAGAGCCTGGCGCGCGACACCGGCGTGCAAGCGGTGTTCTTCGCGCGCGGCGCCACGGCGCTCGTGCAGGGACCGAAGGGCGCGACGGCCGAACGCGCGGCGCGCGGCGTCCGCGAGGTCGTGACCGGTTGTCGTACCGCAGCGCGCAAGCTCGGCCTCGGCGCTGCGCAGAGCGCGCGCCTCGAAGGCGACTTCGGAACGTTGGTGCTCGTCATCGGTGAACAAGGTTCGTCCGCAATGTGGTGCGACGGACCCGCGAATCCCCGCCACGAGGAAGGTCTGCGACAACTCGCCGGCGCGGCCTCGATGTCGACGAACACGGAGCAGAGCTCTTGAAGCACATCCTGGAACCGCTCGCGCGCATCGCAGGCGTGCGCACGGTCGCGCTCATCACGAACGATGGCGTGCCCATCACAGTGCACGGCCGCGCGGCTCCGCGCGGCGGCGGCGAAGCGGGCGAGCTCGACGCTCTCGCGGCGTTGGCCGCCGGCTGGATCGGCGAAGTGAACCGCGCCACTGCGCCGCTGTCGTGGGACGCGCCGCGTCACCTCGTGCTGCGCGCAGTCCGCGGGACGCTCGTCGCGATGCAGGCGCCCGGCGCACTGCTCGTCGTCGTGCTCGAGAGCGGCGCGAGCGCCGAACAACTGCGCTTGCCGATGGAAGCCGCCGTGGGGCGCATGTTGCGCCACGTGCGCCAGCTCGGGAGCAGCACGAAGAGCGCCGCCGCGCGCGAGAACACCGAGTCGGAGTCGAACGCGGAGCCCCTCGCTCCGTTGCCGACCCCCTCCTCGAGTCAGCCCACAACCAGGGCCGTCAGCCATGTTCCCGCGGGTGAGGCGGGCCAGGGATTCACCAGCACCGGGAACGGAGAACCCCAGACCACCGGGGAATGATTCATGGTCCAGATCAACTTCGCCCAGAAACAAGTCAACGCAAAGGTCGTCTATTACGGCCCGGGCATGTCCGGGAAGACGACCAACCTCGAGATCGTGCACCAGCGCGCTCCGACGCCGAACCGCGGCGACCTCACGAGCATCAGCACGGACGGCGATCGCACGCTGTTCTTCGACTTCATGCCGCTCGACCTCGGAACGGTCGCGGGCATGCGGACGTGCTTCCAGCTCTACACGGTCCCCGGTCAGGTCTACTACAACTCGACGCGCAAGCTCGTGCTGCAGGGGGTCGACGGCGTCGTGTTCGTGGCCGACTCGTCCGCGTCGATGGTCGAGGAGAACCTCGAGTCGATGCGCAACCTCGAGCAGAACCTGGCCGAGTACGGCAAGTCGCTCGCGACGATGCCGCTCATCATCCAGTTCAACAAGCGGGACCTGCCCGACGCGCTGCCCGTCGAGGAACTGCAGCGCCTCTTGAACCCGTACAACGCGCCGTGCTTCGAGGCGATCGCGAACTCGGGCCAGGGCGTGTTCCCGACGCTGAAGGCGCTCGCCGCGCGCGTTCTCGAATCGATCCACACGGGTAGCCGTCCGGCACCGGCCGCGGGCATCCAAGCGGGTCTCACACAGACCGGCTTCCACCAGCCGCCGGCGATTCCGGCCGCGGGTGCACCGCGGACGCTGCAGCAGACGGGCTACAACCCGGCGCCGAGCATTCCGATGCAGCAGAGCGCGCCGCAGCAGGGTCATCCGCAGCAAGGTCATCCGCAACCGGCGCTGCAAGGCCAGGGCGTCGGGATGCAGCCGGCGATGGCGATGCAACCGGGACACGGACAGCCGGGGATGATGTCGCCCCAGATGCACCAGCAGGACGCGCTGTCGCGCACGACGGTGCACGCGCCGCCGATGCAAGGCGGCATGCAACCGGGCATGCAGTCGATCTCGATGGGCGGCGGCCAACAGCAACAGCAGCAGCAGCAGCCGATGCACGGGCAGGCCCCGATTCAGGGCGGCATGCAACAGCCGATGCAGCACCCGGGGATGATGCACCCGCAGATGCAGGTCCCGGGTCCGATCCCGCAACAGCAGCAGCAGCAGCACCCGCAAATGCAGCAACAGCAGCTGCAGCAGACCGGCTACGGCTACGCGCCGCAGGGCATGGGTGGCCTGCAACCGGGGATGCAGATGCACCCCGCTCCGGCGGCGACGATGGCGCAACAACAAGCCCAAGCGCAGCCGAATCTGCAGATGCTGCGTGTGGACAAGGGGCAGGCGGGACCGGCCGCGGCGCAGAAGCCGCGCGCGGTCGCGCAAGCCAAGCCCGCGCCCAAGTCGGCGGCAAAGCCCACTTCGAAGGCCGCCGCGCAGGCCGCTCCATCGGCTCCGGCCGAAGCGGCACCGCGCATCCAACCGCGCAACCAACCGATGGCGACGCCCGGTTCGGGCAAGAAGCGACTCGTCTATGCGGGAGTGTTCGTCGTCATCGCACTCGGTGTCGGCGCATTCGTGGCCAAGATGGTCCTCTCCGTCCTCTGATTCCCGAAGGAACCTACTGATATGGCGATGATGGATCAGAAGCTGCGCAGTGAGCGCCTCGTCTTCTACGAGAAGGACGTCCAACGCATCGACGAGGAGATCGATGGTCTCCTCGAACTCTCGGGATCGCGCTGCGCGTTCCTGATCGACCGCGACGGACACCTCGTGACACGCCGCGGCGACGCGGTGCAGAGTTCGCTCGAATCGATCGCCGCGCTGGTCGCGGGTTCGTTCGCGGCGACGCGTGAGATGGCGCGACTGCTCGGGGAGGACGAGTTCTCCACGCTGTCGCACCAGGGCGAGCGCGAGAGCATTCAGATCTCGCTCGTCGGCGAGCGAGCGCTGCTCGCGATGGTCTTCGACCAGCGCACGAACCTCGGCATGGTGCGCTACTACGCGGTCGAGTCGGTGCGCCGGCTCACCGAGATCTTGACCGAGATCGACGGACGCGAAGCGCCGACGTCGAGCGGCCTCGCGAGCGACTTCTCTGCGAGCGCGGCGGAAGCACTCGATCGATTGTTCTGATCGCGAGCTCATCTCGCGCGACATGGCTCCGTGCGCCTCTCGGCGCACGGAGCCATGTGCATTTCGGTGGGATCGACCCAAAAATGGGACGTGTGCGTGTGCGCACCGTCCGCGGCGCATCGTGCGCGATGCAGCGCGTCGTCGCGCGCGCCGCTGCGCTGCGGATTGATGCCCTAACTCTTTGCACGATCGAGATTTGTGAGCGCGTTTGGGGCGGCGTCGATCGCGATCACGCGCGCTTCGACCGTTGCGCGCAGGATGAAAACTCGTTGGAAAGCGACGCCTTGCAACGCTTCTCCCACAAGTTCTCGAAACTGTAAGGAAAGATGTGCGCGCATCCTGCCGATCTCCCTCGTGATGTCGTGGACGGCGCGAGAGCGCGCCGACCCCGGACCCAAGGTCCAAGGAGACGATGCGCATGGCACGTAAGAAGAAGGCAACGAAGAAGGTCGCGAAGAAGGCCGCCAAGAAGACCGGTACGCGCAAGAAGGCGACCCGCAAGAAGGCTGCGACGCGCAAGAAGGCCGCCCGCAAGTGATTCTTGGAGCGGAGATCTGCGTCTGAACGACGGACCTCCACCATGAACAAGAGCCACCTGATCGCTTACGTCGCCGACGAACTGCGGACCTCGAAGCTCCAAGCGAGCCTCTTGGTCGAGACTGTTCTCGACGGCGTGAAGAAGGGGCTTCGCGAAGACCAGAGCGTCACGCTCACCGGCTTCGGGACCTTCGAGCTCAAGTCGCGCAAGGCGCGACAGGGCCGGAACCCGCACACCGGGGAGACGATCGAGATCGCGGCCGGCCATCGCGTCGGTTTCCGCGTCGGCAAGGCGCTCAAGGACGCGCTCTAGGGGTTCGCCCCGAGAGTGCACACGATTGCGGGTTCGTGCCCGCCCACCGTGGTTCGCCGCACCTCGTGCGCGGACGCGATGGGCGGGCTCGGCCGCGAACGCGAAACGTCGGGATGCGCGCGCAGCGACCAACACCTTCGGGTGGCGGGAGGGCGCCGCGAGCCTGGCGAAGCGCCGCAGCCTCCAAGATCCGTAGCGCGAGTACACAGGCCGACCTCTGGGGATGTCCCCGAGGTCGGCCTCGTTCGTTCGCGTGCGTCCGCGGTCCGCGTTTCCTCGCGACGTTCAGCTCTCGAAGTTCAGCCTTCGACGGGCACGCGCCGCGCCTCGAGCGCCGCGATCTCGGCCGCGATGACCGCATCCTCGATCTTCGGGAAGATCCCCGCCACGGTGCCGAGTCGTTGCCCCGCGGGCAGGACGCGCCACGAACCGGCGACGGGCAGCCCGGGCCAACGCTCCGCGGCGACTGGCGTGGTCTGGCCGAGCATTTCCCACAGCGCCTGTGCCTTGCCCGGCATGAACGGCGCCATCCAACGCGCCATCCACGCGATCCACTGACACGCGGTGTTCAGCACGCTCGCCGCGAGCGGCGGATCCGTCTTGCGCAACGTCCACGGCGCGAGGTCGTTCACGAACTTGTTCCCGACGCGTGCGCAGCCGATCAGTTCCTCGGCCGCGCGACGGAAACGGAAGTCGAGCACGTGACGCGCCGGGTCGCCGAACGCGCCGCACTCGGTCAGGATGCGCCGGTCGAGCTCCTCCGCGTGCGCGGGGTCGAGCGCCGGGATGCAGCCGTCGGCGTTCTTCTCGATGAACTTCAGCACGCGCGTCGCGAGGTTGCCGATCGCGTCGGCCAGCAGCGCGTTGTTCGTCGCCTGGAACTCGGTCCAGCTCCACTCCGCGTCGGCCGTCTCGGGCATGCTCGCGATGAGGTGGAAGCGCGCCGCCTCCGCGTCGTAGCGCGCGAAGAAGTCGTCGAGCGGCACGGTCCAGTTGCGGGACGTCGAAAACTTGCCGCCCTGCAGGTTGTAGAACTCGTTCGCCGGCACCTGCCAGGGCATCGTCCAGCCACCCTCGAGCCCGAAGAGCATCGACGGGAAGACGAGACAGTGGAACGGGATGTTGTCCTTGCCGATGAAGTGCACGAGGCGCGTTTCGGGCGAGTGCCACCAACGTTTCCAGTCGTCGGGTCGGCCTTGCTCGCGCGCCCACTGCTGCGTGAACGATACGTAGCCGATCGGCGCGTCGAACCAGACGTAGAGCACCTTGCCCGTCTGGCCGTCGGCGCGGTCCTCGGGAACGGGCACGCCCCAGCTCATGTCGCGCGTGATCGGACGCGGCTGCAGGTCGGCCAGCATGTTCCCGATGAAGCCGCGCACGTTGGGCTTCCACTCGTGCGCGCTGAACCAGGCGCCGAAGCCCGCGTCGCGCAGTCCGGGCAGGTCGAGATGCCAGTGCATCGTGTCGCGCTGCTCGGGCGTCGTCCCGCAGATCTGGCACGCGACCTTCGTCTTGCGCGCCATTTCGAGCGGATCCAGCCACGTGCCGCAGCGCGGGCACTCGTCGCCGCGCGCAGTTTCGTAGCCGCAGTTCGTGCACGTGCCAACGACGTAGCGGTCGGCCAGGAACATCTGGTCCAGCGGGCAGTACAGCTGCGCCGAAGTCTTCTTGAGCAGCCAGCCGCGCTCGTCGAGGCGGCGGAAGAAACCTTGGCTCGTCGCGACGTGCTCGGGGCAGATGCTCGTGCCCGACCAGACGTCGAACTCGATGCCGAAGGCGTCGAACGTGCGCTTGATCACGCCACGCCAGCGCGCGACGTACTCGGGGTAGGGCGTGCCCTCCTGTTCAGCCCCGATCGTGATCGCCACGCCGTGCTCGTCCGCGCCGCAGACGAACAGGACCTCCTCGCCCAGCATGCGCTGTGTGCGGACGTAGACGTCCGCCGGCAAATACGCGCCGGTCACGTGCCCGAAGTGGATCGGACCGTTCGCGTAGGGGAGTGCGGAGGTGACGAGGTAGCGAACCAAGGCGGGGATGTCCTCAGGCCGGCACCGCGGAGGCGCGGTGGATCAGCACTAGATTGCGGGCGTAGACGAAGATGCCGGTGGATTGACCGACGATGCCGACGATGTCCTTGCGCCAGACGAAGTAGGCGAACAGAAGCACTCCCGCGAACAGGCTGCTCCACCAGAAGGCGACGGGGATCACCGACCGCTTTTCCTTCTCGCTGGCGTACCACTGCAGCAGCATGCGCAGTGTGAACAGCGCCTGACCCGCGAAGCCCACCGCGATCCAGGCCAGACTCCAGGGCGTCGTGATGTTCAGGATGACGTAGATCAGGCCACGCGTTCTCTGATCGGATTGCGCGTCCCGTAGCGCCTGCAACCAAGCGGTCGCCGGGACGAAATCGGCGCCTTTCTGCGGGCGTACGCACAGGACACCGTCCCGCTCGACAACCTCCAGGTCCATGATGCGACCTTGGAGGTCGACGGACAGCTTCTCGCCGTCGACCGAGGTCCCGATCGCACTCGACGCGGGCGAGCGAGGCTCGGGGTCGGAGGCCGACGCGATGCCGCACAGCGAGCCGAGACCGAGGCAGCCGAGGGCCAGGACCAGGATTCCGAGGCGCTCAACGCCCACCGGTCACCTCGCGGATCGGCAGCTTCAGCAGTCGCGCGCGCATCCAGCGGACCGCGAACAGGTCCTTCGTCGCGCGGAACACGCGGTTCCACACGCCGTACTTGCTGACGCCTGCCGTGCGCGGGTGGTGACCGACGCCGTGCTCGATGACCGAGAAACCGTGGTAGCGCAGCAAGGTCGGCAGGAAACGGTGCAGGCCCTCGAACAGCGGCAGTGCTTGGATCGCCTCCGCGCGGAAGACCTTGAGCGAGCAGCCCGTGTCGCGGATCGAGTCCTTCGAGATCCAATTGCGCACGCCGTTCGCGACGCGCGAACTGGCGCGGCGCACGAACGTGTCCCGGCGCTTCATGCGCCAGCCGACGACCGCATCGTGTCCGGGCATCAGCGCGATCATCGCCGGCAGGTCGCCCGGATCGTTCTGCAGGTCGGCGTCGAGCGTGGCGACGAGCTTCCCGCGCGCGAGCTGGATGCCCGCGGCGATCGCGGCGGTCTGTCCGCAGTTGCGTTCGAAGAAAACGCCGACCACGCGCGGGTCGCGGACCGCCAGCGCGCGGATCAGCTCGGGCGAGCGATCGCGGCTGCCGTCGTCCACCAGGATGAGCTCCCAACCTTCGCGTGCGCCGAAGACCTCGACGACGCGCGCGTGCAGGCGCTCCACATTGGCTTCCTCGTCGTAGACGGGCGCGACGAGTGACAGCTCCAGCGTGCTGCGCGCGCGACCCGGGAACCGGTCCCGCGCCTGGAAGGGGAGAAGTCCGGGCCGTGCACCGGGGGCGACTCGAGTGTTGGACGCGGACATCGGGCTCGCCATGATGGGATCGCGATGCAGCCGGAGCGAGAACGAAGGCGACCGTGACCACGACCAACACGCCGTCCCGCTCGACCCGCCCCTTCCTGGGCGGGTGGTACCTTCTCGTCCCCCTGATCGCGCTCGCCGCGAATCGCGACCTGTGGGCGCCCGACGAACCGCGCTACGCGCAGATCGCGCGCGAGGCTTGGGAGAGCGGCAGCCTGCTCGTGCTGCATCTGTGCGGGGACATCTATCCCGACAAGCCGCCGTTCGTGTACTGGCTCGCGGCGATCGCGGGCAGCCTTGGCGGCTGGAGCGGGCTCGCGGTGCGGGTGCCCTCGATCCTGGCGACGATCGGATCGGCCTGGATCGCAGCGCGGATCGCCCGCCGTCACTTCGGCGACGCCGTCGCGGCCTGGACGCCGACGTTCTACCTGGGCTGCGCGATGCTGATCTGGTTCGGCGGGCGCTTGCAGCTCGATCCGATGCTGTCGTTCTTCTGCCTCGCGGCCGTGGACCTCGTGTGGACCGACGGTGGTGACGCGCGTGCGCGGACGCGCAGGCTCCTCGCAGCGGGTTTGTGCGCGGGAATCGGTGCGCTGTGCAAGGGACCCGTGGCCTGGCTCTTCGTCAGCTTCGCCCTGGTCGCGCTGCGGCTCGTCCCGCGCGCAGCTCGTGTGCCCGCCAGCTGGGGCGCGGCGGCGTGGGCCGGTTTCGTCGCGCTGGCGATCCTGCCCGTCGCGACCTGGGCGACCGCGGCTTCCTTGCGCGAGCCGTCGTTGTGGCGACCGCTGTTCATGGGCCAACACCTCGGTCGCGCGACGAGCGCGGACGCGCCACACGCCGGCCCGCCGTGGGAGCACGCGTGGCAATTCCCGCTCTACTTCCTGCCTTGGACGGGGCTCGCGATCCTCGGTGTGCACGCGGCGTGGGTCGCGTGGCGACGCGCGCGAGCGGGATCCGCCGACCTCACCACGGCCGACCGCGGGCTCGTGCGCACGACGACGTGGTTCGCGCTGGTATTCGTCGTGTTCTCGATCATGCCGCCCAAGCGCGAACTGTACCTGTTGCCGCTCTACCCAGTGGCCGCGTGGCTGGCCGCGATCGGGTTCGTGCGCGCGCTCGACAGCGGGCGCCTCACGCGGTGGGTGACCGTGCCGACGACCGTGTTGCTGTTCGTGCTGGGAATCGGCGCTGGGGTCGCGCCGCGCGTCGTGTACGAGCTGCGCCCGTATGCCGAGATCGCGATGCCGCCTGCCATCGCGCTCGTGGTCGCCGCCGGTGCCGCGGCCGGATTCCTGCGTCGCGGCGACTTCGCGCGCTGGGTCGACGCGCTGGGCCTGGGCCTCGCGGCGACGGCGCTCGCCGCGGCGATCTGGATCATCCCCGCGATCGATCCGGTGAAGTCGACGCGGACGCTGGCGCACGAGATCGCCGAGCTGCCCGAGAAGCCGGCCGAGATCCCGTGCATCGGCGTGCAACCCGAAGGCTTCCGCTTCTACGCGGGCGTGCCGACCGTGCGCGCCCGTCTGAGCGAGTTCGCCGAGTTCCGCGCGCGATCGGGCGATGCGTTCCTGGCGCTGATCGCGCAGCGCGAGTGGGAGCACGAATCCGATGCGTTCCACGCCGAATTCCAAGTCGTGCTGCGCCGACAAGTCGGTTCGCGGGACGTGCTCGTGATCAGAACCCCGTACGGAGTCAGGTAAGTTCGGTCGGGGTTTTTCGCGCCTAGGCCGCCGCAGCGGCGCGAAAAACC
>JBBQCC010000135.1:0-11171 GCA_038318285.1 Planctomycetota bacterium | reverse complement strand
AGGGCTTTCGCGACTACTTGCCCGAGGCCCAGATCCCGCGGGAATGGCTGATCGACACGGCGAAACGGGTGTACCGCTCGTTCGGATTCCTGCCGATCGACACGCCGGCCCTGGAATACGAGGAGATCCTGACCGGCAAGGGCGGTGAGGATAGCGACAAGCAGATGTACCGCTTCGAGGACCACGGCGGGCGCCGGGTTGCGCTGCGGTTCGACCTGACCGTGCCGTTGGCTCGGTTCGTCGCGCAGCACTCGAACGCGCTGGGGATGCCGTTCAAGCGCTACCACATCGCGTCCGTGTGGCGCGGCGAGAACACGCAGCGCGGTCGCTACCGCGAGTTCATGCAGTGCGACTTCGACACGATCGGCACGGAGAGCATCGCGGCGGACGTGGAGACGGTGCTGGTCGTGCACGACCTGATGCGGGCGATCGGGTTCACCGACTCGGTCGTGCGCGTGAACAACCGACGGCTGCTCGCCGGGCTGCTCGAGATGCTGGAGCTGTCGGACCGGTCCACGCACGTGCTGCGCGCGCTCGACAAGCTGGACAAGATCGGGCCGGAGAAGGTCGCTGAAGAGATGTCGCGCACCGCGTCAGCGAACGCGACGCAGTGCTCTTCGATCCTGGACTTCGCGCGCATCGAGGGTTCGACCGCGGATGTCCTCGAGCGACTCGAGCCGATCGCCGCGGGCAGCGCGGTCGGTCGCCGCGGTCACGAGGACCTCGTACGGATCTTCGACGGTGTGCGCGCTGCCGGCGTGGCCGAAGGCGCCGTGCAGGTGGACGTCGCGATCGCTCGCGGTCTCGACTACTACACCGGAACGGTCTTGGAGACCTCGCTGCGCGCGTTGCCGGCCATCGGCAGCGTGTGTTCGGGCGGCCGCTACGACGACCTCGCGAACCTGTACACGAAGGAGCGCCTGCCCGGGATCGGCGCTTCGCTCGGTCTCGACCGACTCTTGGCCGCGATGGAGGAGTTGAAGCTGCTCCCGACGTCGCGCGCTACGGCGCCAGTGTTCGTGCCCTGGTTCGACGAGGCGCGCTACACGGACTACGTCCATTTCGCATCCCAACTGCGCGCGACGGGCCTCGGCGTCGAACTCTATCCCGAGCCGAAGAAGCTCAAATCTCAGCTGCAATACGCCGATCGACGCGGTTTCCGGTTCGCGATCGTCATCGGCAGCGACGAGTGGCAGTCGGGCACCTGCCAAGTGAAGGATCTCAAGAACGGCGAGAGCGCCGTCGTCGCCCGCATGGACTCGACAGGCGCTCTCGCACCGGAACTCCTGGCCAAGCTGAGGTCGTGATCCACGCGACTCAGCTCACGCAATTCACGACACGGCGAGTCTTCGTCAGCCGACCGACACCGCAATCTTGCGCTGCATCGGCTGCTTGCGCGGCACGCGCACACGCAGCAGTCCGTCCTTGCACGACGCCTCGATCGCGTCCGCGTCGGCGGTGTCCGTCAGTTGGAAGGTCCGCCGGTACTCGACCGTGACCGAGGTGGTCCCGCCGTCCTGACGCGCGGCCGGCCGGGGCAGCTCGGCGCGACCGACGAGCGACAGCACATCGCCCTCGACCGTCACCTCGACCGACTTCGGATCAGCGCCGGGCATCTCGGCGATCACGTGCACGCCATCGTCGGCTTGCCACACGTCGCAGGCCGGCGTCGCGCGCTGCATGTGCGCCGTCGCGTTCGCCTCACAACCGTTCTTCGTCTCGCAGTTCATGTTCGTGTGCCTCCTCAAGAATGTTGGACGGGGATGCGGCGCGGCTTCTCCGCCGCCGACCGCGGGAGTTCCAGCTCGAGCACGCCGTTCGCGAGGCGCGCCTTCACGCCGTCCGCGTCGATCGCGAACGGCAACTGCAGCGTGCGCGTGAACGAGCCGTTGGCGCGCTCGCGGCGCAGCCAACGATCGCCCGCCCGCGGCTCCGCGTCGCGCACGCCTCCGCCGAGCGTCAGCACGTCACCTTGGACGCTGATCTCGATGTCGTCGGGTGCCACGCCGGGGATCAGCGCACGCAGGCGCAGGTCGTCGCCCTCGCTCCACACCTCGAGGGTCGGCGCGGCCGACGTTGGGAGAGAGTGCAAGCCGCCGCGCTCGAACTCGGCCTGCAGTCGTTCGAGCGGGCCGAAGGGCTGACGCTGCCTGGGATGTCGGATGCCGTACATGCTGTTCTTCCTCGTGACCCGGCGCCCCGCCGGGGATGACCGAGGAAGGCAAGGGCGATGCCAGCCACCGCAAGCTGCTTCCAGGCTTCCCCGGAGGCCCATTTTGAGGCCAATGGCGCCAAAATGACGGCCATACAGCCGAAATGGCGGCCAGGGGCGCGTTGGAGCCGGTGTCCGGGCCTGTGCGGACGAGGAATGGCTGTTGTAGGGATCGCTCCCGTCGGCGAGCCTTCGCCGAGCCCCAATCCATGACCGTTCGCTACCAGGACTACTACGCGGTTCTCGGCCTGCCGCGCACCGCTTCGCAAGACGAGGTGCGCAAGGCGTACCGCAAGCTCGCGCGCCAGAAGCACCCCGACGTCGACAAGACCGAGGGCGCGACGCAGCGCTTCCAGCAGATCACCGAGGCCTACGAGGTCCTGAAGGACCCGGAGACGCGCCAGCGCTACGACACGCTCGGCGCCAACTGGAAAGAGGGACAGACGTTCACGCCACCGCCCGGATGGACCGCGTCGAGCGGGCCGCGCGGCGCTGGCGGGCACCCTGACATGGGCGGGTTCAGCTCGTTCTTCGAGAGCCTGTTCGGCGGCGGCGGCGGCTTCGGCGGTTTCCAAGGCTTCGACGAGGACCTGAACCAACGCGGTCGCCGCGCGCGGGCCGCGCAGGAGCGCGTCGCGCGGGACGTCGAGGCCGAGCTCGCCGTGCCGTTCGAGATCGCGCTGCGCGGCGGCCGACGCGCGTTCACGATCGACGACGGCTCGGGTGCAGCGCGCGAGATCGAAGTCGGCATCCCCGCGAACTCGATCACCGGGTCCGTCCTGCGCCTGCGCGGCCAGGGCGCGCGCTCGCCGAGCGGCGGGACGAACGGGGACCTCCTGCTGCGACTCCTCGTCGAGACGCCGCTCGGCTTCACCGCCGACGAGTCGTCCGACCTGCACGCGACGTTGCGCGTGTCGCCGTCGGATGCGGTGCTCGGAGCGCGACTCCCAGTGCGCACGCCCGACGGCGGCGAGGGCACGGTGACGTTGCCGCCGGGCTCGTCGAGCGGGCGCGTGCTGCGTCTGCGCGGCCAGGGCTTGCCGCGCGCGGGTGGAGCGCGCGGCGACTTGCTGCTCGAAGTCGCCATCGTCGTGCCCGAGCGCCCGACCGAAGCGGAGCGCCGTGCTTACGAGGCTCTGGCGCGCGAACTCGGCGGGGACGTCACGGGCAAAACTGGATCCGCAGACCGTCCGACAGGTTGAACCCCGCGCCGCCGCCGGCGGGATTGCGGTACCAGTACTGGAAGTTCCAGGTCTCTCCGGCAGAGATGCCCGCGCCAGGCAGCGCACCGTAATCGACGGCGAAGTCGCTCTCGCCGAACACGTTGGCTTGCACGATTGGCAAACGGAACACGGGGTTTCCGATGCAGCGCGTCCCGTTGCCGAAAGCCGTGAACGCCGGATTCTGGCCGTAGAAGTACAGGCCGAACGAGTTCGGCGGAACGCCCGTCGTGACCAGCAAGAGGTCGTTCTGCGCGATGCGGTTCGATCCGTAGGACCCGATGTAGGCCCCGAACGGATCGTACGAGTTCGGCGACGTACCGCAGTACGTGATCGGCGCCGCGCACAGCACCGGCAAGCACGAGGACTGCACCGCGTTCCGGATCGTCGCCGCGTTCGCCGGGTGCATCACGAGCGCGATGTTCGTCATGCCGCCATTGCACAGGTGGCAGTAGCTCATGATCGTGCCGTTCGAGATGCACGTCTGCTGGGTCTGACACTGACCGAAGCTCGTCGGCGGCGCGCATTCGTCCAGCGGCGGACAGTAGTCGTGCGTGTGCGGCGCGCTGAAGTTGTGACCGAGCTCGTGCGCGAACACGTAGAAGTCCCACGACAGCGGTCCCTGCATGACCGGGAACGGCGTGGCGCCGGCGAGGTCGCCGCTGACGCCGAATCCCCACTGCGGATTGCACAGGACGTCGAGGTACGCGACGCCGCCGCCCAACGATGCTCCCGACACGAAGTGCGCCAAGTGCGCTCCGTTCGGCAAGTTGCCCGACCACGCGCTTCGGAACTCGTCGAGCATCGCGCCCGATCCCGAACCGTTGTCGCCCGAGACCCAGCCGTCGTTCGCGTTCGAGTGCAGTCCGAGCTGCACGATCTGGATCTGCGTCTGGACGTCGGTGTCGTAACGCGCGCTGATCGCGGCGAAGAGCTGGTCGAGGTACGCCGTCAAGGCCGGGATGCTGTTGAAGCGCTGGTAGAGCTGGTAGTCCGTCTCGACCGCGAGGCGGCACAGCCGCGTGTCACCGGGCGGCGCGACCAAATTCTGTGTGCCGGTTCCGCCGAGGGGCGCGGGCACGGCGCCGGATCCGGGGATGCGTCGCGCGTCGCAGCTCGGCAGCGCGCGCGCGCCGCCGCGCAGCAGCGATTCCTCCGTCACCCAGCGCGAAACGCTCGCGTTCCAGTCGCCGTTCGCGCCCGCTCCGGCGAGAAGATGCCATTCGTTCTGGCCGGATTGGACCCAGCCGCGGCAACCGTGCGCGGAGAAGGCCAGCAGCACATCGCTGTCCGGGATGCCGACGATGCGACCGCGCCATGTGCTCGCGAGGGGATCCACGACGGGCTGCGTCGGTCGCCCGTCGATCGTCAGCACGAGGTCGCCCTCGTCCACACGTGCGCGGCGCACGAAGACGTCCACCGGGCCGCCCGGCAGGGGCACGTTCGCGAGCACGATGGATTCGCGCGCAGCGAGATCGAGTGCGGCGTCGGCGCGCAGCGTCAGCTCCGCTCCCGTCGACTGCATCGGGAAGGCGAGCACGCTCGACCCGCCGGCGCGAGTCGGCGGGGCGAGGAGCAGCGCGACGAGGAGGGCGAGGGTGTGCATTGGATGGGGCGCGCGCGGACGCGTATCCCTCCAGTGTACTCGTGCGATCGCGAGAGTCTGGGGCCGGATCGTGCACAACGATCGCTCGTGCGAAATGCCGCCGCAGATGCCGTCGCAAATGAACAGCGGGCGGCAGCGCTCGTCGCGCTACCGCCCGCCTCATGTTCGAGACGCGGGGATCTCGAGGATCCCCGCGATCTCACTCAGGTCACGGGACCCAGATCACGGACAGGCCGTTCGTCAGGTTGGAACCGGTGCCGCACGGACCGAGCGGGTTGCGATACCACGCTTGGTAGTAGCGGACGCCCGGCGCCCCGACGAGGCCCTTCATGCTGACGGACTGGTCGCCCATCTGCGGGTAGCTCGTCGAGCCCGTCGTGTGGCTCTTCGTGCCCAGGCGGATCACCGATCCACCCGCGCACTGACGACCGTCCGCGAACGGAACGTTCGTCACCGTGTTGCCCTGGAAGAACAGGGCGAAGCCCATCCCGCCCATCGACGGGGGAACCGGGAGGTTCGAGGCGTTCAGCGACAGGCCGTCCGCGCTCAGCGAGGTGAGGCCCGTTCCGACCAGCATGGCACCCATGCCGGTCGAGTTGACGCAGCCTTCGCCCGAGCCGAAGACCGAGTTGTTACCGCACGGGCAGCCCGTGTAGCCGAAGCAGAACGGCGTGCCGCCGTTCACTTCGCACTCGTCCGGGATCCCGTTGTTGTTGAGGTCCTGGCTCGTCATGTTCGCCAGGTCACACGTGTCGGGGATGCCGTTCATGTTGCAGTCGGCAGCACCGCTGGCGATCTCACAGACGTCGCCCACCGAGTTGCCGTCGCAGTCTTCCTGCCCCGGGTTCGGGAGAGCGATGCAGTTGTCGCAGAAGTCACCCACGCCGTCGTTGTCCACGTCCGACTGAGTCGGGTTCGGGACCGTCGGGCAGTTGTCGATGCAATCGGCAACGCCGTCCGCGTCGGAGTCGGTGTCCGCGACGCCGCAGCCACAGACGCCCGGCGAAGTCTTCGCCGGATCGTTCGGGCAGCCGTCGACGCAGTCCGCCGTGCCGTCACCATCGGTGTCGGTGTCGGGGGTGCCGCAACCACACTGACCCGGAGCGACCTTCAGCGGGTCGTTCGGGCAGCCGTCGAGGCAGTCCGCCGTGCCGTCACCGTCCGTGTCGACGTCGGAGACACCGCAACCACAGATACCCGGGGTGACCTTCAGCGGGTCGTTCGGGCAGCCGTCGTTGCAGTCCTCGGTGCCGTCGCCGTCGGTGTCGACGTCGGAGACGCCGCAACCGCAGACGCCCGGAGCGATCTTCAGCGGATCGTTCGGGCAACCGTCGTTGCAGTCCGCCGTGCCGTCACCGTCGGTGTCGACGTCGGAGACGCCGCAACCGCAGGTGCCCGGAGCGATCTTCAACGGATCGTTCGGGCAGCCGTCGTTGCAGTCCGCCGTGCCGTCGCCGTCGGTGTCGACGTCGGAGACGCCGCAACCGCAGATACCCGGAGCGATCTTCAACGGATCGTTCGGGCAGCCGTCCGTGCAGTCCGGCGTGCCGTCGCCGTCGGTGTCGGTGTTACCCGGCGCCGTCAGGTTGAACATGCCCGATGCACCCGTCGTCGAGCTGAACGAGGAGATGCGGATGTAGTAGGTCGTAGTGCAGCTGGCCGTGAACGAGACCATGCTCGCCAAGGCAGGCGTGACACAGCCGTCGTCGTCACAAGCGATCTCGGTCAGCGAGCCACACGCACCCGTGTAGATCGTGATGACTGAGTCCCACGTGGGACCGCCGCACGTGTCGACCGTGACGCTGCCGGCACCCATGGAGGTCCATGCGTACCAGATGTCCTTGCTCTGCGAGGATTGGCAAGCAGAGCCCGGAGCCGTGTTCGTCGTCGGCGTGGCGAACAGGTTGTTGTAGGGGAACGGACCGTTACCCGTGATGACGGTTGCCGTGAGGCACTCGTCGTTGCTCGGCGGGGGCACGAGGAACGAGGCGTTCAGAGTGAACGCACCGCCCGGACCGGCCTTCGTCGAGATGCGGATGACCACCGTCTGCGCCGCGTTGAGCGGGAGCGACAGGCACGAGCTGGGGCCCGTGCACGGCGCGCCGCCGCAATCGTCGTTGCAGGCGAGTTCACTGCCACCACAGGTGTCGTACACCGAGATGACGGTGTCGACCGTGGCGCCGCACGTGTTGAGGCTCAGCGTTCCGGCGTTGGCACCCGCAGTGTACGTGTACCAGACGTCGTTACCCGAAGCGTCGCACGAGGACGAGCCGTCGTTCGTGGCCGTGCTGGTGTTGCCAGCCGTGGCCGCGCCGGTGATGGCGATCGCATTCGCGCACAGGTCGTTCGCCGGCGGACCACCCACGGACACGCTGACCGTGTACTGGTAGGTCGTTCCACCCGGCATCTGACCACCGAACACGGTAGCGGCCGGCGTCACTTGGATGCCGATGCCGCCGATGACCGCGATCGCGTACCACGTCCCGGCCGTCACATTGCTGTTGACGGTCTGGATGGTGCTCACACAACGCGCCACGAACAGCGGCGTGTTGGTGATCGCCGTCGCCGGACAAGCGCCGCCGGCCCCGAGGGACAGGAGTTGCGCCTGGGCTTGCGTGCCGAGCGTGTCGATCGAGATCGTGATCGGGCCGCTCGTCGTTGCTTGCCAACGGTACCAGTCGACGTCACGCGTGTTCGCAAGGCCACGCGACGTACCGCGCAGGCTGACGGGCGTGATCGTCGGTTCGGGGATGTTGGTGAAGCGGTTGGGCGTCGAGCTGCAACCGTCGTTCGTGGCCGGACCGAAGCCCGGTTCCACCTCGGTGAACGGACCCGCCGTGCCGGAGCACAGCGTGACCGGGAACGCCGCGCAGGGCGTGCCGCTGTCGGTGATGTCCAGCTGGAAGAGCGGCTGCGTCGCCGCACCCGTGCTGAACGGAGCAACCCAGATCAGGTAGTTCGTGCCCAGCTCGGCACACCACGAGGACGAAGCCTGGCTGCCCGTGCAGGCCGGACCCGCGTCGTCACCCGTCGAGATGATCGTCAGACCGTCGCACGTTCCGGCCATGACGAGCATGACTGAGTCGAAGGACGGAGCCGTCGCGCACAGCGAGGCCGTCATTGCGTTGCCCGTACCCGTAACCGAGTACCAGACACCGCGACGGGCACTCATGCCCGTCGTCGGCGCAGAGGCCGCCGTGGTGAAGGGGTTCGATTCGACCGTCGCATTCGCGAGCGTTCCCATCACCGTGGCCGGGAAGGGACCCGCGATCGCTTGGGCACCGAAGCAGTTGTCGTTGGCCGGAGCCGTCGCCGCCGCACCGGGTGCGAGCGTGACGTAGTTGCCGCCCGAGCTCGAGCCGTTCGTGACCGTGATCGGCAGGCTGAGCGACAGGCCGCCCGTGCCCGCACCAACGGTCAAGACCGCCGTGTAGATGCCGTCGCCGGAGACTTCGTCACCGCCGGTGCCGTTGTCCAGCATCGGGGTGGGGCCGCCGCCGAGCGCCGTGGCGTCGACAGAGACCGTCGTGCCCGCGAGCAGGTCGTTGGTCATGCAGCGGAACGGCGTGGCGGTCACGCGGACCGTAGCGCCTTCGACGGGCGTCAAGGGGAAGGCCGTGCCGATGACGGCGAGACCCAGGTTCGCCGGCGTCGCGTTGTTGCGCGGCGCGGGGTAGCCCACGGCCCAGTCCGAGTTGCTCACGTTCGTGTCCGTCGCACCGCAGTTCGAGCGGTAGATCGCGAGCATCGTGTTGAGAGCCGGAGCATTGCCCGCCGCAGCGTGAACGCCGCCGGCCGCATCCGAGTCGTTCCAGTTCGCCGTTCCCGCGCCGACGAAGTCGACGAGGGTCGGGTTGCCGGTGTACGTGGGCAGACCCGTCGGGAGGAACGTCGTCGAGCTGACGAGCGCGACCTTCATGTCCGTGCCCGACATCGCGACGGTGCCGGTAGCGTCACCGAGCGGAATGCTCGGAGCCTGACCCGCAACGAGCGTGGTGCCGGCCGCTTGCTGGACCAGCAGGTACTTGCCGACGCCGAGCGTGACGTTCGGCAGCGCGACCGTGTTCAGCGCCGAGAACGTGCCCGTCGACGAGGCGTACTGGATCGACCAACCGTTCAGGGGCTGAGCCACCGGACCCGGGTTGTAGATCTCCATGTAGTCCTGGCGGACGGGGGCTTGGGTGTTGCCGCCCGAGCCGTAGAGCTGGCTGATCTTCACCGTCGGCGCACCGACCGTGATGCTCAGGTTGCCCGCGCCGCCGGCCGCGCCGCCGCTACCGGGGTACGTGCCGAGTTGCAGCGCGTAGACCTGGCCCGCCGTGCAGGCGAACTGGACGCGCGACTGCAGCGAGCACGTGTCGTCGTTGCACGCGATCGCGGCTGCCGCAGGGCAGCCCGCACCGGCGTACGCGGCGAGCTTCGTGTCGACCGAGGTCTGACCGCAGGTCTCGACCGTGGCGATGCCCGACGAGGGCGCCGTCCAGTCGAACCACACGTCACGCGTGATGGCCGTGAAGGTGAACGCGAGGCAGGCGCTTTCCGCCTGACCCTGCGTGCCCGTCGTGGCCAGCGTGTTGTCGAAGGGGAACAGGCCCGTGCCCGCGATGGCCGTCGCGGCCGTGCAGTCGTCGTTGGCCGGCGGAACCGGCGGAGTCGAGACCGTGAGCATGCCCGCGCCACCGGCGCCCGTGCCGAATGAACCGACCTGCACCAGGTACGTCGTTCCGTTCGTCACGGCGGTCGTCACCGACGACCGGGTGCCGCAGCTGTCGTCATTGCACGCGACCGGCGGAGCGGCCGGGCACGTCGACGTCGCGTAGACCGCGATCACGGTGTCGAAGCTCGTGCCCGTGCAGGTGGCGAACGTCGCCATGCCGGTGGCGCCAGCCGTCCACGAGAACCACACGTCGCGGCCGATGGTCGCGCATCCGGGCGCGAAGTCGTTGCCAGCGGCGGCCAGTGTGCTGTTGAACGGGAAGCTGGCGAATCCGGCGATCACCGTCGGGGTCGCGCAGCTGTCGTTGGCGGGCGGAATCGGCGGGCCGGAGATGGAGAACGTGCCGCTGCCGCTGCCGGCGCTGAAGCCGCCGATTTGGATGACGTAGTCTTGGCCGGAGACCGCGGCGAACGTTGCGGACGACTGCAGGCTGCAGAAGTCGTCATTGCACGCGATCGATGCGCCCGCGGGACACGTCGAGCCGGCGTAGACGCCGAGCAAGGTGTCGAAGCTCACACCGCCGCAGGTCGCGACGGTGACGCTGCCGCTGACGGGGGCCGTCCACGTGAACCACACGTCGCGGTTCATCGAGCCGCAACCCGAAGAAGCGTCCTGTCCGGTGGCCGCAGCGGTGTTGTTGATGGCGAACGAGCCGAAGCCCGCAACGACGGTGGGGGTGGCGCACGAGTCCGTTCCCTGCGCACTCGCCGACGCGGCGAGTCCGAGGAACAGCGAGCCGATTGCCAATGTGCGACGCAGCAGCGTCGTACACGACGAACGAGGGGAGGCCATGGATTGCTTCTCTAGTTGGGAGGTTGGCACGGAATCCCCGCATAGCCCGATCTGACCGGGCACGACCTGAGGGACGGGAATCCGCTTCAACCCCCAGTATCCCCTGCCCGAGGCAACCTCGTAAGGTGTTCTCACGGTGGAAACGTGGAATCAGGCCCTCCCGAAATTCCGCTTTCGATCGACTTCATCTCTCGGCCCCGCGCCGATCCGAGCGCTGGGATAGACTGCTCCGAGCCACTCCCGACGTCCCGCACCGATCCCCTCATGCGCTTCCTGATCCTGTTCCTCGTGATTGCCGGCGTCGCCGGGATCTACTTCATGCAGCGGTCGTCACTTGGGGATACCCCCGGCGGTACGGGGCCCACGACGGAACTGGCGCAGCCCGAGGCGAAGCCAGCGACGCTCGTGCTCGACGGCGGTAGCGGCGCGTCCGGAACGCGTGCGGCGTCTACGACCGCTGCGGATACGGCGCCCGCCGGCCTCGCCACGCCTGCGGTCGAGGCACCGGCCGAGAAGCCGGTGCCCGAGCCCTCGCTCGAAGGCGGCGGGACGACCGCAGCGGTCGGGACGAAGTCGTATGCCTCCCTCGACGAGGAGTTCGCGGCGAAGTACCGCGACGCCTCG
>JBBQCC010000134.1:0-11195 GCA_038318285.1 Planctomycetota bacterium | reverse complement strand
CCCAGATCGAGAGCACCAAAGAGCGCCGAGCCAGAGACCAGGACATCCGCTCCCGCTGCGGCGCACAGCGGGATCGTGTCGGCGTTCAAGCCGCCGTCCATCTCGACGAGCCCCTTCCAACCACGCGCACGGATCGCGCGCGTCTTGGACAGGTTGCCCGCGAGGAATTTCTGTCCGCCGAATCCGGCGAAGACGCTCATGACGAGGACGAGATCGACGTCGGCCAGCAGCGGCAACACGCGCTCGACCGGACAGTCGGGGTTCAACGACACGCCGACCTTCGCGATGCCGAGCGCGCGGAACTTCGCGATGACCGCGCGCGCTTCCGCCTCGTCCTTCGTCGTCTCCACATGAAACGTCAGCACATGCGCGCCGGCCTTCGCGAACGCTTCCGCGTAGCGCAGCGGCTCGGAGATCATCAGGTGCACGTCGAGCGGCACGTGCGCGTGCTTCTTCAACGCTTCGACGACGACGGGCCCGATCGTCAGGTTCGGCACGAAGTGCCCATCCATGACGTCGACGTGCAGCCAATCCGCCCCGGCCGCCTCGGCGCGCTGGACCTCATCCCCAAGCCGCGCGAAGTCGGCGGACAGGAGGGAGGGCGCGATCAGGATGGGGCGAAGGGCCATGCGGTCGGTCGGTCGGGCTGCGGCGGAAAGGCGGTCGGCCTCGGCCGCGCAGCGGGGTCGGAGCGGGATCTCCGGCCGAGGGGCCGATTCTAGCCGGGTCCGAGGCGGTGATCCCAGAGGCGGCCTGGACCGGCCCGAAAGTGCCCCGAAAGTGGCCCCGCGGGCCGGTTTGAGGTTGCGAAACGGCACCCGGCGGGTCCGGTCGGTCCGCACCCGGCGCCCCGGCGCGCGGACTGCGCACGGGCTCGAGCCGTCGGCGTCAGCCTCGCTGGAGCGCCTGGATCCCCGGCAGAGTGCCAGTCTCGAGCAGTTCGAGCGAGGCTCCCCCACCCGTGCTGATGTGCCCGATCTGGTCCGCGATCCCGAGCATCTCGACCGCCGCGACCGAGTCGCCACCGCCGACGACGGTGTAGCCAGGGCAGTCGGCCACCGCCCGTCCGACGGCTTCGGTGCCGCCGCGAAACGCCGGCCACTCGAACACGCCCATCGGGCCGTTCCACACGACCGTGCGCGCCGCCAGGATGCGCGCCGCGAACTTCTTGCGCGTCGCGGCGCCGATGTCGAGGCCCATGAGTCCGTCCGGGATCTCGGCGCCGACCGGGATCGGCTTCGCCGACTCGTCGAACGCTTCCGCGCAGACATGATCCTCGGGCAGCAGGATCAGGGCGCCGCGTTGCTGCGCCTTCGCGAGCGTCGCGCGCACCGCGTCGATGTGATCCTTCTGCACGAGCGATGTTCCGACCCGGGCGCCACGCGCCGCGAGGAATGTGTACGCCATTCCTCCGCCGACGATCAGCGCGTCGACCTTGTCGATCAGGTGATCGACGACCTTCAACTTGTCGCTGACCTTCGCGCCGCCGAGGATCGCGACGAGCGGCTTCTCCGGGTTCGAGAGCACGCGACCGAACGCCGCGATCTCGGCCTCCATCAGCCGGCCCGCGGCCGAGGGCAAGATGTACGCGATGCCGCAGACCGATGCGTGATCGCGGTGTGCCGCGCCGAACGCGTCGTTCACGAACACATCGCCCAGCGCGGCGAACTGCGCGGCCAGCGCGGGGTCGCCCTTCTCGTCGCCGGCATGGAAGCGGACGTTCTCCAGCAGCACCACCGTTCCGGCCGGCGCCGCCGCGATCGCCGCGACGACGTTCGGCCCCGTGCTCTCGGACAGGATCTCGACTGGGGAGCCCAAGAGTTCACGCAGATGCGCGCCCATCGGCGCGAGCCGCATCGACTCGACGACCTGGCCCTTCGGACGACCCAGATGACTGAGCAGGATCGGTTTCCCGCCCTGCGCGAGCACCTCACGGATGGTCGGGATCGCCGCGCGGATGCGCGTGTCGTCAGTGATCGCGCCCGCGTCGTCCTGCGGGCAGTTGAAGTCCACGCGTACGAGCACGCGTTTTCCGGCCAATTTCAAGTCGTCGAGACGCGGGACGACGAGCGACGGTGCGTTCGACATGGGGCGTGATTCCAGCGCGAAATGCGCTCAGACCTTGGCGGCGACGCGCACGGGACCGAGCTTCTGCGCCATGACGATCAAGTCGGCGACGCGCGAGCTGTAGCCCCACTCGTTGTCGTACCAGGAGATGATCTTGACCATGTTCCCGCCGATGACCTGCGTGGACAGCGCGTCGAAGATCGAGCTCGACGGGTTGCCGATCACATCGCACGACACGATCGGATCGGTGCAGTACTCGAGCACGCCCTTCATGCCCTGCTTCGAGGCGGCTTCCATCGCGGCGTTGACCTCTTCCTTCGTGACGTTCTTCGCCAGGACGCACGTCAGGTCCACCATGGATCCGTCCGGCACAGGCACGCGCACCGCGGCGCCGTGCAGCTTGCCCTTCAAGCGCGGGTAGACCTCCGCGATCGCCTTCGCGGCACCCGTCGACGTGGGGATGATCGAGAGTGCCGCGGCGCGCGCGCGGCGCAGATCCTTGTGCGGCAGATCGAGGATCTGCTGGTCGTTCGTGTAGGCGTGGATCGTCGTCATCAAGCCCTTCTCGATGCCGAACGCTTCATCGAGGACCTTCGCGACGGGCGCGAGGCAGTTCGTCGTGCACGACGCGTTGCTGATCAGGCGGTGCTCGGCCTTCAACTCGTGATCGTTGACGCCCAGGACGATCGTGGCGTCCATCTCGGAGCCGCCGTCCTTGGACTCCTTCGCAGGCGCCGTGAGGATGACGCGTCCGGCGCCGGCCTTCAGGTGCTTCGAGCACCCTTCGCGGTTCGTGAATACGCCAGTGGACTCGACGACGACGTCGATCTTGTTCGCGGCGTGAGGCAGCGCGGCGGGATCGCGCTCGGCCGTGATCGGGATGCGCCGACCATTCACGACGATCGCGTTGTCGGCCGCCTCGACGGTGCCCGGGAATGCGCGGTGGACCGAGTCGTACTTGAGCAGGTGCGCGAGCGTCTTCGCGTCGGTCAGGTCGTTGATGTGAACGACCTGGACGCCCTCGCGCTGGCACAGGATGCGGAAGACGTTGCGACCGATGCGGCCGAAGCCGTTGATGGAGACGCTGAGGCCCATGGGGATCTGCGGCGCCTGCGCGCCGTTCGCGTGAAGGGTTGCGGCCCCGAAATCGGGCCGGAACGGGAGTTTTCCGCGGTGCACCGGCGGTTCCCAAGGTTCCAGGATCCCGCGCACAGCTCGCGCGAAGTTACCCTGATGGACAACGGCGATCAACGCGGCGCGGGGGCTCGACCGGCCTCGACCCGCGCGGGCCTCGCCGCGCATCATGCCCGGAGCCGTCCCCGAATCCGTCGCCGAAGTCCCCGACCCCGATTTTGCGTCGGATCGCTGGGAGGCGCTGGCAGGCCCCCTCGAAATCGACCCGACCGAGCCGGTGTGCGTCGCGCTTTCGGGCGGGGCGGACAGCGTCTACCTCCTGCGCGTGATCTCGGCCGCCGTTCCGCGTCCGCGCATCCTGGGCGTGCACGTCGCGCACGCGCTGCGCGGCGAGGAGAGCGCGGACGACGCGACCTTCTGTCGTGAACTGTGCGTGGCAACCGATGTCGAGTTCGCACTCGTTCACGCGCCCGTCGAATCCGATCCGTCGGGACTCGAAGCGCGCGCACGAACCGCTCGTTACGGCGCGCTGGCGGCGGCCGCTCGCGCGGCGCGCATCGCGACGATCGTCACGGGACACCACGCGGACGACGCGCTGGAGACGCTGATCCTGCGCTGGCTGCGCGGATCGGAGATCGCCGGACTGCCGGCCCTGCGACCGCGCCTGTGTCTCGACGCGCCGCTCGTCGAGCGCCGGCCGCGTCCCGAACGTCGCGAAGTCCTGCGCGCCGCGGGTGCGACGTCGATCGTCGCGCGTCCGCTCTTGACGCTGCGCCGCGCCGAAATCCGCGCCGCGCTCGAACGCTGCGGCGCGACGTGGCGCGAGGACTCGTCGAATCGCGACACGCGCTTCTCGCGCAACGCGGTGCGCAACGAACTCCTGCCCGCGATCGCCGCCGCGTGTGGACCCGAGGCACTCGAGAACATGCACGCGTTCGGCCGTGCAGTTGCGGCGCTCGAAGAGTCGCTGGCGCGCCGCACGCACGGGCTGCGCCTCGAACCGCCGCGCCACGCGGCAGCGCGGCGTGCGCCGGGCTCGGAGCGACTGGGCGGGACGATCGCGCGTCGCGAGCTCGCCGCGCTGGAGCCGCCGATCGCGCGCCGCGCGCTGGCCCGCCTCCTGGCCGAGGCGACCGGCGCCGTGCCGAACGGACGCGCGCTCGACCGGTTGATCGCCGACCTCTACGCCGGCCGCACGGGCTGGCACGAGGTCCGCGGCGGTTGGCGACTCCAACTGCGCGGCGATCGTCTCGACCTGGAACCGCCGCCGCCGCCCGTCGTGCGCACGGACCCGCGCCAACTGTCCTTCTCGTTCGAAGGTGTCGCGGACGCAGCGTGCGCCGCGGTCCTGCGCATCCCCTCCAGCATCCGCCTCGAGGACGGCCGACGCCTCCGCGCCGATCGCGTCACGCGCGCGGCCGACGCGACCTTCCCGCGCGATCCGCGACACGTCGAGCTCGACGCGCGCGGTTGGCCCGACGCGCTGACCGTGCGCATGCCGCGCCCGGGCGATCGCTTCCATCCGCTCGGAGCTCCCGGTTCGAAGCCGCTCGTGCGGTTCCTGGCCGACGTCGGTGTCCCGCGTCACGATCGCGGTCGTGTGCCGCTGGTCCTCGCCGGCGACGCGATCGTCTGGGTCGCGGGCGTGCGGCCGGCGGAGTCCGGGCGCGTGCGCGCCGACACGACCGAGCGCGTGCGGCTCGAACTGCGCTGATCGTCCGCGCGCGCGCCGACCGACGGCCACGGCAAACTTCGCGTCGGTCGCCCCCAGCCGACCGTGCGGCAAATCGGCGACGAGAAGCCGCGGACGCGCGCGGCGCGGTGACTCGCGAGCACTGCGGCGGTACCCTCTCTGTTCGACCTCCCACGATGCTGGTCTCGCCTCCCCCCCCGCTCGCCGCTGCCCCGCGCCCCGACGTCTCGCCGACTGTCCCGCCGACCGTGCCTCACCCGCCTTCGCCTACCTCGGGCCCGCTGCTCGCCGCGAACCTGCGCGACGTCCAGGACCGGATCGCCGCAGCGGCGCGTCGGGCCGGTCGAGCGCCCGACTCCGTGCGGCTCGTGGCGGTGACGAAGAACGTCGCGGCCGAGGTCGCGGCGGAACTCGTGCGCCTGGGCGTGCTCGACCTGGGTGAGAACCGCGCGGACCGGCTCGCGGCGAAGGTCGCGGCGCTGGCGGCGATCGAACCGCGCCCGCGCTGGCACTTCGTCGGGCACCTCCAGCGCAACAAGGCGGCTGAGGTCGCGCGGGACGCTGCGCTCGTGCACTCGGTGGATTCCGAGCGGCTCCTGGACGCGCTCGACCGACTGGCGGGCGAGGCCGGTCGGACGCTCGACGTGCTGGCGCAGGTGAAGCTGACCGAAGAGGCGACGAAGTCGGGTCTCGACCCGCGCGAGCTGCCGCGGTTCCTCGAACGCGGTCGCGCGGCGCGCCACGTGCGTGTCGTGGGTTTGATGGCGATGGCACCGCTGGACGAAGATGCGGAGCGCGCACGCGCTGGAGCGCGCGTGGTGTTCCAGCGCGCCGCCGAACTGGCGCGCGAGCACGCGGCGCTGTTCGGAATCGAACACGACGCCGAGGTCGCGCGCGGCCCGGAGCTCTCGATCGGCATGAGCGACGACTTCGAGGTCGCCATCGAAGCAGGCGCGACGCTCGTTCGCGTGGGTACACGACTCTTCGCGGGTCTGGCGGGCGGAGGTCCTGCGTGAGCGAGCGTCTCCTCTTGGAGGGCGCCGATCGCGCGCCGGCCGAGTTGCCGCGCCGCGGCACGCTCGTCGTCGGCAGCGACTCCGCGCGCGCCGGGTTCGTCGCCATCGGACCGGGCGTCGCCGACGTGCACTGCGCGATCGGTCGCGCGAAGGGCGGCGGTTGGGCGGTGAAGGACCTGGGCTCGCCCGGCGGAACTTTCGTGAACGGCGCGCGCGTCGAGGTCGCGAAGCTCGGCGCGGGCGACGAGCTGCGGCTCGGCGAAGTCGTGCTGCGCGTGCGCGATGCTGCGCAGACGACAGCGAGTGCGCCTGCGCCGAGCAAGGCCGCAGCGAGTGCGCCTGCGCCGAGCAAGGCCGCGGCGAGTGCGCCTGCGCCGAGCACGCCGGCTGCGGCACCCGGCCCAGACGAGACGCAGTCCCTGCGCACGGGCGCCACCGCAGCGGTCGCGCCTCTCGAATCCTCCGCACCGAACGGCAATGGCGCGCGCACGATGCCGCTGCCCGAGATCACCGGCTTCAAGATCGAGCGCCGCATCGGGCGCGGCGGGATGGGCGACGTGTACCTCGCGGTGCAGACCAGCCTCGACCGTCGCGTCGCGATCAAGGTGCTGACCGCGCGCTTCGCGTCCGATGCCGAGTTCGTGCGTCGTTTCCAGGCCGAAGCGCGCGCGGCCGCCGCGCTGAACCACCCGAACGTCGTGACCGTGTACGACGTCGGCGAGGACCGCGGCACGCACTACCTCTCCATGGAGTTCATGGAGCGCGGCACGTTCGAGGATCGCGTCGCGAAAGCCGGGCGTCTGCCGGTGGACGAAGTGCTGGCGATCCTGCGCGACGCAGCGGCGGGCCTCGTCTACGCCGAGGCGAAACGGATCGTGCACCGCGATCTGAAGCCCGCGAACCTGATGCAGAACCACGTCGGCCAGACGAAGATCGCCGACCTCGGTCTGGCGACGCACGTCGAGGCCGAGGAAGCTCAGACGGCCGACCGCAAGGTGTTCGGTACGCCGCACTTCATGTCGCCGGAACAGGCGCGCGGCGAGAAGGTCGATCACCGCTCGGACATCTACTCGCTGGGCGCGACCGCGTACCGACTGCTGACCGGGCACACGCCATTCGAGGGCAAGGACACGCGCGAGATCGTGCGCGCGCTGCTCAAGGACGAACCGCGCGCGATGCGCGATTTCGTGCCCGATCTGCCGGACTGGATCGTCGATCTCGTCGGGCGCATGATGCGCAAGGACCTCGGCGATCGCGTGCAGAGCGCGAACGAGCTGGCGCGCGAGCTCGAAGGCCTGCGCGCGCGCGGCGGCAAGGCGACAGCGAGAGCTTCGAGCAGTGGCGGGCTCGGGTTCCTCGTCTTCCTCCTCATCCTCGGCGGCGGCGGCGCATGGTGGTGGTTCGACGGTCAGCACCGATTCGGGCCGAAACCGGCGGCGAAACCGACGATCGCGAGTCACGACGGCTCGACCGCGGTGAAGCCGGATGTCGAGTCGAGCTCGACCGCGCCGATGCCGCCAGCGATCGTCCCGAAACCACCGAAGGAGAAGGACGACAAGGGGATCCAACTGTTCGAGGCGACCGCCAAGGTCGCGCTGCTCGAACTGATGCAGCGCGAGATGGAACCGAACACGCGCCGCGACGAACTGCGCTTGCTCGCGCAGCGGTTCCAGGGCACGAGCGCGGCGACAGAAGCGTTGGCGAAGGCCGATGCGATCGAGGCCAAGCTGGACGCGAACGCCGCCGCCGCGACGGAGCGCAAGTCGCTCGTCGACGACGTCGTCGCGAAGCTGCGCGCAGCGGCTCGTCTCGACGCGGTTCCGCCCGAACCGGGCAAGGCGTTCCTGGCGATGCGCGCGGTGCCGGTCCAGGCCGAACTGCTCGAAGACCCGGTGTTCGTCGCCGCGCGCAAGGACATCGAGAACCGAGTCGTGGGGCTCGCCGTCTTCTACGCCCGCGAACAGATGGCCGCATCGAACACCCAGCTCGAACGCGGCGACTACGAAGGCGCGAAGAAGACGCTGGCCGACGTGCTGACGATCTTCGACCTGCCCGAATTCCGGACGGGCGGCGCGCCGGCGGGCGTGGACGATCTGTATTCGGTCGGGCGCACGGCGCGCGAGCGCTTCTTCAACCTCGAGCAGGTGAAGGTCGCGTTCGAACGTCAGCGCCAGCGCGAGGACCAGGCCGCCATCGCCGAGGGCTTCGGCGGCGCGAACGGGATCGAGCACGGTCTCTCCACGCTCGACCTCGGCGGTGCGCGCGAGCAACTCGATCGCCTCGCCACGCGTTTTGCGAGCCCGGATCAGCAAGCACAGGCGCGCGCGATGGCCGCCGACGTCGCGGGTGCGCAGGCCGTGTTGACCACGCTCGGCACCGCCTTCGGCCAGTGGCGGCGAAAGTCGTTCACCGATCCGCGCGAGCGCCGTCCGGTGAATCGAAACGCAGTCGGCTCCGACGCGGACGGAATCCTCTACGAGGGCGATGGCGGCCAGGTCGAGCGCATCGACTGGTCCGGATTCGGCACGGACGTGCAGGCGTTGAACAAACTCTTCGTCGAGCGCTTGCAGCGCGACTGGACGCCGGCCGAACTGGCCGGCATCGCCACGATCTTGCGCCTCGCAGCGGCGACCGAGACGGTCCACATGACATCGAAGATGCTGGAACCGTCGCGCAAATCGAACTTCACCGAAGGCAACTCGCGCGATGTGCACGCGCTGTTCGGTCCGGCCGAGACGTGGGCCGATCTCGCCGGCGCGGAGTCCAAGGCGAAGTTCACGCGCGAGTTCGACGCGATGATCGTCTGGTGCGAAGCGCTGCGCGCCGCCACCGAGACGCGCTACGCCGTCGCGGCCGCGGCCATCGAGCGGCTGCTCTCCGAGTTCGCGGACACGGTGCTGGTGCGCATCGTCTCGGACGGTCGCTCGCTGCAGGAGCTGTCCGACCAATGAACAGGGCGCCTCCGCCGCGTGCCTTCCGTGGACTCGATCCGCTCGCCGCCGGCGCGCGCTGTGCGCTGACGATCCGTGCACAGCCGGGCGCGCGTCGCACGGGCTTCGCGGGCCTTTGGAATGGGCTCGTCAAGGTCGCGGTGTCCGCGCCGCCCGAGGACGGGCGCGCGAACGAGGCGCTGCGCGCTGCCGTCGCCGACATCGCCGGGGTGCGCGCATCCGCCGTGACGCTCGTGGCCGGTGCCATGGCGCGCGAGAAGCGCTTCGAGATCGATGCGGACGAAGCCGGCGTGCGCGCTCACATCGACGCGCTGCTGGCCGCGCTGCCCGGTGACGACGACGAGCGAGGATCGAACGCATGAGCACCTCGGCCCTCGATGCATCCGTGGACAAGGCGCTGAACTCGCTGCGTGCGCGCGAAGTTCCGGACCCGCAGGCATTGTTCCTCCTCGGGACGGGTGCCGCGACGCTCGCGACGCGCCTCACCGGCTTGGTGCGCGTTCCGTTCACGAAGGTCGAAGGCGCGCCCGACGCGTGGCGCGAGACGACGATCTATGCCGGGCGACTCGGGGGCCTCTCGCTGTGGCTCGTCGACGACGCACCCGGCGCCGCCGAAGAAGGCGGACACGAAGCACCGGGCGAGCCGGCGTGGGCGCGCGGATTCCCCGTGTGGCTCGCGGCCGCCGCCGGAGCGTCCGTGATGGTGCACGCGTCCGCCGGATTCGGGCTGCCGGGCGAAGCTGCGATCGCACCGGGAACGTTGGCGCTCGTGCGCGATCACATCAACGTGTCCGGGCGCACGCCGCTCCTCGCGATGGGAGCATCGGACCTCGGTCCCCTCTTCCCCGACACGTCGCAACTGCACAGCGTCGGCCTGCGCGCCGCTGCGCTGGAGATCGCGCGCCGCCTGGGCGTCCCCGCCGTCGAAGCGACGGTCGCGTGCGTCGCCGGCCCGTGCCTCGAGACCGCGGCCGAGCGCACGTTCTGGGCGCGCGCCGGCGCCGACGTCGCGGTGCAAGAGCTGCACAATCCGCTGATCGCCGCCGCGCACGCCGGTTTCGCCGCGCTGGCGATCGTGTGCGTGACGGACGCGGGCGAGGGCGCGACCGACGTCCGCGGCATCGTGACGCGCGCGGATGCGTTGGCCGCGGCGCTCGAGGACTTGCTGGTCGCGCTGAGCGGCCCGATCGCCGAGATCGCGATCGATTCGGGAGTCGAAGAACGTTGAGCCGCGCGCGCATCGCCGTCTTCGTGTCGGGCGGCGGGCGGTCGCTCGAGAACCTTGTCGGGGAGTCACGCGACGAGGCGTCGCGACGCGCTGGGTTCGACGCCGACATCGCGCTCGTCGTCGCGAACAAGCCCGGGATCGGCGCGCTCGAGCGCGCGGAACGACTGCGCATCCCGAGCGTCGTGCTCGACCCCGATCGCAAGCTCACGCCCGCAGAGTTCTCGCGCGACGCGTTCCTCGCCGTCGAGAGTTTTCGCTGCGACCTCGTCGTCCTCGCGGGATTCCTGCGCCTCTTGGTGATTCCGGACGCATGGCTGGGCCGCGTGCTGAACATCCACCCGAGCCTCTTGCCCGCGTTCGGCGGCAAGGGTTTCTACGGTCACAAGGTGCACGAGGCGGTGCTGGCGAAGGGTTGCACCATCGCCGGTTGCACAGTGCACTACGTGACGAACGAGTACGACGCGGGGCCGATCCTGCTGCAGCGTGCGTGCGACGTGCTCGACGACGACACGGCCGATTCGCTCGCCGCGCGCGTGTTCGCCGAGGAGACGCTGGCGCTCCCCGAGGCAGTGCGCATGCACGTGAACGAGCACGCGCGGTCGCTGGCGGCGCGAGCGAAGGCGCGCGGCTGACGGACTCGACGTCTTGCCGGGCCGACTCCGTGCGTCGCGTCGCCGGCGAGTCGCACTGAGGCTCGGACCAATACGCGCCAACTTGATTCGGCACCCTTTTCAGTCGGCGATTGCCGTCAGAGACCGACGCTGCATCGAGCTCGCTCGAGTTCCTCGCGGACGAATCACGGAAGGAATCGCTGCTTCCTTGCACACTCCCACGCCGCCGCGACGGTGAGGATTGCGACACGATTCGCGCCCGCTCTCGAACACCGTTGTGGGACGCGCATCCGGTGCATCGTGCCTCGGAGTCGGCAAGGCCCTCGCGACGCCCTCGGCGAGTTTTCGCCTCGTTCCCGCGACGAAGTGAGTGCAGACTGGAGGTGCGATGCTCACCGTTTTGATCGCACTCCTCGGTCTGACGCAGGCTTCCCCTGTCCCGTCCAGTACGCCGCTCTCGGGCACGCTCGTCCTCGAGGCCAGCGACGGCACGCG
>JBBQCC010000133.1:0-11232 GCA_038318285.1 Planctomycetota bacterium | reverse complement strand
TTCGCGAGCCAGGCCGCGAAGGTGGAACCGCCGCGTTCGCCGGTGACGTCGAGGTGCAGGTCCGCAACGACGACCAGTGGGCCGTTCCGGGGCTGGGGCCATTCTTCCAGGCAGAAGTTCAATGCTGTCAGGCTCAAGGGGTGTCGGGCCGGCTCGAACTCCTGAGACCGGCAGAGCTGTGTCTCTCGGCAATCTCAGTAGAACTTGACACCGCAATCGTAGCGGCTACGCTCGCGACCGTGCGCATACTAGCACCGAGCACCGAGACCAGGTGGTGGTTCGGAGCCCAGACATCGCTCCTAGGGGAGCAGTCTGGTGCGCACATGCTCCTCGTGCGCCAGCCAATTTAGATCGTCGGGGGTCCGCACTTCAGGTGCTCGTGCTGGCACTGGCACTCTTCTCGGCCACCGTGCTGATCGGCTTCTTTGGGGGCTTCGGGTGGCGTCGGGCACCATCATCGAGCTGACCGAACGGCCGTCGATCCTCGTGACTGGGCCTCACTGGATTCAGGTCTCGGATCTGCCGCGATTTGAAGCGGCGTATCGGCACCATTCTCGTTCGGAGCTAGGCGACTCTCTCGCCGGCCGTGAGCAAGAATTCGACCAAGCCATCATCACAATCCTGCGCGCGAGCGTCTCTTCTCCCAGCCCGGAACTGAAGATCGAGGGTGGGCCAGAACTCCGCCAACCGATGCTGCAGTTCCGACTTGCTTCCGGATCGGCACCGGTTGTCATTCGCTATTCGAGTCACCCGCAGGTCTGGTCCATCGCCTCAGAAATCGCATGGATCCGCCGCGCCTTTTCATCGAGCGCGGAGCCCCCGTCTACACTCATTCCTCCCAGCAACTCCTGATCCTTCATCGAGGTTGATCATGTCCATCAAGACGATTCTGCTAGCACTCCTCGCGCCCGGCGCCGCCCTCGCGGCCCTGCTTGTACCAGCTCGCGCAACACCGACTCTGGTTACCCCGGTAGCCTTCGATGTCTCCACGTGCGTAGGGGGACGCTCTCCTCTCGTCACCTGTAGTTTCGCCACTTTCTGCAGCTGTACGATCACGGATACGATCGGAGTCACGAATGCACCAGACTGCATCGCTTGCCTCGTGAGCGGCGGTTTGTCGTGCGGTTCGAATCAGGCGCCTACACCTATGGCCATTCCCTGCGAGACGCGACACACCGTGGGGCGGGCCTGTTCGGGCGGCCCCGGCTTCGGCTGTACGTACAACTTCGCAGTGGTCCTGTTCTGCGGTGACTGTGAGCCTATCGGGGGAGGCTGAGTGGCCGCAGCGGGCGTTGGGCCCTTCGCTATGGCACGTAAGAACCTCATCGTCTTGGTTGGCCTAGCCTTCTTGTCGGTACTCGCTGCCCTCCTGTGGCGGCCCGATGGTTCAACTCCGGTCGTCGACCTTTCCGGCGTGGCTCCGAGTCCGAGCACGCCAAACATAGCCAGCACGAGCGCGAATGCCGGAGAGATAGAGCCTGTGCTCGAGCGCTCGGCCGTCGGCGTTGAGGCCCAACCCGCCCCCTCTCCGACCCCGGACGCAACGCCATCCCTAGTTGAAGGTGCTGTCGAACCCGTCGTTGAGTTCCTGCATTATCCCAATGCAGGCGAATCCGGCTTCCGGCGCAAGTACAACGGTTGGGGCGAAGCGCGACTCTACACGTACGGGCAGGAACTCAACCGTATGCTGACTGTCCACGCAGAGCAGGCTGCGGATACACGCTTCCAAGCAGGACTGCACACCCAACAGTTCGTCGACCTGACCAAGGAGAACGTCAGCGCAGAGACCGAACCCGAACCGACGGGTCTCGGGCGCGTCTGGCGGTGCACTCGGACAGAACCGAATGGCCGATTCCTGACGACGTTTCTGAGTGAGCTGGAGTTTCCGGAGCTTTGGGCACAACGCGACGAGTACGAGTGGGTCGCCCGTCAGTGGGTCCTCGCGCAAGCCGGACAGCAGCCCAAGTAGGAGTGCGCCCGTGGGTCGCCTGATCAACTTGCCGCCGCGGGGCGCTTCTTCAACGGGCTGCTGGGCCGGTCACAAGCGGGGTGGATGGAATTGAACTCCGCATTCGGCCGCGCACCGATAGCAGGACAGTCTGCGCGTCGACGCGCGCGACGGATCAGCCCGACGAGTCGGCGTCGTCCGACTCGCCCAGGCCGTGTTCCTTGATCTTCTCCCACAGCACCTTGCGTGAGATCCCCAGCAAGTCAGCGGACTTCATGCGCGCTCCGCCGGTCGCCGCGAGCGCTTTCTCGATCATCTCGCGCTCTTTCTCGTGCAGCACTTCGCGCAGCGGGCGCACGCCGCGATCTGCATCACGAGCGGCGGTCTCGGCGATCGACTTCCAGCGCGGATCGTCGGGCAAGAGGTCGTCGAGCGCGAGCTCGTCGCGGTCGCCCGCGAGCGACACGGCGCGCAGCACGGCGTTCTCCAGCTCGCGCACGTTGCCGGGCCAGGGGTACTTCTCCAGCGCGGCCATCGCGGCGCGCGGGATGGTCAGCTCGCGACCGTTCGCCTGCCGGGTCAGGAAGTGTTGCGCGAGGAGCGGCACGTCCCCCACGCGCTCGCGCAGCGGCGGCAGCACGATGCGCACCACGTCGAGTCGGTAGAAGAGGTCTTCGCGGAAACGGCCCTCGCTGACGCGCGTGCGCAGCGGCACCTTCGTCGCGGCGACGACGCGGATGTCGACTTCCACGGGCGCTTCGGCGCCGAGGCGCTCGATCTCGCGTTCCTGCAGCACGCGGAGCAGCTTCACCTGCAGGGCCAGCGGCATGTCATCGATGTCGTCGAGGAAGAACGTGCCGCCGTTCGCCATCTCGAACCGACCGCGGCGTTCCTTGCGCGCGTCGGTGAACGCGCCCTTCTCGTGGCCGAACAGTTCGCTCTCGAGCAGCGTCTCGGGCAGCGCGGCGCACGAGATGGCGACGAACGATTTTTGGCTGCGCGGCGACAGTTGGTGGATGGCGCGCGCGATGCGTTCCTTGCCCGTGCCGCTCTCGCCCTGGATCAGCACCGTCGCGTCCGTCGGCGCGACCGTGCGCAAGCGCTGGAACACGGCCTGCATCGCGGGTGACGCGCCGATCACGCCTTCGGGTCCCTGTTGCGCAGCGAGCTCGCGGCGCAAGCCGTCGTTCTCCGCTTCCAGCGACGCGACGCGCGCGAAGGTGTCCACCATCGCGACGATCGCCTCGTTGCGGAAGGGCTTCTGCACGTAGTTCGCAGCACCCAGCCGCATCGCCTCGACGGCTTGATCGATCGTCGCGAAGCCCGTCATCAGCACGACCGGTCGCGTCGGCGCGAGCTCCTTCGCGCGCGCGAGCACAGTCATCCCGCCCGCACCGGGCATGCGGATGTCGGTGATGACGCAGTCGATGTCCCCTTTCTCGAGCACCTGCAGCGCGCTGGCCGTGTCGGCGACGTGCGACACCGCGTGCCCCGCGGCCTCGAGCGCGTCGCTCAGCGTCACCGCGATCGTGACCTCGTCCTCGGCCAGAAGGATTCTCATGCGCAGGTTCGTTTCAGGCAGCCGGCGGCACGGGCGGGCGCGCGACGAAACGATCGCCGCCAGCCGCGGTCGCGTCCGCCAGCGCGGCTTCGGCTGCGGTCAAGAGGACATCGTGAAACAGCGGTTCGCCGTCGCGCGAGCACGTCGCGCCGACGGAAAGGGTGAACGTCTCGCCCGACGCGGAGGCGACGGTCAGCGCGCGCGCACCGGTGAGCAGTCGCTCGGCCAGCATGCGCGCACCGGCTTCGTCGGTGTGCGGCACGACGGCCATGAGTCGGTCGTCGGGCGTGCGCCCCAGGAAATCGCTCGAGCGCGTGGACTCGAACAGCAACTTCGCGACGCCGTCGACGATCGCTTCCTTCGCGTCGTAACCGCGTCGGTCGCGCACCGCACCCAACTGGTCGACGGCGAGCACGAGCACGGCCAGCGGGTACTTGTAGCGCTGACTGCGGCCGAACTCGGTGCGCAGCACGTGCTGGATCTGAGCGACGGAGAACAGGCTGCGTCCGTCGGGCGTGCGGGTCGTGGATTCCATCGGGGCTGCTGAGTCGGTCGCGGAATGGTCGGTCGCGGAATGGAGAGGTCGATCGCGGGCATTCCGCAGTTCGGGGAGGATTCACGATCCCGCGCGAGAACGGTGCGACGCAGCTGGGTTGTAGCGCAGAGGATGGCTTGGGTCACCCTCGGCGCGCACTCCTCGAGTTCGAGATCGCGTAGTCCCGCGCCGCACAGGTCACTATCCTGCCTGCACGGGAAGCGGGCTCCGCTCGACCTCCCGCCCCGACCATGCTCTTCTTCCTTCTTGCTGCCACCGTCGCAGCAGCGCCCGATTGGACGCTGCTCGCGTTTCCGCGGGGCGCGCGCGACACCGCGACGGCCCCGACCGAACCTCTCCTTGCGGATGCCGCGCACCTCGACGTGTTCGGCAGCACGCGCTCGCCCGACGACGAGGCGGTCGAGCCGCCGATCTCCGGCGCGCTGTTCCAACAGATGCTCGAGGAGACACTGCGCCAGCGCGGGCTGAAGCTCGAGATGCGTCCGCAATCGGGCCTGCTGCTCGCGCGCGGCGAGGCGGCCGCCATCGAAGTCGCGCGTGGGCTGGCGGCCGACCTCGACCGTCAGACTGCGGCTTTCGACATCGACATCGAGGTCACGCTGCGCGGCGCGGGAGCCGCCGGCGGTCCGCCGGTCGAGACGACTTGGCGCCGGCGCGTGCCGGCTGGGACCGACGTCTTCTTCGGCTCGCGCGCCACCCGGCCGTTCGTCGCGGGATTCGAGATTCAGGTCGCGCAGGACGCGGGTCAGGCCGAACCGCACCTCGGGAACGCGGCGTTCGGCACAGGCGTCCACTTGCGCGCCACGCGACTGGGCGGCGGCGCGCGCGTCTTCGTCGACGGCGTCTTCGACAGCGCTGTCATCGCGAGCGTCGACACGTTTGATCCAGACACGCCGGACCTCGGCGTGTTCGAGCAACCGCACATCGAACTCGTGCAGGTCGCGTTTGCCGGGACGATCGCGAGCGGCGCCACGCTCGACGTCCGCCTCGCGGACGCGGGTCCGGCGCGCGGAGAGACGTTCTTGTCGGTGCGCGCGACGGCACGCAAGGATGCAGCGGGCACCGGCGACGGCTGGGTGCTCGTCGACATGTCCGGAACGAGCTTCGCGCCACGCCCGCTCGAACCGGTCGAGCCCGGACTCGCGCTGCGCGGTTCTGCGCGCGCTTACGAACCGCAGAGCGCGCTGCTCACGCCGCCCACGCTCGCGAGCATGCTCGACGCCGACCGTTCGAGTGACGGTCGCGGTGGACGCTCGCTCGTGTACTGGAGTCGCTCGATGCTCGCGCTGCCGCGCTCCGAGACCGCTCGCATCCAAGCAGCGCGCGCGCTGGTCGGCGTCGCCGAGGATGCCGGCAGCGCGACGCGACGCGTCGAACTCGTCTGCGATTCGCTGCGCGCGTCGTTCCCAGTTGCCGCGAATCGTCCCGCGCGTCTCGTCGTCGGCACCGAACGCGTCTACTTGACCGACTACGGCCTCGAGGTCGCGCCGCAGATCTGGATGCCCTCGCCGCACGTGGAGCGCGCGTTCGACGGCATCGCCGCGCGCGTGTTCGTCGACGCCGAAACGGTGCTGCTCGACGCATGGCGCAGCACGACGCCCGAAGTCGAAGTGCTGGACCACGACGCGGCACAAATGGGCAAGTTGCAACTGCCGCAACGCTCGCGCGTCGCGGGCAGCGCGCGCACGGCGACCGGGGAATCGCCGGCGTCCGTGTTCGATGCCGGTGCGCCGCTCACCCTCGCGGTCAACGCGCCCTGATCGCGCCCCGATCGCGAAGCGGGACCAGCTCGCGGCCCGTGGGCGTTCGCAGCGCGTGTGCGCGGAACCGCGCAGCGGACCCGCACACAGCGCGTCGCGGAAATGGGCGTTCGCAGCAGCGTTTCCGGGGTCCACGGTGATAGGGAGATCGCGATCGAGCGGGTAGGATTCAGAGCCCCACTCCGCCATCGCGCTCGGCCGACGCGCCCGACATCGAACCCACCGACAAGACCTTCCCGTGAGACTCGGACTCAGCCAAAGCGCGCGCATGGATCAGCGACTGCAGCAGTCGCCGCAGATGATCCAGGCCATGCAGATCCTCCAGCTGTCCTCGCTGGACTTGGAGGAACGCATCCAGCAGGAGCTCGTCGAGAACCCCTTCCTCGAACTGGGCGAACCCGTTTCGGGCGAGGACGGTGGCTCCGACGACGGCGATTCCGAGGTCCCGCCGCCCTCGAACGAGGTCGCCGAGGAGCAGGGCGTCAGCAAGATGCGCGAGGAGCTCGAACGCTACGAGCGCGACTTCGACGACGGCACGCGGCGCACGCGCACCGGATCGGCCGAGGACAGCGACAAGAAGTTCGAGGCGATGGCCAACACGCCCGACGTCGAGAAGACGCTCGCGGAGGTGTTGATGGACGAACTGGCGATCCTCGACCTGACCGAGCGCGAGCGCAAACTGGCCGAATACCTCCTGTGGTCGCTCGACGATCGCGGCTGGATTCCCGAGCCGCTCGACCAGATCGCGATCGACTGCATGACGCCCGAACCGGGCGAGGAACCGATCGTCGCGCCGGGCGAACCGCCCGTGACCGTCGAGGAGTTGCGCGCCGTGCTGGACGAGATCCGCTCGATCTCACACCCGGCGCTGGGAGCGCGCGACCTGCGCGAGTGCCTCGAACTGCAACTCGAGGCGATGGGCATGGGCGACGAGCCGCTGCTCAAGGCGATCGTCGAACGCCACCTCGCGGACGTCGAGCAGAACAAGCTGCCGCGCATCGCGAAGGACGCCGGTCGCACGATCGAGGAGGTCAAGGACGCGCTCGAAATGCTGCGCCGCCTCGAGCCCAGCCCGGGCGCCGGTTTCGGCGGCTTGCAGGCCGACGTGATCCACCCCGACGTCATCGTCGAGGAGATCGACGGCGAGTTCGAGGTGCGCCTCGACCGCCAAGCCGCGCCGGACCTGCGTCTTTCGCTGGCGTACAAGGACATGCTGAAGGCCGCGCAGAAGGGCGATGGCGTGCGCGAGTGGGTCAAGAAGCGTATCGAATCGGCGCGCTGGTTCCTCGACGCGCTGCACCAGCGACGCGCGACGCTCGACCTGATCGCGCACGAGATCTTTCGCGAGCAACGCGGCTTCCTGGAGCGCGGCGTGGAAGGCCTGAAGCCGCTGCGCATGCAGGAGGTCGCCGATGCGGTCGGCGTGCACATCTCGACCGTTTCCCGCGCGGTCGCGGGCAAGTATGCGCAGACGCCGCGCGGGATCTTCCCGCTGAAGTACTTCTTCACCGGCGGGACGCAGATGGAGAGCGGCGAGGTCGCCAGCCAGGCGTCCGTCAAACAGAAGATCGCCGAGCTCGTCGCCGCGGAGGACACGTCCAATCCGCTGTCCGACGAGGAATTGGCCGTCCAGCTCGAGCAGAAGAACCAGATCCGCATCGCACGCCGCACGGTGACGAAGTACCGCAAGGCGTTGAGCATTCCGTCCTCGGCGCAGCGTAAGCAGTTCTAGCGCGCAGGCAGTCCCAGCGCGCAAGAGCTGTTCGAACCGCGCGAACGCACCCGTTTCGCGCCGCGCGCACCGGCTTCCGGCGATCGAGGGTCGCGCGCCCGCACCGCTGCCCGTATCCTCTTCGACCTTCCAACCGGCGAAGAGGAACCGACATGGCCGTCAAAGCGACTGAATTGCGCAAGGGCGCCGTCATCATCGACGGCGAGAAGCTGCTCTTGATCACGGAGTACAACCACCACACGCCGGGCAACCTGCGCGCGGTGATCCACATGAAGGTCAAGGACCTGCGCTCGGGCGTCGTGTCGCCGATGCGACTTGGATCCAGCGACTCCTTCGAGGTCGCGTACCTCGATCGCAAGAAGGCCGAGTACCTCTACAAGGAGGCGAACGGCGACTACGTGTTCATGGACCAGGAGACCTTCGACCAGTTCCCGCTGAACGACGACCTCGTCGGGGACAAGATGGGCTTCGTGAGGGAGAACACGGTCGTGGACGTGACGTTCCACGAGTCCTTGGCGATCGGCGTCGAATTGCCGTCCAGCGTGACGCTCAAGGTCGTCGAGTCCGAGTCCGCGGTGAAGGGCAACACGGCGACGAACGTGAAGAAGGAGGCCGTGCTCGAGACCGGCCTGAAGATCAAGGTGCCGCTGCACATCACCGTCGGCGAGATGGTCAAGGTCAGCACCGCGGACGGCGAATTCCAAGGCCGCGCGAACTGACTCGTCCGGAGTGATCGCAGTCGAGCGGACCGCGATCGTCGAACGACGGATTCCACTCCGCGCTGTCTCGCGGATGGCGACGCACCCACGCCGCGATCAATCGCGGCGGTACACCCAGACCGACAGGTCGCGGCTCTCGACGTACAGCGGCCAGCAGGCGATGAGCCGGCACTCCTCGCGCAAGAAGCGCTGCAGATCGGCCGCGTCGTCCGGCTCGAGGCCGGCGAACTCCTCCGGGTTGACGACGTAGATCCCGCCGCGCCCGCGCCGCGCCCACTGCAGGGGATCGCGCGCGTGGAACCAGTCGATCCACGACAGAGCGGTCGGTTGGCGCAGGTCCGTGTTTTCTGGCGCCAGGTAGAACTCGCCGATGCACGCGGCCGTGCCGAAAATCTGCTCGTCCGGCTCGCGCACGTTCGCCGCGAATTGGTACGCCTCGCGGTACGGCGGCCGCTCGCCCATGCGCGTCGTCATGTAGAGACCGCACGTGGCCAGGGCGGGCAGCGCGAGGAGCAGCATCCAAGCCAGCTCGCCGCGCCTACCCAACGGGCCGGGACGCGTGCCGCCCACGGGCAGCACGGCGACGAGCGCGATCCAGGGCAACGCCACGAACACATACTGCGCGCTGACCTTGGCCAGCGCCGAGGCCGTGAGCGCGAACACCAAGGTCGTACCGACGACGACGACGGCGAATGCATCGGCGCCGCGCCGCGAGCGCAGCGCGAACCACGTCCCGCACAGCACGGCAGTGCCCAGCAGCGGCGTGACGAAGAATCCCGTCGTCTTCACGAGGTGCGCCGCGGACGACAAGACGGCCGACAGCGAGAAGTCCCCGCCCTTCTGGTAGGCGTAATTGCTCCACGTCCGCCAAGCCCAGCCGGCGGCCAGCAGCGCGCCGATGAGCGAGACGATCGCGAGGATGTTCGTGACGCGGCGAGCGACGAGCGACTCCCCCAGCGGGCGACCTACGAGTCGGAGCGCGAACGGCCCCAGGCACAGCGCCGGCACGAGCAGGACGGCCGACGGGTGGAACAACGCCGCCGCACCGGCCACGACGAGCCCGACCACCGCGCGCAACCACAGCAAGCCCCCGCCGCCCGAACGCGCGCGCGCAAGCGCACTGCACAGGATCCAGGCGCCCACGAGCAGGGTGAGTTGGGCAAACGTGTAGAAGCGCGCGCTCTGCGACCAGTAGAGGTGCCACGAGCTGACCGCGACCAGCACACTCGCCAACGCGGCTCGGCGTGCGCCGAACAGCCCGCGGAATGCGCCGAACGTGACCGGGATGCACAGCCATCCGGCGACCGCGGGGAGAAAGCGCAGCGACCACTCCGTGGGCGTTCCGCCGAAGACCTGCACGGTCGCGGCGATCAGCCGGTACCCGAGCGGGTTCGAGATCTCCCCGCCCTCGATGCCGTGGAAGATGTCCGCCCACGTCAGCGACTCGTCGATCCACAGGCTCCAGGTGCCGAGGCGCACGAAGCGCAGGAGGCCCAGCACGAGGGCGACCACGACTGCCGCACGCACGAATCCGTCCGCGCGCGCGTCGTCGGCGAACGGCTCATTCGACTGCGGTCGCGTGGCCGCGCCGGCGTTCGCGGGCCCCGCTTCCGACCGATCCATGCGTGTCCTGTCCCAAAGCAGCCGCGTCGAAGCAAGTGGGCGGCTCGATCGACACGGGGAGAGGTCCAGCGTGCGTCTTGCCACGGACCTTCGCACCCGTCACATTCACGCCGTGCGCCGACTCGCCCTGCCCTGCCTCTTCGCCCTCGCCGGTTGCGCCTACCTCGCGCCGAACCGAGCCGTCGTCCTCTCGACACGCCCGCCCGGCGCGACCGTCCTCGTCGATGGAAAGAACAGCGGATTCGTCACTCCCTGCCAGATCCAGCTCGACATCGACGACGACGTACGCCTCGATTTCGTGCAGCCCGGTTTCCGGTCCGAGACGCGCTACCTGACCCCGGACGACGAGGTCTACGCGATCCTGTGGAGCGAGATGTACGTCGGTCCGCAGACGTGGCACTTCCCGCTGTGGTTGCCGCTGCGCGATTTTCTCGTACCGGTGAAGTGGACCGAGGCGCACGCGCCCGGACGCATCCACATCGACTTGGACCGCGTGTCGGACGAGCGGTTGAATGCACTGCCGCCGGCTGCGGTCGAATCCAGTTCGGCCCGCGGCAAGTGACCGCGAGCGCGCTGCGAGCGTCTCTGCCGAGCGCGGTCTTCCTCGATCGCGACGGCGTGCTGACGCGCGAGGACGAGTGGGTCTTGCGCGCCAGCCAAGTCGAGTTGCTGCCCGGCGCTGCCGCGGGCGTACGCGCGTTGAACGCGGCCGGCGTGCCGGCGATCGTCGTCACGAACCAGAGCGCGATCGCGCGCGGGTGGCTCGACGAGGCAGGTCTCGCCGCGATTCATGCGCGGCTCACCGAAATGCTCGCAGCGGCAGGCGCGCACGTCGAGGCCATCTACTTCTGTCCGCACCATCCGACCGAAGGCGTCGGTGACCTGCGGCGCGCCTGCGATTGCCGTAAGCCCGAACCGGGATTGCTGCTGCGTGCCGCGCGCGAGCACGACATCGACCTCGCGTCCAGCTGGATGGTCGGCGACGCGGCGCGGGACATCGCCGCCGCGCGAACAGTGGGCGTGCACACGGCGCTCGCGCTGACGGGCAAGGGCGCGGCGGAGCGCGCGCGCATCGTGCCGCCGCCCGAGATCGTCGGTGAGCGACTCGACGCGATCGTCGCCGAGATCCTTGCGCGGAACGAAACGCCTCCGCGAGTCTCCGACTAGCCCTAGTGTCCTGTCCCTGAGATCTGCTTGAGAAGTTTCGGTTTGTGCGCGTCGAGTGTGTGCATGCAGAAACGGCGGATGCTGTCGAGGATCTGGTCGGCGCTTTTGAGCCAGACGAAGGGGCGCGGGCTCTTGTTGTTGGCTTCGATGTGCAGGCGGATCGCGT
>JBBQCC010000132.1:0-11244 GCA_038318285.1 Planctomycetota bacterium | reverse complement strand
CGAGTGCAGCGGAGGCACGCGAGTTCGGTCGCGGAAGTCGCAGCTCCACGGGCGGCGCAGCGCCGTGAAGGGGTCCGGTCAACGGTCTCGTTCCATGCCTCGACAGGGTGAGGGCACCGAACGAAACGTGATCGAGGCCCGGAACCGCGGCAGCGGGACCGAGCCTCGCATAGGTCAGCGAACGAACCCGTCAACGTGGGTTGACAGGTCCATCCATGTCAACTGCCCCAGCTGACCGAGACGCCGTTCGTCAGGTTGAACGTGCTCGCCGTGCAGAAGCTCGCGGCGTTGCGATACCAGACCTGGTAGGCGCGCGTGCCGGGACCGGCGACGCCGCCGCGCACGGAGACGCTGAGGTCGCCGCCTTGCGGGTAGCTCGCGCTGCCCGCGACGGCGGTCCGCGTGCCGAGGCGGACGACGCTGCCGCCGGCGCAGCGCAGGCCGTCGCCGAACGCGGTTCCGAGCCCGCCGTTCTCCGACTGCGTGCCCTGGAAGAAGAGCACGGACGTGTTCGTCGGCAGGCCCGACGCGGTCAACACGAACGTGTCCGCGCCGAGGCTGACGGCGCCCGATCCCGCGAGCAGCCCGCTGGCGCCCGTGGAGTTCGCGCAACCGGCGCCGCTCGCACCCGTGTTGCCGCAAGGACACGCGGCCGCGCTGCCGTCTCCGGCGCAGATCGACGCGAAACCGGTGCACTGCGGATCGGTGATCGTGAAGTCGTCGATCGCGGCCTCGACGATCGAGCCCGTGCCGAGATCCTCGGCGACGAAACGGACGCGCACCGCGTTGCTCGGCGCGACGAAGTCGGCGACATGGAACTGGTGCTCGTACCAGCCGCCCGAGGCTTCGGGGTTTCCGGGCGCGAGTGTCTCGACGTTCACCCAGTTCATGCCGCCGTCGTTCGAGACGTCCACGCGGAACGAGTCGTCGATCGCCGTGTTGCCGTCGTTCACGTACCAGCGCGCGTAGCTGACGATCGGGCTCGCCAGCGCGGAGAAGTCGTAGACGGCCGACAGCAGCGTCGTGCGACCGCCGTCGACATCGGCTTCACCGAGTGCGCCGCCGATCGTGCCTTGTCCCGTGAACCAGCAGTTCACGCCCGCGCCGGGCGTGTGATCGTCCTCGGGCTGGGCCGCCGTGCCGATCGGGTTGCCGCGCACCCACAGTCCGGAAGTGGCCGTGTCCGTAGCAGCGTCGCGCGCGAAACCTGCGGCGCTCGCTTCGAAGTCGGTCGCGGCGACGAGCGTCTGGCCGAACTGGACCTGCGCGCTGTACACCTGGAGAGGCGCGCTCTCGGGCGCGGTCCAAGCGATGCCGTTCGTGGCGATCGCGGACACGTAGTACTCGACGTTCGTCCCGCAAGGCAGCGGCGGGAACACGGCGCTGTAGAGATCGCCGCCGAGCGCGCTGAGCGGGACCGCCGTGAACGCGCCGGTCGTGCGCCAGTACAGCGTCGGCGAACCGGCCTGCAGGATGCCCGGGGTGTCCTGCACGAGTTGCACGGTCACCGATTCACCGACTGGGCTCAACTCCGTCGGGTTGCCCATCGGGAACGCGATGGCGATCTGCGGGTTGCCGACCCACCACACGAAGAACCCGCGGTCGATGTCGGAGCCGATGACGGTCCCGCTGGGGAAGTACGGGTAGTTGTTCCACAGTCCGTTGTAGCCGGTGCCGTCGTCCGCCGGGTACGTGTCGAACCAGGAGACGAGCGTCGGCGTCGTGACGCCGCTCGACGTGTCGTACACGCGCAGTCCGCTGCGGTAGTTCGCGTGGAAGACGCGCGATCCAAGCGTGTACAGGTTGTGGTCCACCGTGACGCCGTTCTGGTACTCGCCGACGTACGTCAACACCGGCGTCGGCGCGTTCAGGTTCGACGCGTTGAAGACGCGGGTGAAGGGACGTCCGTCCACTTCGTCGTTGTGGAACAGGAACTGACGGTCGGGCGACAGCCAAGCCTGGTGCGAGTAGTTCGACTGGCCGTAGCCGATGTGCAGCAGCGATGCGGGCGCCGAACCGTTCGTGACGTCGACGATGTCGATGCCCGTGTCGGTGTAGCCGCTGCCGAGTCCGCCGCAGCAGATCGCGAGCTCGCGCGGTCCGCCGCCGGGACCGCCCGTCGGATAGGTCACGACCTGAGTCTCGTGCACGTAGCGATCGGGCCACGTGCCCAGGTACGTCGGGCTCGCGGGGTTCGCGTTCAGGTCGTAGATGCGCAGCCCGTTGCCACCGCCGCCGGCGCGGTACAGCCGCCCCGAAGTGGTGTTCAACGCGACCGTGTGCGTCGCCGTGCTGCCGCCCGTGGTGATCGTGTTCGCGAGCGTCACGACGCCGTTGTCGACCTGCGACAGGTCGATGACCTGGATGCCGCCGCCGCCCTCGGAACCGGCGTACGCAAAGTGACCGAACACGCGCATGTCGCGCCACAGGCTCGTCGGCCCGGTGATCTGCGCCACGATGACGGGATTACCCGGGTTCGTGATCTCGACGATCGCCGTGCCGTTCGAGTGGCCGAACAGCGCGTACTCGCGACCGGACGGCGACGTGTACCCGTAGCACGAGTTGCCGTTGCCGCTGGCCCCGACGCCGAAGTCGCTCAACGGCATCCAGGCGAAGAGCGTCACGTTGCTGCGCGCGAAGATGTCGCCGTTGCCGAGTGCTTGCTGGCCGCCGCCCGTGGCGTACTGGCGCTTCAGCGCGTTGTGCCAGCCCGGCCCCTGATAGGCGGGTCGCTTGTCGAGGATCTTGGGGTCACCGTCGTGGGCCAGCGCGAGCGGTGCTGCGAACGACGCGACGAGGAGGGCGAGGGCGGTGCGACGGTTTGCGTTCATGGAGAGGGGCCGGAAAGGAATTCCGGTACTGGGGGGGCGATGCGAGCCCAACCCTTCCATCGTGCACCGCTCCGCGCTTCCGGTCTAGCCGCGAAGGCGGAGAGTTCGCGGACAACCCGGCGTGAGGGCGCCGTGGCGTCCGCGCGCGACCCTCACGCGCCCCAGGCGATCTCGAGCCCGTTCGACAGGTTGAACGTCGAAGTGGTGCAGAACGCCGCGGCGTTCCGGTACCAGACCTGATAAGTGCGCGTCCCCGGCGCCGTGACGAGACCACGGACCGAGGTCGAGGTGTCACCGGGGGCGGGATACTGGCTCTCGCCGGCCGCGTTCGACTTCGTGCCGAGGCGCAGCACGGTCCCGCCGGCGCAGCGCAGGCCGTCGCCGAACACACTCCCGGCGCCGCCGTTTTGTTGCGACGAGCCTTGGAAGTAGAGCGCCGAGCTGTTCGGCATCTGGCGGCCGTGCAGCACGACCGAGTCGCTCGCCAAGCTCGGGATCCCCGTCGCCGTGAGCCGACCTCCGAGGGCGAGGGAGTTCAGACATCCGGAGCGCGCGCCGACGGCCGATGCGTTGCCGCACGGACACGCGCTGCCCGTACCGTCGCCGAAGCAGTAGGCCGTGCCCGCCTCGGAGTCCAAGATCGTGAGCGTCGTCGGCGTGAACTCGATGTACGTGCCGCCGCCGGCGATTCGGCAGTCGTAGGACGCGAACATCGGGCTCCACATGCCGATGTTCTGCGACGGATCCGTCGAAGTGAACAGGTTCGGCGCGCTGAAGTCGTAGGCCGCGGCTGCGCCGTTCACGAGCGGCGCGGCGAACTGGCGCACGCCGTCGGAACCGCCGAAGTCGCTGTTCTGGAAGATCATGCTGGGTGTGCCGCCGCCCGCCGCGAAGCTGAGCATGCCGACGTCGAGGACCACGCTCGCCGGATCGACCGTGAACTGTTGCAGTTGCATCGAGATGACGGTGCCGGGCGTCGTCACCTTGAAGTCGAGACGCACCGCGTCGCCGACCTGGACGCCGGTGTACGGCCCCGAGGCGGATTGGATGAAGGAGACGGTGCCTCGGGCTTGGAAGAAGACATCGGCGGCGTGGGCGCCGAGTGATAGGACGATGCCCACGGGCAGCAGCAGAAGTCGGGAGTTCATGTGCGGATCCTGAGTGATGTGGAAAGGACACAGAATTGCCGCACGATCCGTGAGTGACGTCAACTGGCACTATTGACAGCCGCGCCGCCGTTCGCGCTTCGCGGGGCCTGTGCGGGTCCCGCGCCGTCGAACTTCGCGTCCGTTGTCGCGGAATCGAACCCGCGGATCGCGACGCAGGGGTGAGGCGGCGACGGCGCCCGCTTACCCTGGACGCACATGTGGGTCCGCGCACTCCTGGTCCTCCTCGCTCCGCTGTGGTGTTCCGTGCACGGGTTCGCACAGGCCCGTCCCGAATCCGAGTTGCGCTATTCGGGGCGACACGGCTGGACGATCGAGAACGGTCTGCCGCAGAACTCGGTGAACGACCTGTTGCAGTCGCGCGACGGCGCGCTGTGGATCGCGACGTTCGGTGGACTCGCGCGTTTCGACGGTCACGAGTTCGAGATCTTCACACCGGCCAATACGCCTGGACTCGATTCGAGCTTCCTCACACGGCTCCATGAGGACGCCAGCGGTCGACTGTGGATCGGCAGCGGTGAGGGGACGCTCGCGTGTCGCGTCGGTCGCTCGTTTCGCAGCTACGGCATCGCGGACGGTCTGCCGGGCGGCGAGGTCGTCGGTCTGGGTGAGCTCCGGGACGGAACGATCCTCGTCTGCAGCGTGAGGGGGCTGGCCGCGATCCGCGCGGGGCGCGTCGCGCCGTTGCTCGCGGATCCCGATCGCTTGCTCACGGCCTTGGCGTCCATGCACGTCGACGCGGACGACACGGTGTGGTGCGCCGGAGCCAAGGGGCTGTTTCGCGTGCGGGACGGGACGATCGAGCGCGTCCCGTTCGCCGCCGGCGGCGAGTCCGTGGCCGCGACATTCGTGGATCGCCTGCCGCAAGTCGGCTTGCTGGTGCACACGGCCAAGGGCTTGGCGCTCGTGGAAGATGGCCGACTCCACAAGCTGAAGCACATCGGCGGGCCGACGACCTTCCGGGTCCTCTCCGTGCTGCAGAACCCGGACGGCGGGATCATCCTGGCGAGTGGGGCGGCGATGTGGATCGTCCGCATCGAGAAGGGGACCGCATTCTTCACGCCGAATTCGAACGAGGAGATCGACGTCAACGTGGTCCTGCGCGACCGCGAGGACAATCTGTGGATCGGGCACCTTCGTCACGGCCTGTTGCAGCTCGTGCCGACTCCGGCCGACCCGATCGATTACGAGTCGTTGCGCCTCAAGAACGGCAACCTGTCGTTCGCGGCCGCCGACGCGAACGCGGCCTGGGTCGCTTCGACCGAGGACGTGCAGATCTTGCGTGTCGACCTCGCGACCCAGCAGGTCGTCGCCGGCGAGCGCGCGCCGCGCGAGGCTCAGCGCGTGCTCGGCATCCTCAGCACGACGGATGGCAGCCTCTGGATCCACCACGATCAGGGACTGCGCATCGTTCGCGAGGGCGAGATCGAGGACCGCGCGGTCAGCGTCGAAGGCTACGCGACGCCGATGCTCGAGGACTCCGACGGCGCCGTGTGGATCGGCGGACGTGACGCACTCGTGCGCGTCGAGACCGGCAGTGCGCGCCGGTTCGGCACGGAGGTCGGCTTGCCTGCCGAGTTCGAAGTCACCTCGCTCGCCGAGGATGCGAGCGGTGCGCTGTGGATCGGGATGGCGGCGGGGCTCGCGCGCCTCGTCGACGGTCGTGCGACCACATGGTCGCGTGCCGACGGTCTGCCCGGCGGCATGGTGCGCGCCTTGGCGCCGCAGCCGGACGGGTCGCTCTGGCTGGGAACGTACGGCGGGGGCCTCGCGCGTTGGAAGGACGGCCACTTCGCATGCGTGGATTCCGGACGCGGTCTGTACAGCGACGCGATCTCGCGCATCGAGCCCGACGACCAAGACAATTTCTGGATCAACAGCAACCGCGGAGTGTTCCGCGTGCGTCGCGCCGATCTCGACGACGTCGCGGATGGTCGTGCGGACGCGCTGGCCTGCCTCGCGCTGCGCACGCGCGAGGCCGGCGGATTCGGCGGACTCCGGCTCGCGTCGGGCACGCTGCTGTTCGCGACGATCGAGGGCCTCGTCGTCGTCGATCCGACGATCATGACGAGCGAACCGATCCCACCGGGGATCGAGATCACGCGGTTCGTCGCCGACGGCGTCCAGCACGATACGGCCGCGAGTGCCACCATCCCCCCCGGTCCGCGCGAGCTCGTGTTCCGATTCGCGGGACTCTCGCTGACCGAACCGGAGGCCGTGCGCTACCGCTACCGCCTGTCCGGCTTCGACGGCGCGTGGCGCGACGGGGGCGCTGAGGGCAGTGCGCGCTACACGAACGTCCCGCCCGGCGACTACCGCTTCGAAGTGCTCGCGCGCAGCTACGACGGTGTGTGGAGTCGGACGCCCGCCGCCGTGGAGCTGACCTTGGAGCCGTACTTCCACGAGACGCTCTGGTTCCGGATCGCGGTGCTCGTGCTCCTCGGCTGCTCCATCCTGCTCGTGTTCGAGCGTCGCGCGCGCGCCGCCGACGCGAGGCAGCGCGTGCTGCAGCGCGAGGTGGACCTGCGCACGCGCGCCGAGGAATCGCTACGGCGCCTCACCGGTCGCCTGATCCGCGCGCAGGAAGCCGAGCGACGACGCGTCGCGCTCGAACTGCACGACGATCTCGGGCAGCGGCTCGCGTTGCTGGGCGTCAGCCTGGACATGCTGGCCGCGAATCCGCGCGCACGCGCAGCGGACGGGATGACGGGGGAGTTGCACGAACTTTCCGATTCCGTGAAGTCGATCGCCAGCGACGTGCACGGCATGTCGCACCGCCTGCACTCGACGAAACTCGACAAGCTCGGACTGCGCTCGGCGGTGCACAGTCTGTGCAAGGAGCTCTCGACGAAGCACCAGGTCTCGATCGAGTTCCATTGCGCGGACGATGGCGTCGAGCCGCCGGCTGAAGTCGGCCTGGCGCTCTACCGCATCACGCAGGAAGCACTGCGCAACGCGATCCGCCACAGCGGTGCGTCGTCGATCCAGGTCGAGATCGAAGCCGACGGCGAGCGCATCCGGCTCGTCGTTTCCGACGATGGTCATGGTTTCGAACGCGGACCGACCGACGCGCACGTCGGACTCGGTCTCCAGGGAATGCGCGAACGCGTGCGCCTCGTGGGCGGAGGCCTCGATCTGTCGACCACGCCCGGTCGCGGTACGCGGATCGAGGCCGGAATCCCTCTGGCGCATACGCCGAGCCGGCCGGAGGAGCACGAGCTCGACGTCTGACGGACAAGCGGCCGATTGGCCCGCCTGCCGATTCACGTCTAGACTCCAAGGTGGGCTGCTGCCCTCTCGCGACGATGGAGCCTCGACTCGATCCGACCACGAAACGTCCGCGCGTCCTCTTGGCGGACGATCACGCGATCCTGCTCGAAGCCTTTCGTAGGTTGCTCGAGCCCGAGTGCGCAGTCGTCGGGACCGCGACGGACGGTCGCGAACTCGTCCGGCTCGCGAAAGAGCTGCAACCCGACGTGGTCGTCGTCGACGTGTCGATGCCGCACCTGACGGGGCTGGACGCCGCGCGGCAACTGCACGCGGAGCTGCCGAACACGAAGGTCGTGTTCCTGACGGTCAACGAGGATCCCGACCTGGCCGCGTCGGCCTTGCGCGAGGGCGCGTCGGGCTTCGTTCTGAAGACGGCTGCGGCACGCGACCTGTTCGACGCGATCCGCACGGCGCTCGCCGGCGGGACCTACATCACGCCCTCGATCGAAGTCGCCGTGCGCGAGGCCCTGCGTCAGCCGACGCGCGTGGGCATCGACAAGCTCTCGGCGCGACAGCGCGAGATCCTGCAGTGGATCGTGCTGGGCAAGACGATGAAGGAGATCGCGTCGCTGCTCGACATCACGCCGCGCACGGTCGCCTTCCACAAGTACCGCATGATGGAAGCACTCGGCATGGGCAGCACGGCCGAGCTGATCCAGTTCGCGATACGCAACGGTCTGCCCGGAGCCTGAACAGCGGGAGCCCGAACGCTCGCGCGCGTGGTTCGCAACGAAGGCCGGCCGCGAGCAAGCTCGCGGCCGGAGGGAGCAGAGTCGCTCCCACCACGCCGGCTCCCACCGGCGGGTGGTCAGGTCACCGCGCCCGACTCGGTCGGACGCGGCACTTCACATCGCCCAATCGATCTCGACGCCGTTGGTCAGGTTGAACGTGGACGGCGTGCAGAACGCGGCCGCGTTGCGGTACCAGCACTGGTATGTGCGCATCCCGGGCGCGGTCACGAGGCCGCGCATCGAGATGCTCGGATCGCCGACGCCGGGGTAGCTGCTCGCGCCGCCCGAGTTGGCCTTCGTGCCCAGTCGGATCACCGACCCGCCGGCGCAGCGCTTGCCATCGCCGAACGCCGATCCGCCCCCGCCACCCTGCTGTGTCGTGCCTTGGAAGAACAGGGCCGAAGAGTTCGGCATGCCCGTTCCCTGCAACGTCACGACATCGTTCGAGAGGCTCGCGAAACCGCCCGTCGCCGCGAGGCGGGCACCAGCCGTGTTCACGCTGCTCGCGCAACCGTTGCCGGCGCTCCCGGAGTTCCCGCACGGGCAAGCGGCGCCCGTGCCGTCGCCGGCGCAGAACGACGTGCCGACCGAGAACCCGCCGGGGAAGTACACGACCCATCCGCCGGTCGGTTGGCCGAGACCGGTGCCCGTCCCACGTCCGCAGATCGCTCCGCCATCGCCGCTGATCGCGGCGACGTAGCCCACGTCCGAATAGGCCGCGACGCCGACGCAGCCCAGTGCGTCGAGGTGGCTCTTCAGGTTCACGGGCTGGTCGTTGATCCAGATCACGCCCGTCGTGCCCACGGGGAACGTCCCGCCGGTGTGGCCCACGATCCGGCCGCCGTCGTCGCTGACATCGGTCGGCGACGCGACGCCGCCGCCGGCCAGGTTCGCGAGGCGCGTGATCGTGTTCGTGCTCGCGTTCCAACGCCAACCGTCGTTCGGTGCGAAGGTGAAGATCTTCGATCCCACCGCGATCGTGCCCGGACCGTTGACGGCCGAGCTCTCGCCCGTGGCGTACTGCATCGTGCTCGGCGCGGTGTAGACGAAGTACGAGCGGACGCCGTTGACCCAGCGCGCGCCGTAGCGCGGACCCTGGTCCCAACCGACGACGACGCTGCCGTCGTCGTTGACGCCGTTCGCGCGGCTCGACGGCATGCTGAACGGCGGCGTCAGGTCCGCGGCGACCAGCGCGGTCGCGCGGTACGCATGACCGGTACCGGCCGTGGCCCAACCCAGACCGACGGAGACCAGACCGTCGCCGCTGAGGCCGGCGGCCGTGGTCTCGACACCGCCGGATGTCGCGCCGATGCCGGGAACGCCGGTCCACGCGCCGGCGCCGGCGTAGAACGAAGCGCGCCGGATGCCGTCCATGCCGGTGTTCGTGGTCAACATGGACGCGCCGTCGTCGGACACGTGGACGCTGGAGCCGGTGGAGCCGGCGTCGCTGCCGATGCCCGTCATGCCGGTCAGCGAGGACCAGCGGAACGCGGCGCCGGAGTCGGTCCCGACGACGATGACTTCGCCGTTCACGACCGTGACGTCGTCGGCGCTCGTGCCCGGGCCGAGGTCGACCCAGATCGGAGCTTGCGCGGACGCGGCGGCGGACAGGATGAGCAGTACGGTGAAGGCGGTGAGCGTGCGTTGCATGGTGGGAGCTGTGGACTGCGACTCTCGAAAGACCGATGGCGGGCAGCGAGCAGGCTGCAAGGGGGACCCAGCAGCCTGCTCTCGTGAACCTCAGAGACGGGGCAGCCGACCGAGGCCGGCTGCGGTGAGGCTCACGGGACCCACGTCACGGCGATGCCGTTCGTCAGGTTGAACGTCGACGCAGTGCAGAACGCCGCAGCGTTGCGGTACCAGGTCTGGTAGGTGCGCATGTCGCCCGCGGCGCAGAGTCCGCGGACCGACACCGACGGGTCGCCGGGCTGCGGATACTGCGAAGCACCCGCGACGTTGAAGACCGTCTTGAGCCGGATCACCGCGCCGCCCGCGCAGCGCAGGCCGTCACCGAACGCCGACGACGTCTGCATGGTGCCCTGGAAGTAGAGGGCCGAGCTGTTCGGCATGCCGCTACCGCTCAGGAGGAACGTGTCGTTCACGATGCTGGCCGAGCCGCTGCCGGCGAGGTTCGCGCCGCTCGCGTTCACACTGCTCGCACAACCGTTGCCGGCCGCGCCGCTGTTGCCGCACGGGCAGGCCGTGCCCGAGCCGTCGCCGAAGCAGAACGCCATGGCGGGCGTCGTCGCTGGGATGTCGGCGACCACGATGAGGTCGCTGGTGACCGGCGGGACGCCGCCGTCGTTGACGCCCAAGCGGAACGTCATGCGACCCGTGTGCGACAGCGTGAGCGAGCGACCGTCGTTGTTGTTCTGCGTGCCGGCCGAGGAGGCGGTGCCCGCCCAGAAGCGGAACACGCCCGGGGAGATCTCGAACGAGTCACCCGGCAGGAGGACGGGGATGAGACCCATCGTCGGGTCCCAGGCCCAGAACGAGCTGCCCGTCAGCGTGCCGCCGGACAGGAACGTGGTGAAGACGATCTGGCCGAGGTCGTTGAAGTAGCTGGTCGTGCCGCTGAACGAGCTGGCGATGCTGCCGCCCGTGCCCGGCATCGTCTGGCCTTCGCGCACGACGAGCTGGAGCCCGCCATGGGTCGTCCAGATCCCGGTGTCGTCCGCCGTCGTCGACGTGCCGCCAACGAGCGCGGCCTGGAAGCTGATCTCGCCGCTCGCGTTGAGCTGCAGGCTCGAGTTGTTGAAGACGCCGAACGTGGCGTCCGTACCCGGAGCCGCAGCGCCTTCGCGCACGGCCAGTGCCAGCGTGCCGACGCCGCCGACATAGATCGCGCTGTCGTCCGTCGTGCCCGTGACGTCGCCGCCGAGAAGGGACGTGGTGAACGCCGTCTGACTGGTGCGCGTCCAGACGTTGCCGCTCCAGCCCGCTGACCAAGTGCCGCTGTTGTTTTCGAACGTCGCGCCCATCGTGCCCGGGGCCGTGTCGCCTTCGCGCACGAGCACTTGGCTGCCGGCGCCAGGCGTGAAGACCATGACTGCTTGATCATTCGTCGAGATGGCGTTGCCTTGCGTCGTCGAGAGCTTCAGGTCGTAGAGCATCTCGCCCGCATCGTTCATCTGCGTGGCGAACGACATGGTCGCGAACGTGTCGATCGAGACCGCGCCGGGGATCGCCGTGACCGGGCTGCCCTTGCGCTGCACCATCTCGAACGCGCCCGGTAGGCCCGCGAGG
>JBBQCC010000131.1:0-11268 GCA_038318285.1 Planctomycetota bacterium | reverse complement strand
GTTGTTCATGACCGACGTCGTCGTCGTGTCACCGCCCGTGAGGGAGGCGTAGATGTAGACGCGACCCTGGCGGTTGATACCTTGAGTTTGCCCGGTGAACCCGCTGTTCGCGATCGAGGCGCCAACCGTGCCCGGCGCCGCGTCTCCGCGTCGGAAGAGCATCGTCTGCGCGCCGATCGGACCGCCGAACCAGGCGTAGTCGTCCGTTCCCGAGACCACGAGACCCGTACCCGTGCTGTCGACGAGGTTCGAGGACCAGAACGTGCGGCCATCCGGGCCGAGTTCGCACGTCGAACCGAGCGAGCTCGAGCTGCCCGTGACCGTGCGGAGCAAGATGCCCGCGGCCATGCTCGGAGCCTGGTCCGCGCCGCGGACGAGCAGTTGCAGGTTCGATCCCGTCGAGCCGACGTAGTAGGCGCGGTCGTCGAATGTGGTCACCGGCGTCACGCTGTCGGTGAAGCGACCGCGGAACATGACATTGCCGGCGTCGTCGACGACCGGCGTGTCGAGCGCGCCCCCCGTGTTGAAGGTCTGCGATGCACTGGGCATCCCGGAGGAATCCGGGGACACCGTGCCGCCGGCGGCGATGACGGTGCCGCTCGTCGAGACGAGGCCTTGCGCGAACGCGCCGCCCGCCAGGCCGACGAGGCCCGACGCGAGGACGAGGGCCCTGCAGCTGGGGAAGTGGAATTGGGTGCGACTCATCGAAACTGCTCCTTGTCCTGAAGAATCCGTGCCGGAAGTGCTGGGAGATCGGTCGCCGCGCTCGTGACGAGCGCGTGCGGCAGGCTGGGCCGGGGAGGCGGTCGTCGCTTCGCACGAAGCGTTCACCGTTCGGATCACCAGACTCGCTGGGCGTGGGTGCGGGGCGTCTGGCCCCAATCCACGCGGTGCGCGTCTTCGCCAACGCAAACTACGTGTGCTTCCCGATGGCGGCAACGCGAGGAATGCCAGGAATTGCAGTGTATTTCTGACAGGCTGTCACTTCTGACAGGGTTCGATCGGAGCCCGCAGCACGGCCTGGACAGGCGTCAGGAATCGTCCCTTTGCAGCACGTTCGTCCAAGCGCGCGGATCCAGCTTCGAGATGGTGCGTTCCCGTTCGGCATGCGCCTGCAAGCGCATCGTCGCACCGTCGCGTTCGACATCGAGCTGCGCGTCGCCGTCGATCGGTTCGGACCACGAAGACTGGATCTCGCGCTCGTTCGCGACACTGCGACCGTTCACCGTGCGGATCGTGTCGCCTTCGCGCAGCCCCAGGTGCGCAGCCTCCGAGTTCACGTCGAGCGCCGTGACGCGCGTACCGTCGAAGTTCGCGCGCAGGCGGCGCGGCATCGACTGGCGCGTGATCGCGACGCCCAGGCGCTTCAGTTCGGCCTCGGGGTCGAAACCGCCGGGCGTCTCGATCCAGCGCGCGATGCGGTCGCGTGTCGCGCGGCCGAGCGCGCTCTCGACGTGCGCCAGGAAGTCCGCGACGCTCGGACCTGGACCGCCTGGAGACCAGCGCGGATCGTTCACGAGTTCGCGCAGCCAACCGTCGAGCCCGTCGGCGCGACCCGCGCGCCGCAGCTCGAGGTCGAGCAGCGCCGCGACGAGAAGGCCGCCGCCGTACGTCGCGTCGTAGAGAGTTGCCCCTTCGAAGAAACCTGGGCCGCCGGCCTGCGCCAGCGACACGTCGAGCTTGGGCGCCAGCGAGTTCCAGGCTTCGAGCTTCTCGCCCAGTTCCTCGCCGAACTTCTCCCAAGTCATGAGCCCAAGGCGCGCCGGCACGACGTGCGCGTACCAGTCCGTGAAGCCCTCGCCGACGAAGCGCAAATCGTTGCCGTAGTCGAGGCGCGCGACGGCCCACAGGTGGTGGAACTCGTGCGCGACGAGGTGGTGGATCATCTCGCCCGCAAGCGGGTTCCCGAGATCACCGCAGACTTGCAGAACCATCGCGCTGGTCTTCGGCGAGCCCGAGAACGAGAAGCCCTGGATCGGCTTGGGAGCAACGAAGAGGAACAGGTAGCGCTCGCGCGGCACCAGCCCGAACAGCGCGAGCTCGGCCGCGCAGATCTTTTCGATGGCCGGGACGGCGAGCGCCTCGAGCGCCGGCTGGCCGGGTGCGATCCCGACCTCGATGCGCATGCCGTCGAGCGCGATGAGGCGCGTCGTCCAGGCGCCGAGCGCCACGAGATCGTCTTGGAGGGCCTCCCGCGAACCGGGGTCGTAGGTACCCGGCTCGACCTCGCGCCAGGCGCACAGCACGGGCCAGTGCGCGGTGCTCTCGAAGTGCACGCGGTACTCGGCGTTCGACGCGAACTCGGGCGCGATGAACAGCGCGCCGGTCATGAGCAGCGCGTGGTCCGACGTCACGTAGGGGTGCCCGAACGCGTCGCGCGCCGCCACCTCCGGGCGATCCTGCGCGGTCAGCGCGCTGGTCCACGTCACGACGGCCTCGGTTGCGCCGCCGGTCGCGAGCTTCCAGCGGTAGGGTCCGTCGTTCGCGAGCGCGAGCGGCTGGCCAGCGGGCGTCGCGGCGGCGAGCGGCCGGGCGAGCAGGGGCGCGTCGAGGCGCACGAACGAATAGCCCTCGGGGAGCGTCAGCGCGATCTCCGTCGCGTGCGGGTCGAGACCGCTCAAGGTGAGCTCGAACTCGGCCGCGCGCCGGGCTGGTTCGAGCAGGCGCACGTGGTACTCGGCGCGGGGTGCGCGCGCGGCGTCGCTCGGTAATCCGCGGGTCGCACAGCCGCTCGCCAACAGGAAGAGAAGGAGTGCCGAGCTGTGGCCCTGGAAATTGTGCATGAGTTGGCGACTACGGGCGCGACAGCGACGGGTTGGGACGATTCCGAGGCCGCCGCGCCGTGTGCTGCGGCGCTACACTCGCCCGCTTGGAAATCGTCTTCGTACACCCTGAGATCCCGCACAACACGGGCTGCGCAGCGCGACTCGCGGCTGGACTCGGATTGCGTCTCCACTTGGTGGAACCGCTCGGGTTCAGCCTCGAGGATCGCTACCTGAAGCGCGCCGGGCTCGACTATTGGCCGCTCGTCGACCTCGTCGTGCACGCGTCGTGGGAAGTGGCGGCGAGGTCGCTCTCCGCGGGCTCTTCGCGGCCGCTCGCCGAGCGTCTGCGTCTGTTCACCGCGCGCGGCGGTTCGTCGCTCTTCGAGACCGCGTTCCAGCCCGACGACGTGCTCGTCTTCGGTTCGGAGAGTCGCGGTCTGCCGGCCGAACTCCTCGCGGAACACGCCGGTTCGCGGGTGTACGTCCCGATTCGCACCGGAGTTCGCAGCTTGAACTTGGCGAACGTCACGTGCCTGAGTGTCTACACGGCGCTCGTGCGCGCCGGCGTTCCGCTGCCCGCGAACGACGGGACGTACGTGGCGCACCCGCGCGCGGCCGAGGACGTGAAGCCCGCGTCGCGTGTCGAGCGGATCGACGCATGAGCGCTGAACAGGAGTCGATCGACGAGTTCGACGAAGTGTTCGACGCGCCGGCCGGCGCGACGACTGACGGTGCCAGCGCCTCGGGTTCGAACTCCGAGCGCAAACCGCGTCACGGCGACGAGTTCACGCTGACGATCGAGTCCTTCGACGCGCGCGGGCACGGGCTTGCGCGCTCCGATGCGTACCGATTCCGCGTGCAGCGCGCGGCCGTCGGGTCGACCGTGCGCGCGCGTGTGTTGCGCCGTCGCCGGGACGAGGTCGAGGCCGTCGCGTTCGAGCTGCTGGACGCCGGAATCCACGCCGCGCAGCCGGAGTGCGAGCACTTTCGCAGCTGCGGCGGCTGCGCCTTCCAGGACCTGGCCTACGCCGAGCAACTCGCGGGCAAGAAGCGTCTGGTCGAGTCGGCGCTGCGCGCGCGCGGATTGCTGGAAAGCGGCGCAGACGTGGCGGACGTCGTGCCGGCACCGGCGACGTGGCGCTACCGCAACAAGATGGAGTTCACGTTCTCGAACCGGCGTTGGATCGCGCCCGAAGAGCCCGCTGGCGTCGACGCGTCGTTCGCGCTGGGCATGCACGCGCTCGGACTCTTCTCGAAGGTCGTCGACGTGCGCGGGTGCTCGATCCAGTCCGAGATCGCCGACCGCGTCGTCGAAGCCGCGCGCGCGATCGCGCTCGAGCGGGACGTCCCCGTCTGGGATCTGAAGACGCACACGGGTCTGCTGCGCCACGTCGTCATCCGTGTCGCGCGAACGGGAGAGGTGCTCGTGAACCTCGTGACGTCGGCTGACGCGCCCGAGATCGTCGAGCCGTTCGCGGCCGAGCTCGCGGCGCGCGTGCCGGGGCTCACGACGATCGTGCAAACCGTCAACTCGCGCGCGGCGACGACGTCGATCGGCGAGCGCGAGCGCACGCTCGTCGGCGTCGGGACGATCACGGAAGAAGTGCTGGGCTTGCGTTTCGCGATCTCCGCGGGCTCGTTCTTCCAGACGAACACCGCAGCGGCCGAGCGCATGTTCGAAGTGGTGCGCGAGGAGGCCGCGCTCGGTCCCGACGGCGTCGCTTGGGACCTGTACTGCGGTACCGGGACGATCTCGCTCGTCCTGGCACGCGGCGCGCGTGCGGTGGTCGGATTCGAGGTGGTCCCGTCGGCCATCCGCGACGCGCGCGCGAACGCCGCACGCAACGGCATCACGAACGCGCGCTTCGTCGAGGGCGACGTGCTCGTCGGGCTCGCGGCGACTTCGGATCTGCCCGCGCCCGACGTCCTCGTTCTCGATCCGCCGCGCGCCGGGCTGCATCCGCGCGTCGTGCCGAGCCTCGCCGGAACGACCGCGCACCGCATCGTCTACGTGTCGTGCAACCCCGCGGCCGCCGCGGTGGACGCCGCCGCGTTCGTCGCAGGCGGGTGGAAGCTCGTGCGCGTGCGGCCCTTCGACCAGTTCCCGCACACGCCGCACGTCGAGACCGTGCTCACGCTGGAGCGCGCTCCGTGAAGGCGCCCGGCGACGGTTCCGAGCCCGCCGAGCGTTCTGACCCCGCCGAGCGTTCTGACCCCGCCGTGCCCGCCGACGAGCGCCCGCCGCGACGCTGGGGCAGCCGTTGCGAGGACTGTCGCCACGTCCGCGGCATCCGTTCCGCGAAGGGCGCGACGTTCCTCATGTGCCGACTCGGCGTCGAGGATCCGACCTGGCCCAAGTACCCGCCGCAGCCGGTCGTTTCTTGTCCTCGTTTCGATTGCTACGTTCCTCCCCGATGAAGGAACTGCGCACGGTTCGGGGAAGCCTCTTGGCCGCTGCTCCCAGCCTGCGCGACGAGAACTTCATCCACACCGTGGTCTTGATGTGCGAGCACGGGGACGAAGGCGCGCGCGGTCTCGTCATCAACCGGCCGTCGCCGGTCACGCTCGACAAGTTGATGCCGCCGCATCCCTTGCTGGCCATGCAGCGCAACGTCGTGCACGCCGGCGGACCGGTCGGGCTCGACACGCTCCAGTTCCTGCACCGCGTGCCGGAACGCATCGCGGGCGGCGACGAGCTCTCCGCCGGGATCTACCTGGGCGGCGACGTCGACGACTTGGCACGTTTCCTGGCCGAGCGCGGCGAGACGGCCGCCACCGACGTGCGACTCGTCCTGGGGTACGCCGGTTGGTCGCCCGGGCAACTCGAGGTCGAACTCGCGAGCGGCTCGTGGCTCCCGGTCACCCTCCAGCCCGAGTGGGTCTTCGCGCCCGATTCGCAGAGCATTTGGCGGCGCGTCGTGCGGTCGCTCGGGCCCGATGCGGCGGGGCTCGAGGACTTCCCGCCGGACGTCAGCTGGAACTGACCGATCTCCGGAGGGGCTCGCTTCCCAGATCTGGGATGGAGAAAGAAGGAATCCGCAACTTCGTGTCCACCGAGGTGCGGATTCCTTCACGAACAGCGGGCACGGCCTGCCAGACCTTCCCGGTCGACTCCACCTGACCTTGGGTATCGAAGACCACAAACCGGCCAGCGAGGAACTCCTCGACGTCCTCGTTGCGGAGGGCGTCGTCGTTCCCGAGGTCGCAGACTCGGTCCGCAGCCGTCAGCGCGACACATGGGTGCCGCTGGGCAAGATCCTGCGGCAGAAGGGTTCGCTCTCGATGGGCCAGCTGGTCGAGTTGCTGCAACTCCAGTCGAAGAACCCCGGGCTGCGCATCGGCGAGATCGCACTGGGCCGCAAGTTCTGCACGCGCGCGCAGATCGAGGACGCGCTGCGGACGCAGCGTGACCTCTCGCCGCATGTGCTCGACCTGATCGCCGAGGCGCAGGGCGTCGAAGCGGACAAGTTGGCGCGCGCGTTGGGTCGTTACGTGCGCACGCTCGAAGCGCGGATCCAGACGATCCCGGTCGAGCCGCGGGCGGACTGAACGCGCCGCACGCGCCGCCCTGAACCGGGCGCCTCAGTTCGGAGCGCCGTTCGTCAGCCGACGCGTCGGCGCGGCGTTTTCGACGCGGGGCTCTGGGCGATCGAGACCGGCGAGGTCCATGCAGCGCTCGACGAGGCGCACGCGCTCTTGCATCGCGAGCGACGCGACGGGGATGTAGGGGATGCGGAACAGCTCGAGGAGCAGCTTCACCATCCCGTCGATGCGCACGACCTCTTCCCACTCGACGCCGGCGCGCACGCCGTCCGACACGACGAGTTCGCGGTGCGGCCGCAGGAAGAACACGAGACCCCCGCGCACGGACTCGAGGTACTTCGACAGGCGCGGATCCGTCGCGATGTCGCCCAGGATCGTCGCGTGGTGGCCCGCATACGCCAGATTGCAGAAAGCGCGGTCGGAGACGAACGATCCGGTCTGGTGCGCCTCGGCTTCGATCTGACGTTCGAACACTTGTCGTTGGTAGCGGTCGACGAGGTCGACGTTCGAGCGCAGGGCGTCGAGTTGCGCCTCCATCTCGGCCAGCACGCCGCGCGCGACCTCCGAGATCATCGGCAGGCCGTAGTTGTCGCGGATCCAGCGCGCCAGCGTCGTCTTGCCGGTCGCGTGCGCGCCGACGAGGTAGATGCGGACGGCGGCCTTGGGTTCGGCCTTGGAATCGGGGTGTAAGTGGGGCTGCATAGGGGGACCTCGGAGAGCTGGGACACTACCTGTGGTGGTCTCTGCCGTCGAGCCCTCCATTCCTGGTGCGTCGGCCCCGGGCGGGCTCCGACGGCCTACACGCTTGCGCCTTCACGAGTTGCGGCATGGACCTCGCTGGCCGCGGCGCGCAGGATGCCATCACCCGCCTGCTTGGAGAGCCTTCGTGACCGATTCGATTCCGCAAGAGACCACGCCCGAGACCCCGCGCAAGCGCGGCTGCCTGGGCTTCCTGTTCAAGAGCGCCCTCGGTTGCACGGCCTTTGCGCTGGGCGTGTTCACCGTGGGCGTGCTGCTCCTCCCGACGCTGCTCTCGGGCACCGTCGCGCGCAAGGCCGCCGACGTGTTCGACACGCGGTACCGCGGGCATCTCGAGATCGCATCGGTCGACCTGGCTTGGTTCCAGCCGCAGACCGTGCAGGACGCGCGCATCCTCGATCCGGGCGGCGTCGAGATCGCACGCGCATCCGTCACGCTGCCGTCCTTGTGGTCGCTGTCGTCCGCGAAGGAAGGACACGTCGGCACGGTCGTCGTCGACGTCACCGCAGACCTCGTCGCCGATGATGCGGGCGTCACGAACTTGCAGCGCGCGCTCGAACCGCGTGTGCCCGGATCGACGGACGAAGGCGACGCGGGCAAGTCGGGTTCCAGCTTTGACGTCGGCGAGTTCGTGAAGAAGCTCGATCTCGACCTGCGCGTGAACCTTGCACACCTCTCGTGGTCGGACGCCGAGACGCGCCGCATCGGGACGCCGTTCGAAGTGCGCACGGGCGTCGTCACCGCCGTCGCGAAGCCGGGCCAACCGATCGTCGTGCACGTGGGTGGCGAACTCGCCGGCGACTCCGCCGGGCTGCTGGAAGTCGATGCGACCATTCAAGGTCCGATCGATCCCGCGGCGACGTGGCCGCTCGGACGCACGCAGGCCAAGGGTCGCATCGAGCGCTTCTCGACGGCGATGGTGGACGGGCTCGCGGGCTTGTCGGGCGATCTGGTCGAGGTGCTCGGCCCGAACTTCACACTGCGCTTCGACGCGACGGCGGAGTCCGCGGAGCACGCCGCGGTCGACTTGACGCTCGACGGCGCGCGCGCCGGGCTCGCGCTGCACGCGCGACTCGCGGACGGCCAGATCACCGCGGTCGAGAAGCCCTTCTTGGTGGCCAGCACGCCATTTCCCCGCGGAATCATCGAGCGCATCGCCGGTGCGAAGTTGCCGCCGGACGCGCATCTCGCGCTGACCGACGTGGGTCAACCGTGGGCGCTGCGCATCTCGCGTCTGCGCGTGCCGATGCCGAAGAAGGGCGCGACGGACCTGGCCAGCTTGCAGCCGGCACTGGAAGCGGCCGAGATCGTCATGGACGTCGATCTGCCCGGTTCCATCGCGTTCGAGTCGGACGCTTTGCGCGCGGCCAATATCAGCGCTGGCATCTCGGCCATTCAACTCACGGCGCGCGCCTCGCCCGGTCGTCCGCTCATCGCGCACTTCGAGGCGCAGCTCGACGCGGGCGCGCCCGGTCGCGTGCGCGTCGACGCGACGGTGCCGGACGCGTTCGCGATGCTCGCCGGCGGGCCGATCCCGGCGGCGCAAGTGAAGGTGGACGTCGAGGGGCTCTCGACGCTCGCGCTGGGCGAGTTGGCCGGACAGGGTGACCGCATCGCGAAGGCGATCGGCCCGGTCGCGCGGGTGGAACTCGACGCGCAGAGGGTCGATGCGCAGAAGGTCGATGCGCAGAAGCCGAAGCTGCAGAGCAACGACGAGCACTTCGAGGTGCGCGTCGTCCTGAAGTCGGATCAACTCGATCTCGAGTTGCCGTTCACGTTCGCGACGGGCGTGTTGACGAGCGCGAAAGCTGGGCGCATCTCCTGGAGGCCGACGCCCGAGTTCGTCGCGGCCGAGATCGGACCGCGCTTGCCCGAAGGTGCGCGTTTCGACGTCGAAGGAGACCTGGTGCTGGAGAGCGTCGGTGTGAGCGCACGGATCCTCGATGCGACGACGGGGGCGGTGGCCGACACGCCGACGATCCTGGCTTCGCTCCAAGCCCAACTGGCCGGAAAGCTCCCTATCCTGCAGTGGGACTCGGCGCCGGGAGCGAAAGGCCAGCGCGCGCGCTTCGAGTCGCGGAATATCGAGCTGTCTGTGTCCGGCGCGGGACCGCAATCCTTCGTCCTCACCGGCGACCTCGGAGGCGACGGTGCCGGCGGCGCGATTCCCCAGCTCGTCGTGAACGCAGACACTCCGGCTTCGTTGCAGACACTGACCGAAGGTGGCGTTCCCGCGTGCTCGGTCTCGCTGGGGCTGCGCGGTCTCGACACGTCGATCGTGGAGAGCATGACCGGCATCGAGGACCTGATCGCGCCGCTGTTCGGTTCCAAGCTCGAGCTCTACCTCGACACGAAGATCGCGTCGTTGAAAGAGGGCACCGTGACCGCGCGCCTGCGCGGTGACGCGGGCTACGTGAACGCCGAACTGCGTTTGGAAGGTGAGCGAATCGTCGCCGTGGGGACCCAGGACGTGGACGCGAAGCTCCGCATCACGCCGGAGTTCCTCACCGCGCAGCTCGGCGATTCTCTGCCGCCCGGCACGCGCGTCGCACTCGCTGGATCCGAGGTCGGCGAGCTCACATTGAAGTGGAACGAGTTCTCCACACCGCTGGAATCTCCCGACCTCGCACAGCGACTCGCGGCGACGCGCGTGAACCTCACCCTGGAATTGCCTGCGATCACCTACGCCGATCCGAAGACGGACCTCGTAGGCAAGCCGGCCGTGCTCCGCGGGACGAAACTGACGGTCGTGATGTCGCCCGAGACGAAGCCGCAGCTGCATTTCCTGTCGACGATCCAGGACACTCCGCCGGGATCCATCGACGTCATGGTCACGGCGTTGGATCCACTCGAGGCGCTTTCCGCCGAGGGCGCCTGGAAGGCGTACCGCACCTCGTCGAGCGTGCGTCTTGCGAACGTGCCCACGGCGCTCGCCGATGCGCTCGGCGGACAAGACGGCTTGCTGGTCGAAGCCCTCGGCCCGCGTCTGGCCGTGCAATTCGACGCGGCGGACCTCTCGTACGAGCGCGGCGCATTTGCGGCGAAGCTCGAAGGCGGACGGAACCGGCTCGCGCTGGCCGGACGACTCGACGGCGGCGCGCTCATCGTGGACAAGGCCGACGGTCTCGACGCCGACCTCGCGCTCGGACCGCTCGTCATGGACCGCGTCGTGGGGCGACTGCTGCCCGTGCTGCGCAAGGCCAGCTTTTTGGCGACAGTCAGCGAGAACGAGCTGACGTCGAGCACGCAGTTCGCGCCGTTCCTCCTGAACTCGAGCAACCTGCGCTTCGCGCTGGACGGCGACGTGTCCAAGTTGAACGCGGTGCTCCGCGTGGATCTGGGCCAGCTGTCGTTCCAGGGTCTGCCGATGCTCGAACAACTCGGCGTGTCGCTGAACGCAGCCGAAGTTCGCCTGCCCGCGTTCACCGTTCCGATCCGCGATGGCGTCGCGTACTACGACAAGCTGCTGATCAAGCTCGGCGGTCGCGACGTCCTCTTCGACGGCAGCGTGCGGCTGACGGACGGTCACATGAGCTTCAGCACGCAGTTGCCGCTCGCGCTCGTCGGCAAGGACCTGCTGGGCAAGATGGGGAAGGTGCTGGCGTACATCCCGGCCGACACGCTCTTCCCAGTCGAGGTGAGCGGCACGTATGACAAGCCGCGCCTGCGGCTGAAGGACGGTTTCGAGAAGACCATTCTCGAGAAGGCGGCCGGCAAGGCCGTGAAGGACGGGCTCGGCGAGGCGCTCGACGGCCTGCTCGGCGGCAAGAAGAAGAAGAAGGACTGAGCCGGACGGCGCGCGTTCAGAGGCTGTGAAGAATTCACGGGCTCTCGTGCTGCGGAGCGGCACCACTGGATTCTGAGAGCGGGTACGCTCGATTTCTTCCCACGCTCTCAGAGCGCGGGCAGCGCGCGTCCGACTTTCGCGCCGACGACCTCGGCGATGCGCGCTTCAAGGTCGTGGCCGTCCTTCTCGTCGAGCCACGCCGAGCGCGCCGCGTTCCAGTCGTAGTGCCACGCGCGCGCGCCGGCGGCGAACCACATCTGGCTCGTCGCGGCTTGCCGGTTCAGCACGAACCGCGCGCGGTCGGGGAACTCGAGCGTGACGACGCCGTCCGTGGCCGTCGCTTCGACCTCGTCCGGGTCGAATTGATCGCCCCAGCGCACGACGCGCTCGAGCACGGCGTCGGCGAGGTTCAGG
>JBBQCC010000130.1:0-11395 GCA_038318285.1 Planctomycetota bacterium | reverse complement strand
GCCGGCAACGGTTTGGCCGTGACGTTCGCGACGCCCGAGACGGCGGCGTCGACCGGCATCGTCGGCTTCGAACTCGACCCGACCTCGCCCGCGCAGCGCACGGACGGATTCGTGCTGCGTTTCGAGCGCGCGGACATGGTCCCCGGGACGGAGACCGCTCCGCCGGCGGGCGATCCCGACCTTCTGGGATTCGCCCACGACGAGTTCCGCGGCGAGTTCCTGATCGACGGGGCGGCCCAGCTGCTGCGCCCGCGACCGGTGACGCGCTTCCAGATGATCGCCGACCGGTCGCAGCCGATCCCGTCGCAGATGACCCCGTTCCCGCAGGGCGTGCAGACGCCGATCTCGCGGTACGGCAGCAAGCTGCAGACGATCTGGCGCTACGTGGACGTCGGCTACACGCTGCTCGACAGCCAGTTCTACAACATCGACGTCGAAGGCCTGTACTGGGCCCCGGCTGGTGGCGCCGTCGTCGCGGACACGATCCCGCGCATGGAGATCAGCCTGGCGACCAGCCTGCGTCAGCCCGATGAGGTTGTCGACGCCAACCTCCTGCCGGTGTTCCCGGCCTCAGGCCTCGAGAACATCTTCGCGCAGAACGTGCTCGACGCGGCCAATGAACCGCTGCGCACGGTGCACCCCGGCCCCTTCGGGCAACCGGGCTACATCATCCAGCCGATCGACGCGAGCATCACCACGACCGGCACGACCATCATGCCGTGGCCGCTGAACCGCAACATTCCTGCGGACCGGCGCACGTACCAAACGTGGCGTAGCACTTCGATCGTCGCTGTGGGCGCACCGTCCGGTGCCGGCGTGCCCCTGGCGGTCGAGGCGACGGGCATGCCGGCGGTGTACGGGCCGAACATGGTTCCCACGATCGGGTTGCCGCTGCTCATGGAGTACCGCTGCTATCCGAACCAGGCGATCACGGGCGCCAACGCCTTCGACATCTCGATCGCGCGTCCCAACTCCCCGCGTCCCAACTTCCGGGCCTTCTCGACGGGCGGTCTCAGCACGAGCGGCATCATCGTCCGCGAGCCCGACCTGCAGGACACGGCTATGGGTGGATTCAACCCCGCGTCGATTCCGACGCCGGGCGCGTCGACGCCGCCCTCCGACAACTCGTTCTATCTGGGTGCCGCCGACATGGTCATCCGCGTGAGCCGCGCGTTCTCGCGCTGGTTCGACTCGGGTGTCGGCAGCATCTCGCGCTACGAAGAACCCGTGATCGAGCCGCCGGCATCGCAGCAACCGGCCGGGACCCAGGTCCAGGTCGCCTTCCGCGGCGCGACGTTGGTCACTTCGCCCATCCAGCTCTGGCAAGCCGAAGGCCTGGATGCCTACGGCGAGACCACCGGCGCGCAGCCGAGCTTCTTCCAGAGCAACCGCACCTGGCGCAGCACGATGGCTGCCATCAGCAGCCCGGACGGCGTCCAGACCGGCAGCCGGTTCTTCCAACTGCGCATCACGTTCCTATCGAACGCCAGCACGAACTTGGCTCCGACCCTGTCGGCGCTGGGTATCGCTTGGCGCGAGTGATCGTGGGCGCGCCGGGACCTGATCGGCGGACCGCGGTCCACCGATCGGGTCCCGAAGCACGCGCGCCAGAGACCTTCCGTTCTCCCCGTCCAGGCCCAGCGGCCTGCGCATCCTCGGGCAGCGAACCGCCGCTCGACGCGCACCTCGGCAGCACAGCAACGCATCCCTCTCTCCGGAACGAGCAGACGTCATGAATCAGGACCGCAACACGTTCGCAGCGCGCGGATCGGCCGCGCTCGCCGCCCTTCTGACGATGGCACTCTCCGCTTGCAGTGGCGGTGGAGGCTCGTCCAACGGAGGCTCGTTCCGTCTCCTCGAGACGAATATCAGCACGAACCAGAACTGGGCGATCAACCGCACCATGACGTTCGAGTTCTCGGACGCGGTCGACCTCAACTCGGTCAGCCTGAACACGATCAGCATCACGCGTGTGGGGGGCGGGCCGGCCTCGGGCAGCTTCTCGCTGCTGAGTGCGAACACGGTCGCGTTCCAGCCGTCCTGCCCCACGCAGGACGACTTCTTGGACGCGGGCCTGCAGCCCGGCGGTGTCCACTACAGCATCGACGTGGTCGCCACCTCGACGGGCGGCCTGACGGTCCGCTCCGTGCGTGGAGATCGCCTGACGGTCGGTCTGACGACCGAGATCGTGACGCCCGAGTCCACGGATCTGGCCGAGCTCTTCGACGACACGCAGATCGGGCCGCCCTCGCCGCTCGTGTGGGACGGTGTCGGCTCCGTGCCGACCTCGGGCGTCAGCTACCTGGAGGAGGGGGGTGACGCGAACTCGCGCATCGTCCTCAAAACGCGTACGGACGCGTCGGCGAGTGCTCTCGGAGCAGAGCCGGCCGTCGCGAACTACACCGCGCCGCTCAACCTGTACAGCGCCGCTTCGAGTGCTCTCGCGGTGGTGGTCCTGCTCGACCAGCCGATCGATCCGTCGGCTTCGAACGTCAACCCGCAGACGGTTCGCCTGCAGTACTGCTCCGCGCTCGACGGCAGTTGTGGTTCCGGCTCGAGTGGCTGGATCGATCTCGCTCACGACGTCGAGCTCGAGGCGAACTGCGTGAACGGCGGGTCGAGCCTGCGCGTCACGCCGATCGGCATCCTGCCCCTCGGGCGCCTCGTGCGCGTCTCCCTGGCCTCCAGCTTCCGCGACCTGGTCGGCAACAGCAACCTGCTCGACTTGCCCGTCGCTTCGTTCTTCGTCTCGGACGGCACGGATCCGGACACGGGTCTGCCCGTGACGCTCCAGGACGAGTTCCTCGAGCCCTTCAACCTGCTGGGCACGAACCCCGACTCCACCCAGGACCCGGACGCCGTTCTCGACGCTCCGTTGGCGAAGTGGGGTGAGAACGGGACGCTCACTGCCGGGTTCGAATTCGGTGGAACCGGCGGACCGGGCGGGGTCTTCGACTGGCGCATCGTGCAACTGGCCGGTGGTGGTGCGACGGTGCTGAACACGATTTTCTCCACGATCACGAACGCGACGCAGACCGCGAGTCAGACGGTCGTCAACGGTCAGGTCGACGTGCGCGACATGACCGTCGACAGCGGCGGCCTGCTCGAGATCCGCGGCTCGAACGCCTGCGTCATCCGCGCCTCGGGCAACGTGACGATCAACGGCAAGATCCGGATCCGCGGCACGAGCAATGCGGGCGTGACCACGTTCAGCACTGGCAACCTGCAGGAGCCGGGCGCGGCCGGGAATGGCGGCGGCGGTCGGGGCGGCACGGGTAACGTCCTCACCACACAATCGTCGCCGGTCGGCGAGGCGGGCGTCGGCGCATTCGACGTCCTGGGTGCCGGTGGCGGCGGTGGCGAGACCGGCTACAGCAACCTGGGCATCAATCAGAAGCGCGGCGCCGGCGGTGGCGGCGGCTCGCTCGGCAAGCCGATGGTCCTGCTCGTGACGGCCACGCCCTTCAATCCGAACGGCTGCCCCAACCAGACCATCATCGGCCTCGACGCCGAGGATGGGAATCCCGGTGGTCTAGGTGGCAACGGCGCGATCGGCGGTGCCGGTCAGCGTCCGCAGGGCGGCGCGAAGGGCCCGCGGCCGTTCTTCGACAGCGACCCCAACAACGACTTCTTCGGCCTGATGCGCGTGAATGGGGCGACGGTCCGCGGCGAGTTGGACCGTGCCTGGGCCGGCGCGGGCGGCGGCGGCGGCGGCAACTCGGTGCCGACGAATTCGTTCCCGAACCCTGCTTGGACGTTCGCAACGGACGACAAGGGCAGCGGCGGCGGCGGCGGCGGCGGTTCGCTCACGATCCTCTGCCTGGGCGACGTCATCTTCGGCATGGACGGCCGGATCGATGCTGGTGGCGGCACCGGCGGCGGCGGCGAGAACTCGAGCGGCATCAACCGCGTGGGCAGCGCATCGGGCGGCGGCTCGGGCGGCCATGTGATCATCCAGGTCGGCAAGACGATCGACTTCCGCCTCGTGCGCACGAACCAAACCCTCGAACGCAACCGCGGCGGCATCTGGACCCGCGGTGGACAGGGCGGCGCGGGTCGCGAGGACGTCGGCGGTGCGCACCCCGGTGGGGACGAGACGACACCGACGACCGACAGACTGCCGCGCGATCACTACGCCGTCGCGAACGGCGGCATCATCGATCCGGCGCCGTGCGCGGTGGCGGCGACCGGAAACACGGCCCTCGGCTTCGGCATGGAGGGCATCGCGGGGGCCGGCGGCGACGGCGGCCCGGGCATCATCCAACTCCACGCACCGACGCTGGCGGACATCCTCGTTCCGACGATGTCCGGCGAGACTCTCACGAACTGTCTGAGGCCGAACCCGGTCGGTTCGACGATCACGTTCGGCGGCTTCGCGGGCACGAGCAACGTGAACACGCCGGCGATGTGGAACCAGATGCTGCCGGGCTTCGGGCGGATCTCGAAGGCGCAGTCGAAGTGGATCCCGCTGGGCTCGACCAGCGTGTCCCCGACCTCGACCACGCCCGAGGCGACGGAATTCCTGTTCGGCGGCGTCGACGGGGCCGGCCTCATCCTCAAGACGGGTGCGGGGGCGAACGCCACGCAGTTCGAACTGCCCTCGGTCCTCAACGGATCGGGTTCGCAGGCGATCGTCGCCGCGCCGGGCACGCCGTACATCACGGCCGACAAGCGCACGGTCGTCTTCGACGGCACGACGTTCACGGACGACGTCTACCTCACGAACCCCTCGCTGCTGCGTCTGTTCGACGTGCGCATCGTCTCGGGTGCCGGCACCACGCACTTCGAGGCGGCATCGGCGACGTACGACTCGATGACCGGGCTCGTGCGCGTCACGGTGGGCACGAGCGGCATGCCGCTCAACGCGGTACTGCCGGACGGATCGTCCATGGTCTCGCTGCGCCCGCGCTTCTTCCGCGTGCGCACGGCCGGTGTCGAAGACTCGCTGCCCGATCCGGCCTCGGTGAAGTTCGAATTCCAGGCGACGACGGCGAACTCGTTCGGTCAGCCGAACACGGGTGGGGTCACGGCCTGGGTCACGGACATCACGCAGCTGAACATCGCGGTGAACAATCCGAGCTTCCGCTTCCTGCGCTTCCGGGTCACGTTCGACCTGGGGCTGACGAACCTCACGACCTCGACCCCCGTGCCCTCGGTGGAGTTCTTGCGCGTGCCGTTCCGCTTCTGATCCCGCCTCGACGCGGGATTCCCGCGCCGCGCCCCGCTCCGTCCCGACGCTCCTCGCGAGGAGCCGATCGGGGTCGGAGCGGGGCGCGGCCGTTTCGTCCCCTGAAATTGAGGCCCTGAAATTGGCGCCCTGAAATTGGGGCTGTTCGCTGCCACGGGTCTGCGGGACTCGTCCGCGTGCGGACCGGAACGCGCGCCGCCGCCCCACGGTCGCGCAAGGCTCGCTTCTGCACGGCGCGGCGTTGTGCTCGAATGCGTCCGATGTGCGGCGCGTGGCGAGTTCTCGGGATCCCCCTCGCGCTGGCCGCGTGTCGCCCGCCTGCGGAGCCCGCGGCCGAGGTCCTGTTGCACCGGCTGACGCGGCCCGAGGCCGGCGCGCTCGTGCGGCTGAACGAGGACCTGGTCTTCCACTTCTCGGGGGAGGTGGATCGCACTTCGGTCACGCACGATTCGGTGCGCGTCACGAGCGCGGCCGGCCGCAGCGCGCGCGGTCGCCTGGTCGTGGACGGTTCGCGCGTGCGCTTCGTGCCCGCCACGGTGCTCGCGCGCGATCTCTCGGACGGCGGCTTCGAGCCCGACACGGAGTACCACCTCGAGATCGCCGGCTTCCCGCGGCCCGATTGCCTGCGCGGCATCGACGGCTCGCCGCTGGCGTCCGCCTACCACTTCGATTTTCGCACCGTGGCTGTCGGCCCGGGAGCGGGGCCCGCGTTCGAGGATCGCGACCCAGATCGCGTGCGTCCGCTGCGCCTGTTCCCGTCGCCGCAGCCAGGACCACACGGTGGTTCGGACCTCGTGTACGAACTCGGACCGCTCGACGCGATCTACCTGCGCTGCGAGGAAGCACTCGATCCGGCCACGCTCGTCGACGGTGCATTCGCACTGCGCCCGCGGCAGGGTCCGGAGGTCGCGCTGCGCACGCGACTGATCGAGAACGAGTCCGACGCGGCGGCGCGCCCGCGACCCGCGCGCGCGAGATCCGCCGCGCCGGCGGCCGCTTGGCTCCGCGAGCCGCGCGCCGCGCTCGTCGAGCTGACGCCCGTGAAGCGCCTCACCGGCGGGGACAAGAGCCCTTGGCGCCTCGTCTTCTACCCCGGGGTGCGCGGGGCCGACGTCGTGCTCGTGCCGTTCCTCGCCGGCTGGCCCCTGGTCCCGGTCCTCGTTCCGCGCTTCGAGTCCGGGATGCCGCGCGATCTGGGCGGGAGGCCGGTGTGGGAGCCCGCGCTCGTCCTCGTATCCATGCCGGTGCTCGAGCGCGGTCGCGACGAGGGACGCGGTTCCTGGCTCGAGGAGTTCGTGGACACGCAGCTGCGCTCGACGCGCGCCGTTCCGGGCTGTGACGGGACCGCAGCCTGGACTGACACGGGACGCGTCGAGGTACGCTTCCCGAAATCCGCCGGCGACGGTCGCAGTGGAGACGTCGAGCTGGTCGGCGCGCAAAACGTGCGCGACCTGCACGCCGTTCGCGCGACCGTGCCGGCCCGTGCGACGTGCACGCTGTCTGCGCAGGCCGGTCCGGTCGTGTTGCGCACGCAAGGATCGCTGCACGTGCGAGGTCGCCTCGAGCGCGCGACGGGCGGTCGATCGACGATGACGTTCGCGCGCGAGAAGCTCTCGACGTGGCTCGACCGCGCGCTGGCGGCTCCGGCCGAGACTGCGGCGCACGATCACGACTGGACCGTGCTCATCGCGGGCGGGGACCTGTGGGTCGAGGGCGAGATCGACGTCTCGACGCCGCTGCTGCTGGTCGCCGGCGGGCGTATCCGCGTCACCGGCACCGTGCGCAGCACGCAGGCCGGACAGGTCTTTCGCCTGGGCGAGGGCGGCGGCAGCGGCCTGACGGCCTCGAACGTCGAGGAACTGGAGCTCGACCCGCCCGAGACGAACCCCCTGCGCGAGCCGCTGCGTTTTGCCGTGCTGTCGGGTCCGTTGCCCGCGCGCGGGACGGTGGTCGAGTGGCTCGAGGCCGAGGCACGCGGTTCGGGTCCGCGCGACCGCAGCGGCAACGTGTCCTGGAGCGTGCGCTACGTGCCGCAACTCGCGCCGCCGCCGCTGGCCGTCGACGACGTGAACCCGGTCGATTCGCCCGAGCTGCTCGCGCGACCGGAACCGATCCAGTTCCTCGTCGAGATCGTCGTCGAACCGGGCGGCGTGTGGCGGCCGCCGTTCGTGGACTCGGTCCGATTGGCCTGGCAGGAAACGGAAGTGGGGGCGCGCTGATGTTCCTCGATTGGCCGCGCGAGTCGTGGGCGGTGCTGTGGGGCGTGCTGGGGCTCTTCGTCGGGTCCTTCCTGAACGTCGCCATCCACCGGCTACCGATCGAGGGTGAGACCGTCTCGAAGCCGGCGCGGTCGCGCTGTCCGAGCTGCAAGACGACGCTGACGTGGCGCGAGAACGTGCCGCTCGTGTCGTGGCTCGTCCAACGCGGACGCTGCCGGACCTGCGGCTGGCGGATCCCCTGGCGCTATCCGCTCGTCGAGCTCACGAACGCCGGCCTGTGGGCGCTGACGGGCTGGCTGACCCTGCCGGACCACTTCGGCTTGGCGATCTGCTGGTCCGTCGTCTTCGCGGGGCTCCTCGTGGCTACCGCCGTGGACTTCGACCGCTTCGAGATCCCCGACGAGGTCTCGATCGGCGGCATCGTGCTGGCGCCGATCGCGTCCCTCTTGGTGCCCGAACTCCACGCGCACACGTGGATCGCGCAGTGGATGGCCGGGCCGGGCGCACCCGTCGGGCCTTCGTCGGCGCTGCTCGGATCGCTGGCCGGCATCGCAGCCGGCGGCGGCAGCCTGTGGCTGATCGGGATTGCCGGCTCGCGCGTTTACGGCCGCGACGCGATGGGATTCGGCGACGTGAAACTGCTCGCGGCGGGCGGGGGCTTCGTGGGTCCGGGCGGCGCGATGTTCGCGCTCGTCCTCGGATCGCTGGTCGCCTCCGTGGTCGGCATCGCGAACATGGCGCGATTCTTCGTGCTGCTCCGCTCGCGCGCGAGTTCGCGCCGCCGCGACGCGTCCATCGCGCGGCACCTGAACATCGCGCGCATCGCCGGGCGCTACCTGCCCTTCGGTCCATACCTCGCGCTGGGCATTGGAATCGCTCTCGTGGCTTGGAATCATGTCCTGACGTGGTTCCCCTGACGCCTCGCGCTCGGCGCGCGGCAGGTCGGCGTCGAGGTGTCTACCATGCGTTCACGGTCCGTGTTCGACGGCGCTCTTGCAGCGTGATTCGACAACGAGGGGATTCCATCCGATGTCTCAAAGCTGGTTTTGCGGGTTCGCACGAGCCCTTCCGCTCGTCCTGGTTCTGCCTTTCTTCGCGTCTTGTGTGTCGAATCAATCGCACCAACGCGCGCTCGACGAGAAGGACCGGACGATCACTGAATTGCGGGACGAGCGCGCGCGACTGAAGTCGCAGATCCAAGGTCTCGCCGACAGTCGCGACGACGCGCTGGGCCAACTCGTCGAGGCCAACGCGCGACCCGAACCGATGCCGATGGACACGAGTGCGCCGAAGAGCGCGACCTCGTTCACCGACCTGGACTCCGTGGGCGTCAGCTACGGCGTCCGCGGCGGCAACATGGTGCTGTCGATCCCGTCTTCGATCACGTTCGGTTCGGGCAAGGCCGAGCTGTCCCAGTCCGGCCGCACCGCGCTGAAGAAGGTCGCCTCGACGCTGAAGAAGGAATATCCCGACGCGCACTTCTCGGTGGAGGGTCACACCGACGCCGATCCGATCAAGAAGTCGGGCTTCGCCTCGAATCGCGATCTCTCCGTCGCGCGCGCGATGGCGGTCCTGCGCTACCTCGTCGAGGACTGCGGCGTCCCCGACGAGCACTGCGTCGTCGCTGGGCACGGGCAGTACGACCCGGTCGCCCCGAACGCGAAGGAGGCCGACAAGGCCAAGAACCGTCGCGTGGACATCGTGGTGTTGCGTGCGCGGAGCTGAATCGGGCATGCGCTGCCCGCGTGGAGGATCGATCGGCGGTTCTCCTTGGACGCGAGGGTGGCCGGACTCCCCGCGCTGCCGCTAAGATCCGACGTCCCTCGTCGCGCGCCGTGTGCCGACGAGGGACGCGTTCTGTCCGGATCCCTGAAGGAGCCCCATGACGTTCGCCGCTTCGAAGATCCGCAACATCGCCTTCGCCGGCCACCCCTCGGCCGGTAAGACGACCCTCATCGACGCACTCGCCCATCACATGGGAGTGACGCCGCGCAAGGGATCCGTCGCCGAGAAGACGAGCCTCTGCGACACCGAGCCCGAGGAACAGGAAAAGCAGCACTCGCTGCACATGGCCGTCGTCTCGACGGTCTGGCACGACGAGCAGTGGACGTTCCTCGATTCGCCGGGATACCCAGACTTCCAGGGTGAAGCTCTGGGCGCGCTGTATGGCGCGGACCTCGTCGTCGGCGTCGTGAGCTGCGCCAGCGGCGTCACGTACAACCTGCGCCAGAAGATGGAGGCAGCGCGTCGCCTCGGTCGCGGTCGCGCGATCGTCGTCACGCACCTCGACGACCCGAATGCGGACTTCGACGAGCTCGTCGAGGACTTGCGCAAGGCGTTCGGCACGACGTGCGTGCCGTACCACCTGCCCGACCAGTCGGGACCCGGGTTCAAGCGCGTGCGTCGCACGATCGAGGATCCCGAGAGCCCCTGGCGCCAAGAGCTGATGGACGAGGTCATGGACGCCTGCGAGGACGAGGACCTGATGAACGGGTACCTCGAGACGCAGGAGATCGACGACGCGGCGATGAAGAAGCTGCTGCCGCACTCGCTCGTCGCCGGTTCGATCGTGCCGATCCTCGTCTGCAATCCGGTGTCGGGCATCGGTCTGCCCGAGGTCGTCGAGTTCTTCGAGCACTACGCGCCCGGCGCGGACGAGATCCACTTCGAGGCCGAGGACGGATCTGAGGTGAAGCCCGAACCGAATGGTGAGCTGACCGGCGTCGTGTTCAACGTCAAGAGCGACAGCCACGTAGGCAAGGTGTGCATCGCGCGCATCCATCGCGGCGTGCTGTCCGCGCAGGCTTCGATCGCCGGTCCGCACTCGCCCGAGAAGGGCGAGAAGATCGGCGGGCTGTTCCGGCTCGTGGGCAAGAAGCGCGAACCCGTCGAGAGCGCCGGTCCGGGCGAGATCATCGCCTTCACGAAGGTCGAGGGCATCGCGTTCGGCGAGGCATTCACGTTGCCGGGCAAGAAGTCCGCGCGCGTGCCTCTGCCGCCGCTGCCCGAGCCGATGGTGTCGGCAGCCGTGCAACCGAAGACGCGCGCCGACGAGCAGAAGATCGGCGAGGCTCTGCACAAGATGGAGGCCGAGGACCCGACGTTCCGGATCCACCACGATCCGCTGACGCACGAGATGGTCGCGCACGCGATGAGCGAGTTGCACCTCTCGATCGTCGAGTCGCGGCTCAAGCGGCGCTACGGCGTCGAGATCACGATGCATCCGCCGCGCATCGCCTACAAGGAAACGGTCCAGCGCCCGAGCGAAGGCCATCACCGGCACAAGAAGCAGTCGGGCGGCCGCGGTCAGTTCGGCGAGTGCTACCTGCGCGTGAAGCCGCTGCCGACCGGCAGCGGTTTCGTGTTCACCGACATGGTCGTCGGCGGCTCGATCCCGCGGAATTTCATCCCGGCGGTCGAGAAGGGGATCCGCGAGATCGTCGCGACGGGCGTCCTGACGAACAGCGAGGTCGTGGACGTCGAGGTCGAGTTGTACGACGGCAAGTTCCATGACGTCGACTCCGACGAGGCGAGCTTCAAGATCGCCGGAGCGCGCGCGTTCCGCGACGGTTTCACGAAGGCGAACCCCGTGCTGCTCGAGCCGGTCATGGAGCTGACGATCCACGTGCCCACGCACGCAGCGGGCTCGATCTTCTCGGACCTGACGAGCCACCGACGCGGCCACGTCGTCGACCAGGACAACGAGGACGGCGGTTCGGTGACGATCATCACGGCGCACGCGCCGCTCTCGACGCTGCAGACCTACCACCGCGACCTGAAGTCGCAATCCGCCGGCGAAGGCACGTACGCGATGAAGCTCCTCCACTTCGCCCAGGTCCCCATGGCCGAGCAGCAGAAGGTGCTGGCCCAGTACGGCAAGCACCACGACGACGACTGACGTCGCGCTGGTTCCGATCGGTCTCAGGTGAATCCATCCACGCGGCGGGGCGCCCGCGGGGCCCCCCCGCGGGGGCCCGCGGGGGGGGGT
>JBBQCC010000129.1:0-11426 GCA_038318285.1 Planctomycetota bacterium | reverse complement strand
GGGCGTCGTCGAGCATCTTCTTGGTCTCGAGCACCTTCTTCTTGGTAGGCTCGAGCACGGCGTCCATGCGGCGGATGACGCACATGGGCAGGATCACGTCGGGGTACTTGCCGCGCCTGAAGAGGTCGCGAAGGACGTCGTCCGCGATGCCCCAAATGAAAGAGACGATCTTGTTGTGGCTGGTTTGGTCCATGGTCAGACGGGTTGGACCTTCCCAGGTCGCGTGGATGCGGGGATTGGTAGCAGCGACAGTAGCCGGTGACGCTTCGGAGTTTCCGGAGGGGCCGAGTCCGGCAGCGCAGAATCTGGGAGAAGCTGAATGAAGGGCTCTCGTTCCCAGATAACCGACACTTTGAGCGGGAACGCGCCGCCGTTGAACTCGACGTCGACTGGGTGGACGAGACCCGCGGGGCCACCTCCGCCGGTCCGGACCTGGCTCACAATTCCTCGGCGGTTCCGGACGGTCGGGACTTGGCCGATGCGAGGAACGCTGTCCGGGGGGCGAGAGGGCATCGAGACGGCGAGGCGTGGGGGGGGAATTCCTGGCGGCAAGGAACAGGCGAACGTGGAGCCTACTGACACCGCCTCCAACGCCCAAGGAGTCGTCGCGCAAGTTCGGGAGTGTCGGGCGCGACCAAGTGGCTAACCTGCGGCTCGGCACTTCCCCGCCTGGATGGTTCCCCAGCTGCAGACGCGGCAAGCAGCGAGCAGGCACGGACTCCACGAGATCGCGATGCGCTACGAGAACGACCACCTGCTGCTCTCCTGCGCCGTGCTTTCTTCGCTACTCCTGCCGCAAGGCGGCGTCCCTGAACAGCGCGGCGGGGGACTGCACGGCTACATCGCGTACAGCGCCGAACAACCGTCCGATCGCGCCGAGTTCGGCGCCGGTTGCGGTTTCTACTCGGCGGCTTGGTCGCTGATCTCGGAACCGCTCGCGGACTTTCAGATCGGTCTCGCGAGCACTTGGGTCGTGCCCGACAACCGCGACGACAAGGATGTGCCGCTCGCGCCGGAGGGCACGCTGGCGCGACAGTGGAAGGAGCGTGGTCCGACGTGGGACAGCGTGTTCCAGACCGTCGAAGGTGGTCTCGGCTACTGGGCCGGCAACCGGTTTCGCTACGGGCCGCCCAAGTTCAGCATGAACGCGACGCCGCAGTGCTACGACTACGAGGTCGGTTCGCCGGGCTGGTCGTTCTTCTACGACACCGAGGCGCTCCGCGATGATCGTCTCGGCATCGCGCAGCTGAGCAACCGACTGCTGATTCCACCCGATGCGCTGCCGTTCGCTGGCGATCCGGCGGGGCGTTTTCTCGGGTACAGCTACATGGCACTGCCGTTCACTGATCCGGTGCCGGCCAGCAAGGGCAAAGCGCCGACCGGCGACCAGGCGTGGACCCGTTTCCTCGCTGCGAAGAACTTCAAAGGGCCGATCGCTTACTACATCCCGGAAACGTGGAGCAAGATCGCTGACCTGTTCAACACTCCGTATCTGCACGGCCGCGGGCTCGACACGCGCGCTGGTCTGGCCGGCGGTGGCGCGATGGAGATCAACACGGTGCCGCAGCTCGTCGGCACGGCGCGCGACGGCACGCAATACTCGAAGATTCCGGCGCTGCGCTTTCCCGTCGATGCCGACGGTCGTGCGGTGCTCGTGCAGGACGTGACTTACTACTCGAAGAAGGCGCTCTACGAGCCGTTCCTCGCTTGGCGCCGCGGCGGCGAGGCGCCGAGCGGCCGTTTCGATCGGGCCGGTGCGTTGGTCGCGAAGCTCAGCACGCGCACGCCGGGGTTCGACCAGGACGGGAAGTCGATCGAGGGCGTGGCGAGCACCTTCGACACGGCCGTCTTCTCCGACAACACATGGGGTCTCGTGTGGAAAGACGGCGGCCATGCGGAACGGGGCCAATTTCCGCAGTACTACCGACACGATGGCGAGAAGCGCATCGCGATCGCGCCGGAAGACGTGCCGGCGGAAACGGGGTTGCGCGAGGCGAAGTTCCGTCACGCGGAGCCGCGCGAGCCCTTCACTTCGCCGACGCGCGGCGCGTGGACGAAGCCGGGTCCGGCGGCGGGACCGCTGCAAGCCGAACTCGCCGATGGCTCCCTCGTCACCTACTGCTGGTACCGATTCGTCGACCAGCCGTCGTTTCAGCAATACGCCTGGAGCGCGGCGAAGAAGCGCGCACTGCAGTCGTTCGTCGAGCAGATCCACGGCGCATGGCCCATCGACCGCGACTACATGCCGCCCCCGACGCACGGCGAATTGGTGGAGCTCGATCCGGCGTTGTTGGTCCGTCCACCGAAGGGGATGGAGGTGGGTTTCGTGCCGATCGTGACGCAGCAGGAGCGCGCGCCGTGATTTTCACGCCCGCCGAGCAGCGAACGGGCACGCTGGATTGCTTGCCGAGTCGTACGCTGCCCGCTTGGGGAGCGTGCGCGAGACGCGGCCGATGAGGATCGCCATCGCGACACCCGCCGCCGCGGGCACGACGCGCGGGAACCGCCTTACGGCCCAGCGCTACGCCGAGATCCTGCGCGAGCTGGGTCACACGGTGCGCGTGGTCCAGCAGTGGACCCGCGGTGACCACGACCTCCTGATCGCGCTGCACGCGGTGAAGAGCGCCTCGTCCGTGCACGCGTTCCGACGCGCGCATCCCGAGCGACCGATCGTGTTGGTGCTCACCGGAACGGACGTGCACGGAGTGGGAACCGGTGGAGCGCGTGCGCGGCGTTCATCTCGTGATGCGCTGCGGCTCGCGACGCACGTCGTGACGCTGCAGCCCGAAACGCGTCGGGAACTCGAGGCCGGCGTGCGCGCGAAGACGACGTCGATCGTGCAGTCCGCCGAAGCCCCGCGCCGATCCAAGCGGGCCAGTCGCGATGGATTCGAGGTCGTCGCGCTCGGCCATCTGCGTGCCGAGAAAGATCCCTTCGTGTTGGCGGATGCGGTCGACCTGCTTCCACCTGAGTCTCGCGTGCGTGCGGTGCACCTCGGCGAAGCGCTAGCTGCGAGCATTGCGCGTCAGGCGCGCGCGCGCAGCGCCAGAAGCGCGCGCTGGAGTTGGATCGGGCCGCGCACGCACGCGCGATCGTTGGCGCGCCTCGCTGCGGCGGACGTCTTCGCGCAGACGTCGGTCGTCGAAGGTGGATCGTTGGCGCTCTCCGAAGCGATCGTGTGCGGCGTTCCGATCCTGGCCACGCGCATTCCGGCGGCGGTGGGGATGCTCGGTGCGCGGCATCCGGGGTTCTTCCCGGTGGGGGACGCGGTCGCGCTGTCGCGATGGATTGCGCGCGTGGAGCACGATGCGTCGTTCCGCGCGTCCTTGCGAGCCGCGAGTCGAAGGTTGGCGCCGCAGTTCTCGCGCGCACGCGAGCGAGCGGCGTGGCGCAAGTTGCTCGCGCGCCTACCGCACACCCCGAAATGAGAGCGCGCCCGCGCTGCACCGCGCTCCAAAAAGAGCGCGCCCGCGCTGCATCGCGCTCCTAAAGAGCGCGCCCGCGCTGCACGGTGCAGCACGGGCGCGAACCGGGGGACCCCCATCCAATGCGTCCATCCCGGTGTCCGTGAAGTTCAGTGATGACCGCCGTGCCATCCGGCCGGGCGCCACACGCGACACGTGCGGTCCTCGTAGTACCCGGGCAGTTGGCGCGTGTCCCAGTAACCGGCGCGCACGCACACTTGGTAGGGCCGGCCGCAGGCGTCGTAGCGCGTCTGGTACAGCGGCTGGATCCAAACCTGCGTGAACGTGCCCGCGACCCACGTGCGCTCGACGACCGTCTCCCAGTGGCCGCCGTACTGCGGCGGCGCGGGGCGCTGCGAACCCCACGGGATCCCGATCTGCACACCGACTGAGCCGTGATGGCCTTGGTGTCCGATGCCGATCGCGATGCCGCCACCGGCGTGCGCGTCGAGCGCGAGGAGCGGCAGGGCGGCGAGGGTCGTGAGGAGGAAGGGGAGTCGTGCGATCATCGGGGTTCTCCTGGCGCGGCGATCGGCCGCGTCTCCCCGGACAAGGCGACTGGTGTGCCGCGCGCGCGCAGGCCCACAGGGGCCCTGGCAGACCGTTCCAGCCGCATCGAAGGCCTTCCGAGTGTCCACCGTGCGCGGCAAGTGCACTCGCGAAAGGTCATCCGCGCGCGCTCCGGAGGACGACGGGCGGTTCAGCGCCCGCGGCGTTCGAGCGCGATTTCGGACAGTGCGACGTGGCCCTTCCACTCGCCGCCGCTCGCGCGCTTCACGAGCCGTATCTCGAGCCGCGACACGGTCACGGTACGCCCGAGTGGCAGCACCGCGGGCGCGATCTCGTTCGCCGGGAACGCAAAGCTCAGCGGCTCCTTCTCGCGGTTCAGCCGCACCTCGACGGCCTCGATGCGGTCGTAGCGGCCGGCGAGGTCGCGCGCGGCGCCGCCCTGTCCCAGCACGAGCGTGTCAGCCTTCTGCGGCTTCGCGAGCTCGAGGACGATCCAGGGTGCGGCGTCGTCGGTCGCGCTGACCCAGCGCGTCGACTCGTCGCCGTCGACCGCCCCGTCCGGGCCTTCGCTGCCGTGGATGGAACTCGCGGAGTTCTTGACCGTCGTGGCGCGCAGCAGGTTGCGCTCCCGACTCGCCGCGGCCTCGCGCATCCAAAGTTCCAGCGAGCCCGGGCAGTGCACGCTGACTTCCTTGGATTCGACGGACTTCACGGGCTGCGTCGCGCCCTGCGGAGCCAGCGGGTCGACGAACGTGATCACGGCGCGCAGCTCGTGCTCGCCCGCCGACTCGAAGCGCGTGCGCGCGGAGTACGTCTGGCCGGCGAACGCCTGCGTCGGATCACCAAGAACGGTGGCGAGCACGCGGTCGCCTTCCTTGTACTCGACGCGCACGACGCGCAACCCGAGCGTCGCGCCGTGTTCCGCCGCGAAGGCCTCCGACACCCCATCGATCCACAGGTACGTGTCCTCGGATCCGCTGGCGCGAAAACGGATCGCCTCCGTGGGATCGACAGCCGCCATCCGCTCCCACACGGAACTCGATGTCGCGACGGACGGTCTCGAAGCGCGACGCAGGAACAGGATCGCGAAGCACGTGTCCGTCTCCTCCTGCGCCGCGTGGTAGTTGCCGGCGCCGAACGGTTTCGCGCAACCGAACGAACCGTCGTCGGACTGGCTCTTCAGGAACCAGCGTGCGCCCTCGACGTACCAGTCGCGGTTCCCGATCTTCTCGATGTCGAGCAAGGTCCCGACGCGCTCGACGCCGTACAGCGCGTAGTAGTGCCAGCTCTTCGAGCCGCCCGCGTTGTCCTCCGGCGTGTAGTGCTCGTCGAGCCACGCGACCCCGGCGCGAATCGAGCGCTCCGTTTCGGCCAAGCGTGGGCCGCGCAGCTTGCCCGCCAGGGCTTGGCGCGAGATCTCCAACACGGAGATCCCGGCGGCGGTCATCGACAGACAGATCTCACGGCCGAGCGAATAGCGGAAGCCCGCCGCTGGCGTGCGCGCGACGCGTTTCGTCTCGATCGAGTCGGGCCCGATCGATTCCTGCAGAGTCAGCGTGCGATCGATGATCTCGTTCCAGATCTTGTCGGGCGTCTCGACGCCGGCGTGCCGCGCGGCGCGCAGACCGAGCACCGCGTACTGCGTGTTGGACAGGTCCGGTGCGCTGGCGAAGGACAGCCAGTCGTGGAAGTCGTTCTCCTGGGCGTTCGGATAGCCCCATTGGCCACCCTTCTGCCAACTGGCGATCAGGCGCGCGAGCCCTTCGATGCGCGGTCGCTTCTCGGGCTCGCGCAACGCCTCGTACGCCATCGCCATGAGCCCGGCCGTGTACGTCTCGCCCGGCTCGACGGTCTCGAGGAACAAGAACGCACGCTGGACGACGGGATGGTTCGCGGGCAAGCCGGCACGCAGCAACGTGTACGCGCACAGCGCCGTCTGCCCGCCACGGAATCCGTACTGGAGGTGGCGCCACGATCCGTCGCGCAGCTGTGCGGCGGACAGCCAGTCCACGGCGCGCCGCACGGCGGCGTCCACCTGCGGTTGCAGCTCGTTGTCGTGCGCGTAGACCTCGGCCTGCAGGACGGCGCCCTCCAGCGCGAGGCGTTCGAGCACGAGCCGCGCCTTGCCCGGCTCGATCGACACCGCGCCGAGTGTCGCTGAGCCGAGCGTGTCGGTGCCGAGGGTGGCTTGGTACGCCGTCTTGCCGTCGAACTCGATCGTGAGGCTCGTTCCACGCCTCCGCAGCGCCAGCTCGAACGTCTTGCCCGTCGCGAACCACTTTGCGCCGTCGTCGAGGCGCGTGAAGCGATCACCGAACAGCGGTCCATCGAGGAAGATCGCGCCCTTCTCGCCGTCGAGGCCGACGACGCTGTCGCCGACGCGCAGTACGGCGCCGCTCGCCCCGCGATCGAACAACGCGAGCCGAGCGACGACTCCGGTGTCGCCCGGTCCGAGCTCCAGCTCCGTCACGAGGCGCGTCCCAAGACCTTGGATCTCGAGCGCGTTCGGCGCACGGGTCCCCGGCGGACCTTCGAAGTGCGCGCGCTCCAGGCGCCGTCCGTCGAACAGGACGTGCTCGGGCAGTCCGGCCTGAAGAGCGAGAGCGAGGGTCAGGATCGCGCCGAGCGGGGGGATGGCCATCGAGGGGATCGATCCTACGGCCGGGGACGAGCCGCGTGGAGGCATTCGACGCCCCGCCCCTGCGCACGCGCGCGAGCCTCTGGTAGCTTTCAGGTGCTCGCTTCGACCTACCAGTTCCTCCTCAGCGAACGAATCATGCGCATCCTGAACGTCCTCCTCCTCGCTTGTCTGTCCGCCCCGGGCTTCGCCCAGGGCGCGGATTCGTGCACCACGCCGACCTCCGTGAGCGGGCTCGGGCCCCACGCCTTCAATACCAGCTCGGCCACCGGCTCGCAGAGCCTCTGCGCACCGATCGGCAAGGACGTCTGGTTCCAATGGGTCGCCCCGGCCACGGGCACCTACACGATCAGTTTCTGCGGTCAGGCCTCCTTCGACACGATCGTCGCCGTGTACACGGGGAACACCTGTCCGGGCGGCGCAGCCATCGCGTGCAACGACGACTCCTGCGGCCTGCAGAGCGCCGCCACGTTCTCGACCACGGCGGGCGCGTCCTACGTGTTCCAGATCGGCGGCTACCAGAGCGCCAGCGGTTCGGGCACGTTCTCCCTCTCGGTCCCCGTGCCCTGCTCGTCCGCAGTGGGTCCGGACGTCATCGTCGGCGACCTGAACGGCGTCTCGAACTACGCGGCCTCGGGCGGCGTCGACGCGATCTCGCTGGGCACGACCTCGTGCAACCTGGGCGACACGTGGCTGAACTGGTTCGCGAGCGTCAACCAGCACCCGGTGATCGGCGGCAACCTCTACCGCTACCGCGTGCAGAACGGCGCCGGCCAATTCGAGCAGCTCGGTCAGAGCTGGCTGAAGCACGGCTTCTACGCCTTGAGCGGCAACCTGTGCTGCCCGAGCTGCAGCGCCACGGACGGCACGCACCTGGGCGTGGGTTGCTCCGACCCCTACACCTCGGACCGCAACGGCACGCAGAGCGGCCTCGGCCCGCGCTATCAAGTCAATGCCTCGACCGGTGCCTACACCTATCCGCCGGCCAACCCCGCTTGGTCGGGCTCGACCGCGCGTCGCTGCGAGTTCCTCGTCAGCGACATCGACACCGCGGCCGGCGTGCGCTACTTCGGTGAGGCGCAGTACGTGACGCCCGATGATGCGGCGGCGGGCAACAACGACAACAACGCGAGCTACCGCGAGCTGAGCACCGACGGCTCGAACTTCAACTTCGCCGGCTCCACGCAGCGCCAACTCTCGGCCATCGAAGCTTGGTCCGTCTGCGAGAGCGGCGTGACGATCCAGGACGTGCACGTGGCCGGCGACGGCCTGTTCCATGTGGGCTACAAAGTCACGAGCCTCGGCGGCGGTCAGTACCACTACGAGTACGCGATCCACAACCTGAACAGCCACCGCTCGGGCGGTACGTTCTCCATCCCGGTCGGTGCGGCCACGATCACGAACGTCGGATTCCACGACGTTGCGTACCGCAACGGCGATGGCGAGGGCAACGTCAACCGCACCGGCACCGACTGGACGTCGACCAACGTCGCCGGCGTGCTGACCTGGTCCACGCAGACCGAAGGCGCCAACGCGAACGCCAACGCGCTGCGCTGGGGCACGACGTACAACTTCCGCTTCGACGCCAACGTGGCGCCGGCGGCGGGCGTGAGCACGCTCGGTCTGTGGCGTGCAGGTTCGCCGGCTTCGGTGGCCGCGAACGTCGACATCCCGGGCGGGGCGACGAGCATCGCCTTCTGCTTCGGTGACGGCACGGGTACGGCCTGCCCCTGCGGCAACAACGGCGCCGCCGGCAACGGCTGCGCGAGCTCGGTGAACGCGAACGGCGCGAACCTCGCGGCCGCGGGCACGGCCAGCATCGGGGCCGACACGCTGGTGCTGACCGGAACCGGAATGCCGAACAGCTCGGCGCTCTACTTCCAGGGCACGAACCAAGCAGCCGGCGGAGCGGGCACGGTCTTCGGCGACGGCAAGCGCTGCGCCGGCGGCTCGGTCATTCGCTTGGGCACGAAGACGAACGCGGGTGGCGCTTCGCAGTACCCCGTCCTCGGAGATCTCTCGATCTCGGTGCGTGGTGCAAACACGGCCGGCAACGTGCGCACGTACCAGTGCTGGTACCGCAACGCGGCCAGCTTCTGCACGGTCGACACGTTCAACCTGACGAACGGTCGCCAAGTGACCTGGACCCCGTGATCGACGCCGGTGCGCCGGCTCAGGCCGGCGATCCCCACCGAGCGTAGAGCGAACCGAAACGGTCCGCAGGATCGAAGCGACGCTGGCCGCGGGGCGAAACCCGCGGCCAGCGTCTTTTCAGCGTGATGCGCCGGCATCGGTGCCGGCGGTTCGTGCCCTCAATCCATGAGCACGACCTGACCGCGGATCTCGCCCGACGGGTTCAGCGCCGTGTGCAGGTTCAAGTAGACGTTTCCGGCGCGCAGCGCTTCGAGGAAGCCCGCGTCGACGGGCACGGTGCCCTCCGCCGTCAAGCGTCCGTCGGCGTTCACCTGGATCGCGCTGGTCAGCGTGATCAGCACCGGTCCAGCTTCGCCCGGCGTGCCGTCGTGGAAGTGCATGGCCGTCGCGGGACCGGAGAGGTCGTGCGCGAAGACGTGGAACTCGATCTGCGTCTCGTCCAGGCTGACGCGCGCGAGGACGAGACCCGCGGCCGGATGCTGCGGCGCGCTCTCCGCGAAGCGCACGCGCAGGAGCTCGTACCCGGGCGCGGTGAAGTCCGCGTTCGCGAACATCGGGTCGTCCAGGATCCCGCCGCCGCCGGGCGCGACGAAACCGATGTGCGGCGTCACGCTCCCGCCCTGGTTCATGCCCGTGTTCGGAGCGGCCTGGCCGAAGAACGCCGTGTTGGCCGGGATCTCGTCGTTCACCTCGGTGCCCGCGTCGAGCGCGGCCGAGCCCAGGACGACGAAGTCCGTCGCCACGAAGGACCCGCCGGTGTAGATCGGGATGTCCATCCGACCGTCGTTGGACGTGAACGCGTCATTGCTCGGGATGATCATCGAGGCGTACGTCATGTACCCACTCATCGCGGCCGTCGGATCGAGGCGCACGATGCGCGACACGGTCTCGCCGGGCGCGATGGGACCCGACTCCGGACCGAGGACGCCGCGCAGGATGGTCTGCGCCGTTCCGTGGGCCTGGATCGTGAACGCGCCGACGAGCAGCGTCGTGTCACCGTCCTCGGCCAAGCTCTCGAGCGCGTTGGTGCCCGGGAAGTACGTCGTCACCGGCGATCCCAGGTCGTAGCTGTCGAAGCTGCCGTCGTGGAATCCGATCCACACCGGCGTCTGGAACGTGCCCAGGTCCGGCGCCGCATTGGTGATCGTGACACGCACGTCGCGACCGGTGACTGGTGTCGGGACTGCCTGCGCCATCGTCAGCAGGCCGGTGAAGCTGCCCGAGTCGGCGACGTCGCCGCGCAATTCGCCGAGCGGGTTCAGCGGCGTGTGTACGTCCACGTAGGCCGTGCCCGCGCGCAGGGCCGCGACGAGATCGGACGAAGCCGCGAACGAACCGTCCACGGTCAGCGCGCCGCCTGCCTGCGACGTGACGGCGTCCGTGACGTCGAGCAGCACGTCGCCGGTCGCGCCCGGCGCGCCGGAGTGCACGTGCACGGCGCTGGCGCCGCCGGAGAGTCCGCTCGCGCCGAGCGTGACGTGCACCGAGCTCGCACTGCCGTTCAGCCCGAGCGCCACGACGCCCGCGGCGTCGTCCGCGGCCGCGACGACCTCGATGTGGAACGCCAGGAACTCGTATCCGGGCGCCGTGAAGTCCGCGTTCGCGAACATCGGGTCGTCGAGGATGCCGCCGCTTCCGGGCGCCAGGAACCCGGGATGGTTCTGCACCGTTCCGGCCTCGGAAATGCCCGATCCGGGTGAGGTCTGCCCGAAGAACGCGGTGCTGGCCGGGAACTCGTCGTTCACTTCCGTGCCTGCATCGCGCGCGGAACCGCCGGGCACGACGAAGTCGTTCGCGACGAAGGTGCCGCTGCCGTCGAAGATCGGCCGAGCGGTGGGAAACCCGTTGGCGATGAAGGCGTCGTTGCTCGGGATGATCATCGACGCGAAGCTCATGTAGCGGTTCATCGGATCGCTCGGGTCGAGCTCGAAGTCGATCGAGACCGTTTCTCCCGGGGCGATCGGGCCAGATTCGGGGCCGAGGACGCCGTGCGCGACGCCCTGCGTCGTGCCGTGACCCTGCGCCAGGAACGCGGCCTGGATCGGTTCGGTGTCGCCGTCTTCGGCGAGGTGTTCGAGCGCCCGATCCGTCGGGAAGTACAGGTCGGCGGCAGCGTTCTGGTCGTAGGTGTCGAACGTGCCGTCGTGGAATCCGATCCACACCGGCGTCTGGTACGTCCCGTTCGCCGGCGCGAGGTTCGTGATGGTCACGCGCACGCGCGTGCCCGAGACCGGCGCGGGGATCGTCTGCGCCTCACTGAGCGATGCAGCGAACGTGGTCGACACGCCGCCGTCGTTGTTGTCGTTGGACCCGCCACCCCCGCCGCACCCGGCGCAGGCCAGCGCACCGAGCAGGCTGAGGCTGGCGATCGGTGTGCGCTGCGCGTGGGCCGTCGCACTGCGCGCGTGCCGTGCAGTATTCGACGATGAGTTCTTCAAAAGGGAGAGCATGGTGATTCCTGATTGGGACAGAGAATGGGTCCAGCAGGCGCACCGGTTCGCACGGGCAGTTACGACGGAGGCGATTGCGCTGGCCGGGGATCACATCCCGTGCCGCCGTGCTGATGCCGCGCGAGCGCGGTGCTGTCGCCGCGCGGGCGCGGTGCTGATGCCGCGCGAGCGCGGTGCCGATGCCGCGCGAGCGCGGTGCCGATGCCGCGC
>JBBQCC010000128.1:0-11567 GCA_038318285.1 Planctomycetota bacterium | reverse complement strand
CGTCGTGCCGCTCGGCGTGCCGAGGATGACGAACTCCGCGCCCCAGTAGAGGTTGTAGTAGAGCTGGTCGAGCGCGCGTTTGATGAAGAAGTCGTAGACCGTCATCATCGGCATGAGCGGCACGCCGATGTAGTGGCCCATGCGACCGAACGATCCGGCCGCGCTCATGCAGTTCGCTTCGGCGATCTCGAAGCGGATGTGCCGCGTCCAGGGCGAATGCTGCGGCGCGAGCTCGGGGTGCTTGTACTTGAGGAGCAGTTCGTTCTCGAGCTTGCCCTGGTAGTCGGGCCCGTAGATGCGCTTGTCCATCCCGGGCGAGATGTTCGTGCTGGTGCCCACGTCGGGCGACATCGTCAGCACCATGTCGGCCGCGGTGTTCCAGCGGGATTCGTCGCTGGAGAGTTCGCGCGCGCTGACCGCGGTCTGCGGCCCACCCTCGTCGTTCGTGCCGATGCGCACGAGCTTCGAGGCGATCTGGCCCCACATCCACTGTGTGTGCGCCATCGGGAACAGCGAGAGGTCGATGCCGATCATCTCCGGCAGACCGCCGTCTTTCTCGATGCGCCCGCGCACATCGGTGCGGTTCGCCTTGCGCAGCTTGTCGTGGTCCTCGATGCCCGCGCGGAACGTGTCGCGGCGCTTGGCCAAGTACTTGCCCTCCACGCTCGACTCGGCGAACAGCGCGAATGGATCGTCGAACGACAGGCCGCGGTCCTGCAGCAACTTCTTGAGCTCGACCTCGGACGGCAGCGCCGAGTGGTTCGAAGGATCGGCCGCGCACTCGAGGCCGTAGCCCTTGATCGTGTGCACGATCACCATGTACGGCGCGCTGTCGTCCGCGCGGCACTTCTCGAACGTCCCGATCAGCTTCTCCATGCAGTGTCCGCCCAGGTCGGCGAACGCGCGCAGGATCTCCTGGTCCGTCAGCGTCTTGAGGAACTTGGCCGTGTCGGCACCGCGTTCACCGCCGCGGCGACGGATCTCGGCCGCGTCGCCCTTGAACAAGAGCATCTGGAATTCGTACTCGGAGAGTCCGCCCTCGAAGAGCTTCTTGAACGCCGCGCCGCCCGGTCGCGCGAACAGCTCGTCACGGAACTTGCCGTGGCGCACCTGGATGACCTTCCATCCGTGCGCGAGCGCCGTCTTCTCCATGCGGTCGCAGTCGGAGCCTTGCAGTCCGCGCTCGTTCGGGATGCGCGTCCCATCCAGGTTCTGACGGTTGTAATCGACGATCCACGTGCAGTTCGTCAGCTGCCGTTCGGCGACGTCGGGCAGCGCCTCGAGCACGGATCCCTCGCGGAACTCGCTGTCGCCCATCATCGACCAAAAATGCGTGTTCTCGGGCACCTTCCAGCCGTGGTCCATCGCGTAGCGGTAGGCCAGCGCCAAGTAGATCGAGGCGACCTGCGGGATGCCGACGGAACCCGTCGGGAGGAAGTGGAACGAATCCGGGTCGGTGCGCGCGTGGTAGCTCTGGAAGACGTTCTCCTCGCCCGGCTGCGGGAACTTGCGCAACCGCGTCATGACCTTCTTGGCCTCGGCGGTGTCGAACCACGCGCCCGTGGTCGAGTCGCGGAACAGCTGCATCAGGTGGTTGTAGCTGTGGTCGACGGGCGACGCGTGCGGCTTGCACGAGATGAAGTCCTGCGGCTGCCGCACCGCCAGGTGCAGCGCACCGAGTAAATGCATCGAGCTCGCGCACGAGGCCGGGTGACCACCGACCTTCGGGTCGCCGCGGCGCTTGTCAGGCCGATGGTTCGCCGCATGGATCATCGCCATGGTCTGCGCGAAGGCGCGGTCGGCGATGCGCTGGAGGACGGCGACGGTGGGCGGTGCGATCGTGTCGAGGGTCATGGGCGTCTTTGGGTGGGAGGGGATCCGAGCGCTCTCGGACCCCCGACTACCATCCCGCCAAGATAACGCGGGAGCGAGCCTTCCGCGCGCCTGCCGACCTGCTGGGTTCGTGGCGCGCGCTCGCGAGGCTCGAGCGCGGTCCGTCAACCGCGCGCGGCAGAGCGCCAGACGCCGCGGTGCGCATCGAGCATCGCCCCGAAGTCGTAGTCCGCGAGAGCCTTGGCGCGGTTCGCTCGACCGAGTCGAGTACGAGCCTCGGAATCGCGCAGCAACGCGGTCAGCTTCTCGGCCAACGGCCAAGCCGTCTCGCGGTCGTCGAGCGGCAGGATCCAGGGGTCCTGTTCGGGCGCGAGCATCGCGCGCACGTCGCCGACGTCGGTCGAGACGACGGGCAGCGCGCTGGCCATGGCCTCGACGAGCGCGATCGGCATCTGCTCGGTGTCGGAGGAGATGCAGAAGAGGTCCATCGCGCGGTAGTGCTCGCGCGGATCGGCGACGTGCCCGACGAAGTGCGTGCGCCCGTACAGCGTCGGCGTCTTCGCGGCCAGTTCCTCGCACGCTGCGCGCTCGGCGCCGTCGCCGAGCACCAGGAAATGCGCGCCGAGTTCCGCGTCGACGCGCGCCGCGGCCTTCAGGAAGCGCAGCGGGTTCTTCTCGGGGCGCAAGTGGCCGACCCAACCCACGACGGGCGCACGCGAGGGGATGCCCAGCTTGTGGCGCAGCGAAGGTCGACCATCGGCGGGCTGAAAGCGCGCCATGTCGATGCCGTTCGGCACGCACAGCACGTGGTCCGCGGCGAGCTTCCACGTCTCGCGCGCGATGCGCTCGAGGCGACGCGACGGCACGATCACGCGGTGCACGCGCGGCAGCACGAGGCGCCGCGCCCACACGCGACGGGCCTTGAACTCCTGCGCTTCGTCGACGTTGAATCCATCCTCGTGATGGATCACGCGGCCATAGCGCAGCGAACGCGCAGCCAGCACGGCGTCGAACGCACCCCAGTTGTACGTGAGCAGCGCCTGCGGTCGCAGCTCGACCAGCATCGACCGCATGCGGCGCAGCGTCGCCAGCGAACCCGCGCGCGGCGGCGGCTCCGCGATGCGCACGTCGAACTTGCCCGACAAAAGTTGCGCCGCGTCCGTGCGGCCGTCCATCGCGACGATCGTGTGCCGGAACTCGTGACCGACGCCCTCGATCAGACGCACGGCCCGCGACTCGGGGCCGGCGGGGACGAACGTCGAGAAGACGTGCAGGAGGTGCGGTTGTTCGCGGACCACGGGCGGATGTCGTACCAAGAGCGCGGACTCGATCCAGCCTGCTGCATGGGTATCATCCGAGGAATGGACTTCTCGCGCTGCCCGCCGCCCGGCTACGAATTGCAGTCGCGCGACTCGACCTACTGGGCCGAGGACCTCCAATTCGAGTACTGGCGATCGCTCGATGTCGCGGCCAAGGTCGGGCTGTTGGAGGCTTGGGCCGCAGAAGTCCACGAACTCCAGATCGAGGGAATCAGGACCGAACATCCGGACGCCTCGCCCGTCGAACTCGAGCGACTGGCGGCAGAAATCCGCTACGGGCGCGAGTTCGTGAGCGCATTCCTCGCCCTCCGCGCCGTCGAAACCACACCCTCGTGAAGGCGATGTTCCAGGCGGCTGCCGACGCTGCCGCGATCTTCGAGCGCCTTGGCGTTCCGTATGTCCTCTCCGGCGGCGTAGCCACGATCGTGTACGGAGAGCCACGATCGACGCTGGACGTGGACTTCGCCGCGCACCTGGATGTGGGGCAAGCGCGGAGACTGCCGACGATGACAGCAGACCAATTCATCGTGGACCCCGAGGCGGCGGTCGAAGCCAGCCGCACGACGACGATGTTCACCATGGTCCACACCGCGAGCTACATGAAGGTGGACGTTCACGTGGTGCCCCGCAGCGGTATCCACAAGCAGGAGATCGAGCGCGGGCGATGGCAACGTCTCGGACCCGGATACCCCGACGAGATTCGGATCGTCACCCCCGAGGACCTCGTGCTCCAGAAGTTGCGCTGGTACGCGGACGCCAGTAAGGTCTCCGAGAAACAGTAACACGACGTTTTGGGCATCCTCAAGATGCGGGGCCACTCGCTGGACTTCGACTACTTGCGGGAGTGGGCGGGCGCGCTCGATGTCTTCGGCCTGCTTCAGCGAGCTTGCGTCGCGGCCGGAATTTCCGCCTGAGAGCGCGTGAAGAAATCGAGCCTACGCGCTCTCAGAATCAGGTGGCGACGCTTCGAGTGGCGAGAGCGTGTGATTTCTTCACACGCGCTGAGACGGTTCTCCCCGGGGGCGGGGCGATCTACGCCGCTTCGCGAGCGCGAGCCGCCTTCGCGCCCGCTTCAGTTCCCGCCCGGTCGCGACGTCGATCCTGATTCGACCGGCGCCGCCTCTGCAGCGGCGTCCGATCGAGGCGCCGCGTCGCGCACGTAGCGGTCGAACCAATCCACCGTTTCGGCCAGCGTGTGCAGCACGGATTCACGCGCTCGATATCCGTGCGCCTCCGCCGGCAGCATCACGAGTCGCGCGATGCCGCCGGTGCCCTGGATCGCCTGGAACATGCGTTCGGACTGGATCGGGAACGTGCCCGTGTTGTCGTCCTTCGCGCCGTGCACCAGCAGCAGAGGTTCGTTCACCTTGTCCGCCGCCAGGAACGGCGACAGCTCGAGGTAGCTCCTCGGCGCCTGCCACAGCGTGCGCCGTTCCGACTGGAATCCGAACGGCGTCAGCGTGCGGTTGTACGCGCCGCTGCGCGCGACGCCGGCGCGGAACAGGTCCGTATGCGCCAAGAGGTTGGCGGTCATGAACGCGCCGTAGCTGTGTCCGCCCACCGCGCAGCGCTCCGGATCGACGACGCCGCGCCGCGCCAATTCGCCGATCGCGGCCTCCGCGTTCCACGCGATCTGGTCCAGGAACGTGTCGTTCACCGTCTCGGGATCGCCGATCACTGGCATCGAGGCCTCGTCGAGCACCGCGTAGCCGTGCAGCGCCAAGAGAATCGGCGACGGACCGCGCACGCGCACGAAACGATGCGGCGAACCCGCGACCTGGCCCGCGGTGGCTGCGTCGGAGAATTCGTTCGGGTAGGCCCACAGGAAGAGCGGCAGTCGTTCGCCTTCTTTGCGGTCGGCCGGCAAGTAGAGTCGCCCGGACAGCGACACGCCGTCGCGCCGCGGGAACGTGATGAACTCGACGTGCACTTGCCGCAGCAGCGGCTGCGGGTCGGGGAAATCCGTCAGGGCCTTGGACGTCCCGGCCTGCAAATCGTGCAGCCGGTAGTTCGGCGGATCGGTCGGGCTCTCGAAGGACGTGACGATCGTCGGTTTCTCGACGGCGGAGCTGCGTGCGATCGCGGCGACCGACTCGTACACGCCCTCCGCGCACTGCCACAGGCGCTCGCTCGCTCGCGACTTCAACGAGAAGCGTTCGACGAACGGGCGCTCGCCGGCGTCGGACGCACCGAGCCCGATGCGGTACAGGAATTCGCCGTCCTGGCGCACGATGCGCGTGCCGAGCGGGCCGGTGCCCGACACGAACAGCCCCGGATCGCCGTAGCGATCGTTGCGGCTGCGGTCGTCCACGATGATCGACGCTCCCTGCCGCGAGCGGTCCACGATGCGTGAACGCATCCAGCGCCGGTCGCGCTCGTACTCGGCCACCAAGTACACATTCGGATTCGCCAGGAAGCGGATCCCGCGCGCGCGCCATTCCAGCGTGAGGAACGGCTCGGGCGCGGCGGCGTACGGCGCCGGATGGCGGACCCAGCGGTCGCGCGCCTCGGCCTTTGCGGCCGGATCGCCGCCGTCGAGGGCCTCGACCCACACGAGCGTCGCCGGTTCGCTGGCGGCCCACTGCACGTCGCGCGGACCGAGCGGCACGCCCTCCATCGGGATGGCGTCGCCCAGCGGCGACTTCACGACGGTGCGCAGCACGTTCGCCTCGAGGTCGCGCACTTCCGTCGTCTCGGGGAAGCGCGACGCGGGCAGCACGTACGAGAAGGGGCGTTCGATGCGCTTGACGAGCAGCTTCTGCGCGTCGGGCGAAGGCTCGGCGGAGACGAACAGATCGGGTTTGCCGATCGATCGCAGGGTGCCGTCGAGCAAGTTTGCGATCGCGATGCGGCTCGTGGCGTTCCACACGAACGCGGCCTCGTCCTCGGAGTCGCCGAGCAGATCCTGGTAGGTGCGCAGCGCCGTCACGCGCCCTGCCGATTCCTGCACGGCGGGTCCGCGCGGCACCTCGGGTCGCACGGGCGCCGCGCCGCGATCGGGAGCGACGAGCTTGAGCGCGAGCGTGTCGCCGTCCGCGAACCACGCGAACGCGCTGCCGAGCACGCCGTTCAAGCCGGTGACGACGCGCTTGGGCTGGAGCTCGCGCATGTCGAGCGTCCACAGCTCGGTGCCGGCCTCGCCGGCCAGCGTGAACACGAACCTCGAACTCGTCGGCGACCACGAGACGAGACCGATGCGCGCGTTCTCGCGCAACGGCACCCGCCGTTCCGCCCCGTCGTCGATGCTCTTCAGTACGAGCCCGCGCGCGAACGAAGTCTGCTGCGGCATCGCCAGCACGGGATCGATGCGCGAACCCGCGAGTCCGATCCACGGCCGCGCGACCTCGGCGATCGACGGCATGGACGGCCGCTCGACGAGCAGCAACCAACGTCCGTCGGGCGACACTTCGACGTCCGGCGTCGGCGCGGCGTCGAGGACCGCGACCATCTCCGGCGGGGGAGTGCGGTAGCCGTCCTGTGCGCTGGCCGACGCTAGCGTGAAGATGACGAAGGATGCGAATCGCGGCAGGGAGGACATGACCGCAGTCTATCGGCGGCTCGTGCAGTTCTCGGATTCCGCGTCTCCCGCATGTCGGACCGCGGCGGTATCTTCGGCAGAGGCTGTCGCTCTCGTTCCGATCCCGCGATGGGGTCAGCATCCCCCGAGGTACTCGTCGTGCATCACATTCCCCGCCGTGCCCTCTCGGGCATCTCGTTGGTCTTGCTTCCTGCCTTGGCGTCCGCGCAGTGCCAGGAGTGGGCGTCCGGATTCCATCTCGACGGCATCGACGGCAGCGTGAGCGTCCTCGCCGTCGCCGACCTGGGTTCCGGCCCGGAGCTGTACGCGGGCGGCACCTTCCAACTCGCAGGCACGGTTCCCGTCAGCAATATCGCGCGCTGGGACGGGACGAGCTGGCGACCGCTCGGCGCGGGGACCAACGGCAACGTCCAGGCGATCACGACCTGGGACGACGGCACGGGCGTCAAGCTCTACGTGGGCGGCAGCTTCGTCCAGGCCGGTGGATTGAACACGGGCGAAGTCGCGCGCTGGGACGGGAGCGCGTGGTCGGCGCTCAACGTGGCGCAGACACCGAACAACGGTGGGGTGCTCGATCTCGAGGTGTTCGACGACGGCAACGGGCCGAAGCTCTACGCGTGCGGGAACTTCACGGTCGTCACCGGCACCGTTAACTCGCGGCGGATCTCACGGTTCGACGGAACGAACTGGTCCGCCGTGGGCTTCGGAGCGAACGGGACGATCGAGGCCTTGGCCGTATTCGACGACGGCACGGGCTCGAAGCTGTACGCGACCGGCGCGTTCACTTCCGTCGGCACGAACTTCAACGGAGACACGGCGGCGAGCGCCATCGCGCGTTGGTCGGGCACCTCGTGGGAGACCAGTTTTGGAGGGCTCCAATCCGGCGGTCTCACCCTGGCGACCCTGGATGACGGCACGGGCCCAGCGCTCTACGTCGGAGGCTACTTCAATGCAGCGGGCGGCCAGAGCGCGGACCGCGCCGCCAAGTACTCGTCGAGCGGTTGGAGCGCCGTGGGATTCGGCCTGAACAGCGCTCCGCTGGACTTCGAGGTCTTCGACGACGGCACCGGGCCAGCGCTCTACGCCTGCGGTTATTTTTCGAACGCGGGATCATTCGCCAAGTACATCCCCGGCCTGAACTGGGTCGCCGTCGCCGGCGGCACGAGCGGAACGGAGACGATGGCTGTTTTTCCGAACGCGGGACAGCCGGCCCTCTGGCTGGGTGCCGGGACGAGTTCAGCGGGCGACGTCGGTTCGCACGGCGTGATGGTCTGGGACGGCGCGAGCTACTCGCTGATCAACCCCGCGGACGGCATCGATGTCATCGCGAACCAGACCGTCGTGCACGACGACGGCAGCGGCCCCGCGCTCTTCATGAGCGGATCGAACTGGTACGGCGTTGGCGGTTTGAAAGCGCCCAACGGATCCACCGCGAAGTGGGACGGGACTGCGTGGTCGATCGTGGGCACGCCGGGAGTCGGCGGAGTTCTGGTCTCCGTCCCCAGTGGTCCGCTCGCCGGGCTGTACGCGTTCTCCGCGATCTCGGCGTACAGCCCGACTGGCTTCGCGCGCTGGGACGGAACCGCGTGGACGTTCATCGACTCGAGCGTCATCACGAGCCACTCGTTCAGCGCCGCGGGCTACGGCGTGGACGCGAACGGGCCGATGCTGATGGCCACGGCCGGCAACAACACCTACCGCTGGGACGGCTCCGTGTGGGCGATCGCCCCGGGCCTGGGCCAATCGGTGTACTGCTGCGTCGAGCTCGACGACGGCACGGGTCCGGCGATGTACGCATCCACCGACAACATGGGCATCTACAAGTGGGACAGCACGTGGTGGAACCGGGTGTCCACCGGCACCACCGGAGACGTCCGCGAGATGCTCGTGTTCGATGACGGCAGCGGTCCGGCGATGTACGTCCGCGGCTCGATGCAGTTCGGCGGCCTCAAGTACTTCGCGAAGTTCGTGAACGGCATGTTCATCGAAGTTCCGGGCAGCACGACGTTCGGCCTCGACGATTTCTGCGTGTTCGACGACGGCACGGGTCCGGCCATCCACGGGATCACGAACTTCAACACCTTCCCGGGCACGGCGAGTCGGGACTACCGCTGGACACCGGCGGGTTGGGTGCCGGCATCGACGACCGTGAACATGCACGCTTTCCGCATGCAGCCGATGGTCGATGCGGGCGGGAACGGTGCGCACCTCTTCCTGTTCGGCGACTTCGATGCAGCGGACGGCGCGCCGAGTCACAACATCGCGCGCTGGGACGTCTGCCCCGGCACGGGCGTCAACTTCTGCTTCGGTGACGGCTCGGCGAGCGCGTGTCCTTGCGCGAACGAGAGCACGCCGGGTGAGCAACGCGGTTGCCTCAACTCGCTCGGCAGCGGCGGCCGACTCGCCGCGACGGGCGTCGCCAGCCTCGCGAACGACACGGTCGTACTGACCGGATCGGGCATGCCCAACAGTTCCGCGCTGTATTTCCAGGGCACGCAGCAGCAGAGCTCGGGCGCCGGTGGGCCGTTCGGCGACGGTCTGCGTTGCGCCGGCGGAATGATCGTGCGACTCGGGACGAAGACGAACGCAGCAGGAATCTCCCAGTTTCCCGCCTCGGGCGATCCGCTCGTGTCGGTGAGGGGACTGGTGACGACGCCCGGCGTTCGCACCTACCAAGTGTGGTATCGCAACGCGGCGACGTTCTGCACCGTGTCGACGTTCAACCTGACGAACGGAACTCAAGTGAGTTGGACGCTTTGATGCCTCGCACGATCCGCGCCTGCGCGATCCGACGATTCGACGGCACCAAGACCACGAGAGTGCACATGACGACTGGCTTCGGCCTCGACGCTAGCGGCCTACCGCGTGGCGCCAGCTTGGTACTGCGCGGCGCGAGCGTCGCGCTGATCGCAGCGCTCGCTCCCGCACAGCAGAACCTCTACGTGCAGGCCGCAGACTCGAGCGGCGAGAATCTCGGTTGGTCGGTCGCGGGCGGCAGCGATGTCGATGGCGACGGTCACGCCGATTGGTTGCTGGGTGCCTACACCGACAGCGCCACAGCTCCGGAACAGGGGAGCGTGCGCGTCGTTTCCGGATTCACCGGCGCCGAGCTCTACACGGTGTGGGGCGATGGGAAGGACGAACTCGGGCACGCGGTCGCCTTCCTCGGTGACGTCGACGGCGACGGCCGCGCGGACTTCGTCGCCGGCGCGCCTCAGCGCAACTTGGGCGGCTATCCGACGGGCTACGTGCGCGTGTTTTCGGGTGCCACCGGCGCCGAGCTCTGGACTCACGTCGGTCCTTCGCCCTACTGCGACTACGGCACGGCCGTGTGCGGCATGCGCGACATCGACGGGGACGGTCGACCCGAGGTCGCGGTCGGCGCGCGCCGCGCTGGGACCGCACTCAACCTCCATCGATCCGGTGCGGTGTACGTCTACTCCGGTGCGACCGGAGCGCTCCTGCACAACTGGTTCGGCACGAACGAAGAACAGGCGCTCGGTTGGTCCGTGACCGACGCAGGTGACGTCGACGGAGACGGCTGCGACGAGATCGCGTTCGGCGTCGTCGGTTGGGACGAGCCGGGCAAACCGGACTGCGGCGCCATCCAGATCCATTCCGTGTGCACGGGCGCGCTGCTGCGACGCATCCCGGGACTCGGCGCGCACGAGGCGCTCGGATGGAGCCTCTCCGGCGGTGCCGACCTCGACGGGGACGGACGCAACGACTTGGTCGCGGGTGCTCCGCTCGGCACGTTCGACGGGATCACCCTCTCGGGTGGTGTGCGCGCGTACTCCGGCGCCACGGGCGCGGTGCTTCAATCTTGGGGCGGTGGTGTCGCCAACTCGTCGTCCGGAGATGCGTGCGCCGTCGTGGGCGACGCGGACGGCGACGGTGTCGCGGACGTGGCGGTGGGCAGTCCCGGTCAACCCGCCGGATCGACGTGCGGCGGTCGCGCGGACGTGTACTCCGGCGCGACGGGAATTCTGCTGCTGTCGGTGTGCGGTGCCGAGCCCGAAGATGGACTCGGACGCTCGCTCGCCGGAGCGGGGGACGTGAACGGCGACGGATTCGCCGACTGGATCGTGGGTGCGCCGCGTGCGGACGATTTCACCTCGAACGCCGGCGCCGCGTACGTCGTTTCGGGTTACCCGTGCGCGCCACCGATCACGTACTGCACGTCACTCCCGAACAGCGTGGGATCCGGTGCTCACATCGGATTCACCGGCTCGGGCAGCGTCGCATGGAATCGTTTCGGGCTCACGTGCTCCGATCTGCCGCCGAACGGTTTCGGTCGCTTCTACTTCGGCACGGGGACGGCGCAGGCGCTGTTCGGTGACGGCTACCGCTGCGTGGCCGGAACGACGTGGAGGCTTCCGATCTACACGGCGAGCGCGCAGGGCGACGTCGAGACCGCAGTCGACTTCGGCGCACTCCCCGGCGGCGCCGTACTGCACGCCGGAGACGTGCGTCACTTCCAGTACTGGTACCGGAACGTCCTGCCCGGTGGATCGGGCTTCAACTTGTCCGACGGCTTGAGCGTCACCTTCTGTCCCTGACCTCACAACGCATCCGCCCATGCTCCGACGAATTCTTGCGACGAGTGCGCTCGTCTCTTGCTTGTTCACCCTGCCTGTTCGCGCGCAGTGCCTCGACTTCGCGGATGGATTCGGACAGGAGCAACTCGGGTTCTCGACGACGACGGCCTCGGTGATCTACGACGACGGACCGGGGCCGGCGCTGTACGTCAGCGGCTACCGCCTTGGGCGCTCGGGATTGTGGAGGTGGACCGGCGGCGTCGATGGCTGGGAAGCGTTCGGCCCGGCGCTGTCGACCCTCCCGAGCGAGATGGTCGTCTTCGACGACGGCACAGGGCC
>JBBQCC010000127.1:0-11583 GCA_038318285.1 Planctomycetota bacterium | reverse complement strand
CTGGTAGTCGCGGCTGTTGGCCGCAGCGATCTCGAGCGCACGGGTGAGATCGAGCGTGCCCAGATCCTGCAGCTCGCCGCGCCGGATGCGCTGATCGAGTCGATTCGGATCGGGCTCGATCGTGAACTCGGTCCCGGGCATCGCGAGCTGCTCGCGCCGCGAGAGGACGAGCTCGTAGGACTCGCGATCGACGTCCGCGCGGTACTCGGCAACGCTCTTGCAACTCGGCGCGGCGGCTAGGGCGGCCAACACGAGCACGCCGTGGAGGCGTCGGATCGAAGGTCCTCTGGACAAGGCGGACGAAGGTAGCCGCGCGGACGCGGGCGGACCAGGACGCCGGGGAATGATCGGGGAGACTGTTGCAGAGACCGAACGATCCTCACTCCCCGCGCGACGACGCATCGGGTGTGGAACCGCGCAACCGGGCGTAGGTCTCGGCCGGGATACGACGCGCCCAGGGTCCACCCTCCTGGAGTCGGAACCCGGCGAGCTCCGTCCCTTCGAAGCGCAGCTCCAAGACGAGCGTTCCGTCCGGACGGCGCAGCTCCGTCGTGCGCGACGCGCCTCCGTCCAGCGGATACGTCGTCGACGCTTCGACGTCCAAGACGACACGGGCCTCCGGATCGAAGCACCCGACGCGACCTGCGGCGAAGCGACCCGAGCGCGCGAGTTCGGCGAGGTACAGCGGCAGGGCAGCTGTCTCATGGAGCGCCAGGACCTCCTGGCGCGCGCCGCACGGCCCCCACTCGAACGCGCGCAGGCTGCCGTCGACCTGCGACAGCTCGGCCATGACCGCGCGCCCCGAACCGGTCTCGCGCCGGACGAGCCGAGAACCGCTGCGCTCCAGGCACTCGACGTGGAAGATCCCCGGTTCTCGGCCCGGTTCGTCGGGATCGCGGAAGCGCAGGTCGCGTTCGAGTTGGACACCGCGTGGACCCTCGCGCCGACGCCAGACGGCGAATCCGGCGACGGTCCCGTCCGCATCCTCCAGGACGAAGTGCTCGCTGCGCACCAGGACCGCACCGGGCGCAATGGGCGGCGGCGCGTCTGCGGCGACGAAGCACCCGGCCGGGGTCCCGGGCGGGACGGAGGCCAGGCCGCCGACGAGGAGGCAGAGGGCGCGGAGCATCCTGGGGCGGATCGGCAGGAACGCCCGATCCCTGGAGGGGCGCCCGGGAGCCGGGTCGGCGGCGGGCGCAAACCACAAGCTGCGCGGAACTTGCAGCGGCGGGGAGCCCGCCGACCGGGTCAGTTCCCGATTCGCGTCCGGCGCGCCGGTTTGCGCTCCGCCGGGAAGGCGTCCTGCCGCTCCCGCCACGCGCGCGTGGCCGCCGTGAGGCGCTCTACGGCCTCGGGCTCGAACTCGGCCACGTCGTCCCGTTCGCCCGGGTCGGCGCACACGTCGAACAGGCTCACCGCGGGGATCGGACCGAGCACCTCGGGCCGCCCCTGCACGCGGGTCCCGAGCGGATTCCAGACGAGCCGCCAACGCGTGTCGCGCAGGCTGAAGACGCCGCGGTCGGGCAGTTGCGCGAATGCGGGTCGATCCTCGAACGGGCGCTGCACGTACGAGTCGGTCACGGCCAGCAGCGAACGCCCCGTCGCGCCCGGGAGCGGCGGCAGGCGCATCCAATCGAGCAGCGTCGGCGCCACGTCCGCGAGTCCGACGACGTCGCTGAAGATGCGCTCGCCGGTCAGCGAATCGGGATGTCGCAAGACGAGCGGGACGTGCAGCGTCGCGTCGGAAAGCACGCCGCTCGCACCCACGGCGCCGTGCTCCAGCAACTCGGTGCCGTTCGTGCCGACCAGCGCGAACACGGTGCGCGCCCAGGTTTCGGAGGCCTCGGCCGGCGCCGTGTGGAAGTCGTAGGCGCCGTACAAGCCCGTCCACAGGATCGCGCCCAGGTACGCGATCTGTGCGTCGTAGCGCGCGCGCAGCGCGTCGCGGTCCGCCGGAGTCGGCGCGTAGGCGCCGGAGTTCACGCTGGTGAAGCTCGCGGCCGAGCCGTCGAGCGGACCGGCGTACTCGGGGTCGACGAACACGCGGCCCTCCAGGATCGCGTCGGCCTCGGCGATGGATTCGCGCGGGATCCACGGCGTCGCGAGCGTGGAGAGGTGCACCCACACGAACGTGCGCTCGTCGTCGCCGGGATCGCGCGCGAGCCACTTCGCAGCGGCGCGCAGCGCTTCGAGGTCGGTCAAGTCCGACTCGAACGTCGTGAACCCCTGCCCGAACGAATCGTCGGGCGGGTTCGCGCCGCCGAGGAATGCCGCGGTCGAGAAGCCGCCGGCGCGGAAAGCCTCGGCCAGTGTGATCATCTCGCCGGGCAGGCGATCACCGGGCTGTGTCACGCCGTTCTCGAGCGGCGCGCGCGCGCTCGCCAGCGCCGCCAGCGACACGTCGCGCACCGGCGAGGGTGCAAAACAGTTCGCGAAGACGACGCCGTCCGCCGCGAGGTCGTCGAGTCCAAACGCGCGGTGTTCCTCGCGCATCAGCGCGTCGCTCGGCACCCACGTCGTCGGGCGATCGTGCATCAGGAACGAACAGCGATCCGCGCGCAGTCCCTCGACGGTCACGAGCAGGACGTGCCGGGGCTCGATGCCCGGACGCTCGTGCCGGCAGCCGAGCGCGAGCGCGGCGATCGCCGCGATCAGATTGTTTCGGCGGTGAGCCATGCGCGGTAGGGCGCCGAGACGTGCGCGGGGTCGAGGGCGATGCACTCGGGGGTAGCGTAGGGATGCAGTTCCTTCAGGCTGCTCTCGAGTTCGGCGAGCCGCGACCGCACGGTCTTGGCCAGGATCCACACCTCGTTCGATTCCTCGATGGCGCCCTGCCAGCGGTACGTGCTCGTCATCCCTGGGAGCACTTGGACGCAGGCGGCGAGTCGCCGCTCGACCCATGCGCGCGCGATGCGTTTCGCGACCTCCACGTCGGGAGCCGTCGAGAGGAGGACGACGACCGCGTCCGGTTGGCCTTGCTCGGTCACGGGCCCGAAGGTAGCGACTGGTCAGGTCCCGGCGAAGCGCGGTCCCGCGCGTCGGGGTGCGACGTTCTCACGGACTCTCGGGAACGCGCAGGAGGCATCGGACCCCGCTCTTGCCGTGTCGTGCAGCCGGGTACACTGCCGCGCCTTTTCGGCTGGAGATCTTGCGCGTGTTGAATCGGCTCGTCCTGGCGACTCTGCCCCACGTCCCCAAATCGATCATGCGCCGGATCGCTTCGCGCTACATCGCCGGGGAAACTCTGTCCGAGGCGTTGACGCGGCTCGAAGAACTCGCGCGACGCGGTCACCCGGGCATCATCGACATCCTCGGCGAAGGCATCGCCGACGAACGCGCGGCGCGCGCAGTCGCACAAAACTATCTCGAGGCCGCGACGGCCGTCGCGCAGCGCAAGCTCGACTGCTACGTCTCGGTGAAGCCGACGCACGTCGGAATCTCGATCTCCGAGGACCTCGCGTTCGAGCTCTACGTGAGCATCGCGCGGCACTGCCAGGGACTCGGCTTGTTCCTGCGCGTCGAGATGGAGGACCATCCGACGACCGACGCGACGCTGCGCGTGTTCGAGCGCCTGCGACGGGAGCAAGCGAACGTCGGCATCGTGCTCCAGGCGCGTCTTTTCCGCACGATCGACGACATCGACCGGCTCGCACCCGGCCCGCTGGACGTCCGCATCGTGAAGGGCATCTACCTGGAGCCGGCGGACATCGCACACACGGACCCGATCCGCATCCGCGAAGCCTTCGTTCAGTGCATGCAGAAGCTCGTCGAGCGCCGCGCGCGGCCGTGCATCGCGACGCACGACGAACACCTGGCGGATTCGTGCATCCGCATCGTGCAGGCGGCGGGATACGACGCGCAGGAGTACGAGTTCCAGGTCCTGCTCGGCGTGCGCGAGGAGCTGTGGGATCGCTGGACGAAGGCTGGACACGCCGTGCGCGTCTACGTGCCCTACGGACCCGATTGGCGCGCCTATAGCCTGCGCCGCATGAAGAAGAACCCGCAGATCGTCGGGCACGTCGTGCGCAACATGCTGCTGTTCCGCTGACGCGGCACGTCCGCGACGCGCCGGTCCGCACGCATTCGGCCCCGCCCGCCGAGTTCTACTTCCCGATCTCGAGGCGTCGCGCGAGGACTTCGGGCAGCACGCCCGTCTGGCGGATGCGCTCCATCGTCGATCGGTAGTCGTACGCGACGCGATGCCACGTGACGGACTCGTCCTCGAGCACGGCGTAGCAGGCGCGGTTGTCGCCGTCGCGCGGCTGCCCGACCGAACCGACGTTGAGGAAAAAGCGCTGGCCGCGCGGCAGGTCCATCGTCGCCGTGCGCTGACCGTCGAGTCCGTGGAAGCGCAGATCCTGGTCGTGCAGCCCCGGCTGGTGCGTGTGCCCGGCGAGCGTGACCTCGTGTGCACCGAAGTGCGCGAAGATGTCGCGCATCTTCTCGGGGTTCAGGAAACCGTCCGTGCTGAGCACGTACTCGCGCACCGGATCGCGCGGGCTGCCGTGCACGAACAGGAACCGGCCCTCGCTGCGCTCCTTCTCCAGCACGCGCAACCATTCCCAACGCGCCTTGCGCTCGCTCGAGCTGTACCAGCGCGGCAGCATGCGCTCGCGCGTGTACTCGATCGCGGCGCGTGCGTGCGGGTTGAAGTCCTCCGCGCCGCCGAACAGCGCCTCGTCGTGGTTGCCGAGCAGGCACCACTCCGCGTGTCCGCGCACGAGGTCGACGCAGTACTCGGGATCCGGTCCATAGCCGATGACGTCGCCGAGGCAGACGATGCGGTTGATGTTCTGCGCGCGGACGTGCGCGAACACGGCTTCGAGCGCAGCACGATTGCTGTGCAGGTCCGAGATGACGGCGAGTTTCATCCCGGGATCCGGGCTCCCGCGCCGAGCGTCTCGAGGGCCGCGGCCACGAGCTGCGCCCGCGCCTCGGCCAGCGTCTTGCCTGCGATCGTCGCGCCGGAGGCCTTCTTGTGTCCCCCGCCGCCGAACTGGCGCGCCAGGGCGTGCACGTCGAAATCGCCCTTGCTGCGCGCCGAAAGCTTCACGCCGCCCGTCGCCACCTCGCGCACCAGCAGGACGACCTCGACGCGCTCGACCGCGCGCAGCACGTCGAGAACCTCGTCCGTGTCCAACGCGCCCGAGTCCTCGGGGCCGATCGGGATGTCCACGACGGCGAGACGCCCGTCGGCGAAGTACTCGAGCCGCTCGAGCGCGCGCGCCATCGCGGGCGGATGCCCCAGCGGCTGTCGCTGGTGCAACGCCGAGTAGACGACGGACGGCACCACGCCGAGCGCCGCCATCTCCGCTGCCGTGCGCAACGTCTCGGCGTCCGTGTTGCTGTACTTGAACCAGCCCGTGTCGGTGACCAGCGACGTGAAGACACCGCGCGCGGCGACGGAGTCGAGCTTCACGCCGAGTTGCCCGGCGATGCGGCGGACGAGGATGCCTGTCGCGGACGCGCTCACGTCGACGTACGACTCGTCCCACCACGGGGCACCGGGCGGCACGTGGTGGTCGACGACGAGCTTCTTCGATGCGTGCGCGGCGAGCGCCGGCTCCATGGGGCCGGTGCGCGACAGCTCGCAGAAGTCGAGCAACACGGACACATCATGACGCGGCAGATCGCCGCCGCGGTACACGCCGAAGTCCACGTCCCGTGCGAGGTAGTCGTAGCGCGCCTCCGGGGCGTCCGCGTTCACGATCCAGACTTCCTTGCCCATCGACTTCAGGACACTCGCCAGCGCCGCCTGAGAACCGAGACAGTCGCCGTCGGGGCGAACGTGGCCGCAGAGCAAGAAGCGCTGACCGGTGCGCAGGAGTTCGAGGGCGCGGGCTTGCGCCCCACTCGGGTCGGTGAGCGTGGGTTGGATCATGGGGCCGGCGGGGAGCCGCCATTCTGCGACCGGACGCGGGGTTTTCCGATTCTCGAGGTCGGAGAATCCGTGCCGGGACGGGCTTGGACGCGCTTTCCTTCCACCCAGACGGCGATCACGGAAGTCCGGCCGTGCGTCAGCGCATCGACGCGTTCCTCCGCGTCCCGACCCTCCGCGTCGTGCACGACGAGGTCCGCGCGGGCGCCTGCGGCCAGCGTTCCGACGCGGCCGGTGTGGCCGAGGGCCCGCGCTCCGGCGCGCGTCGCGAGTTCGAGCACCTCCAGCGGAGAGAACTCGGGGTGCTGCGCGCGGAACAGAGCCATCTCGCGCGCCATGTCGAGGTCGTCGTTGCTGGCCAGCGAGTCGGTGCCCAGGGCGAGCGGCACGCCCGCCGCGCGCCAACCCGCCGCGTCGAATGGCGCGCGACCGAAGAACGCGTGCGTCCCGGGACAGTGCACGAGCACGGCACCGGATCGGGCGACGCGCTCGCGCTCGGCCGGTGTCGCGTCGTTCCCGTGGATCAACGCCGTGCGCGGCCCGAGCATCCCCGCGGCATCGATCGCGTCCAGACCGGACCGGAGCGGCGCGTGCGCGAGCAGACCGCGGAACGGGCCGTCACCGCGCTCGAGCCACGCGCGCTCCTCGGTCGTCTCGGCCCAGTGGATCGCGACCGGAAGGCGACGCCTGCGTGCGCGAGTTCCGACGGCGGCCCACAGCGACGAACTGACCGTGTACGGCGCGTGCGGCGAGATGCCCTCGGACCACAGCGGATCACGGCGCGGCGCGGCGTCGAGCCCGCGCAACGATTCAGCGCAACGCTGCGCGTCGCCCGCGTCGAGCACTTCGCGGTAGCGTCGGACGCGCAGGCGCAAACCGTCCGCGACGGACGCGAGACGCCCCGACGCGTCGATGTCGCCCACGCACGTCGTCCCTTGCGCGAGGAGTCGCTCGGCCGAAGCACGCGTCGCGGCGGCGAGCGTGTCCGGATCGATCGACGCGCGCACCGCGAGCAGCGTCCGGATCCATTCGGGGAAGGCGCGCCCCGCAGGAACGCGGCGGTGGAACCCGGCCAGGTCGAGGTGCGTGTGCGCGGCGACGAAGCCAGGTAGGAGCAGCGCATCTCCGCAGTCCTCGATCGGCGCTCCCGTGCGGCGCACGGCCGCCGACGTGTCGAGGAATCGCTCGATGCGCCCCCCGCACACGAGCACGCCGCCGCCCTCGGCCCAGCGGCCGTCGGGCGCGAGCGCGCAACGCGCTCGGACGACGAAGGTTCGGGGAACGCTCATGGTCGGATGTGTGCGCGGCGGGCTTGCGCACCGGCGCGGGCGACTTCGCGGGATCCAATCCGCGCTGTGGTGACTCCGGCCGTCGTGAAGAGTCGCCGCGCATCCTGCAGGAAGTCAGCGAGCGGAGAGTCCGCAGGGAACCCTCCGCTCGCGTCGGCTCGTTCGAGCTCGGAACCGATCAGTCCGGCTGGACGCGGATCTTCAAACCCGTGATGCCTTGGATCTGGGCCTGCTCGCTGCCGATCGTCGCCGCGAAGTCGAATGTCACCGCGAAACGGATCAGATTCGGCTGCGGGCTGAACTGGTTCAGGTCCGACGCATTCGTGACCCACGGCGTGAGCGATCCGGGCACCAGCTGCAGGGCCGGGTCCACGTTGCAGAGGTCGGTGAGGTCACCGGCCGCACGCGCACCTTGGAAGCGCACGATGATGTAGGCACCGGGCGCCGGTCCGTCGAACTGATTGCCGAAGCGCTGCTCGAAGCTCTGGCCCGCGAAGGGGCTGTTCGCCGGGTCGCGGTAGCTGTATGTCTGCGCCGGCGAGCCGTAGAGCACGTTCATGTCCCAGCCGTAGCGTAGCGCCGGGTCGGGATTGCCCGGGGAGTCGGGCACGAAGACGAGTTGAAAGAACGAGACGTTGGGCCGCATCCAGCACGACATCGCGCTGGTGTACGACTCCGGTCGCAGGCGCGGGAAACCCCAGCTCCCCACCGAGAGCACGTTCTGCGCGTTCGTACCGACGATCGCCACGTCCGTCGGCGCCAGCAGCGAAGCCACTGCCGCCGCCGTGGGCGACGTGTTCAGGCCTTCGAGACGCACCAGACCCGCTCCGCCGTCGCCGCCACGCGCGGCGTGCGAGTTCATGCCGCCCGTGCCGCCCGAGATGTCGAGGCGCGGCGGGAGCGTCGTGCTGAGCGCCGAGTCGGGGAAGTTGACGGCCTGGATGCGGATGGCACCACCCGAACCGCCGCCGCCCGGCATCGCCCGCTTCGTGCGCAGTGTGATCTGGTCCACGTCGCTCGGAACCGCGGGGATTCCACTTCCGCCGTCGCCGCCGCCGGCGTCGATCCGACCGCTCAGCGAGAGGGAGGGTCCACCGCTGACGAACTGCATTCCTCCGCCACCGCCGCCGCCGGAAGCGCCGGAGTGATCGCGCCAATTCTCGACCAGGGAGCCCGCCCCGAGCCCGCAGCTGAAGATGTTGTTCAGCGAGGTGCCGAACACACCCGCGCCGCCACCGCCGCCACCCGAGCCGCCGCGCAGGTTGCCGGACTCGAACGCGAGACGCCGCACCATCGGGGGTGAGCCAGGAGCCTCGATGTTCAGGCCTGTGTTGTTGCCGGCCGCCCCACCACCCTGGCCGGGACCGGGAGTGTTCGGGAAGCCGTCGTCGCTCAGCGCGACGGGCGACATCGGTACGCCCGCTCCGCCGTTCGTCGCGTAGGCCCCGCCGCCGCCGGGACGACCGGATTGCACCGAGTAGCAATCCGTGAAGTCGATGAGCGAGATGTGGAGGTCCATGTTCGCCGGCGGATTCAGGTTCCGGTCGATGGGCGTCGCGATCGGCCAGTGTTGACCGCCGAATCCGGACGCGAGCTGTGCGTTCTGACCCACGCCCTGACCGATGCCGCCGTCGACGGCCTCCACACCCGGCATGAGGTCCACCGCACCGACGGTGAGCATCGAGTTGCCCGCGTTGAAGTCGTAGCGCGTACCGCCGTCCCCGCCGCGGCCCCCGTTGGGCCCTCCGGTGCCGCCGATGCCACCCAGGCTGTCCATCGAGTTGTGCTGGGCCGGGCTGACGCCGCTGATGTCGATCAGGCCCAGGACGTTCGCGGTCCCGCGCACGAAGAGTCGCACCGGTTGCGAACCCGTGAAGCGCAGCGTGGCGCCCGCTTCGATGAGCAAGTTCGTGAACTCGAAGACACCGTCGGTAACGGTGATCGTCGGCCAGTCGGTGGTGTCCAGCGCGTTGTAGTCGACGCCTGGCGTCTCGTTCGTGATCAGGTCGTGCGGACCCATCAGGTCGAGCGGGAACGTCTGGCTGTCCGTGTCGAACGTCAGCGTCGTGCCCGTGCGCAGGATGAGCTCGCCCAGACGACCGCGGCCGCCGCCCCACGCGCGGGTGAGACGACCGTTGGCCCACATCGGCAGGTCCGTGCGGCCCGCGGCCGAGTGGGACACGTCCTGGTTCGCCGAGTTCGTGAAGTTCTCCCCGTCCGCGTCGGGCAAGGTCACCGGCGCGATCGGCACGAACTCGGGCACGACCGAGGCCGTGATCGGGTTCGCGAGCGGGTTCATCGCGACGTCCTGCAGGTTGTTCGGCACCGTGATCACCACCTTGCGCGGCAATCCGTTGTCGTTCACGAGTGGGTCCAACGAACCCGAGGACGGGATGCCGTTCAGCGGCGTGAAGGTCATCGTGGTGCGCAGCACGACCGGGTCGAGCTGGACCACGTAGGAGCCGAACAGCGGCGTGCGGTCCGCGGTCGAGAGGTCGCCGTCGAGGTCGACCTCGACCGTGACGAACGCCGCGTCGCCCGTCGCCGGGTTTGCCAGCGTGGCCGGGTTCATCAGGTCGTTGAATACGAACTTGATGTCCGAGCCGCGCCACACGTCGGTCACGACCGGCGAGCCCGTGACGAGCACGTCGGGGATGAAGTCGTTGACGTCCGGCGTGGCGAGGTTGGCCTTCTTGACGAAGATCTGGACAGTCGGCGCGCCCGGCACGAGGTCGACCGCGGGCTGCGACGTGCGGATATCGCACGACAGGCGGCTCGAGTTGCGACCACCGCTCACGCTCTCGATGAACGGGCCCGGGTCACCCTGGCTGGTGCCGGGGAGCAGCACGCGGTACGTCGCGTCCTGGTCGAAGCCGAAGCTGATCGAGCCGTCGCCCTGGAACGTGACCGAAGGGCGGAAGAGCACCTTGCGCGAGTTGTTCGGATCGAGGAAGCGGGTTCCGTTCGGCGAGGCACCCGACGTCACGTCGATGATCTGGAAGGACGCGGAGCTGATGGAGCTGGGGTCCACGGGTTCCGAGAAGAACACCGCGATCTCTTGGTTCACCGCCGCCTGGTTGAACTGGCAGCTGACCTGCGTGCCGCCTTGGCCGCTGCCGCAGCCGAGCGTGCAGGTCTCGATGAACATCGTGCCACCGGACGAACCACCGCCGCCCGAGCACGCGGCGAGGCCGAGGAGGAGGCCGGAGAGTGTCAGGGAACGACCGAGTACGTTCATGGCTTTGTGCAAGGGTCGATGCGGACCAGGGCTCTGCTGCCCACAATCCGGAGCCGGAGGAGGGGGGATCGGACCACGCGGACACGCTGGGACAGCGCGCCGGGGGACCCGGCTCGGGTGGATGGGGCGGCGCACTCTAGCCTCAGCGTTCGAAGGGTTGCCACGGATTTCCGCATCGCCTGCCGTCACTGGTTGCGCCTGGTGGCGCAGCAGTTGCCAGCCCTGCCAGACTGGACGACCATGCGGGGATGGAGTGGTGCGACGGAGAGGTCAAGGAGCGTGCCGCCTCGTCGGTGGACGCCTCAGCCGACGTGAGGGCCGGTGGGCCGCGCGCTTTCGCACACTTCTCGCGCGGCTGCCGCGTGCCTGCCCCCGCCTCTGCCGCGTGACGAATCGCTCGCGAGACGTGAGAGTGTGCACAGCATGAAGCGAATCCTGACCCTCGGCCTCCTGGCCGCCTGCTCGCCCTTCGGGCTGCTGGCCTGCTCCGACGCGACGGACGCGGCCTCGAAGGCGACGCCGGACCAGCGCATCGCCGAGCTCGTCGAGGCCCTCTCGCCGATCCCGAAGACCGTGACCTCGGACATCTCCGACGCACACTTCCACCGCGGGAACGAGCTGAAGGAAGAGCTGTCGCAGGCCGGTCCGGAGGTCGGCCGCGCCGCGCTGCGCGCCCTGCAGGCCCGGACCGAGAAGGACGTCGCGATCGAGACGGGCCTCATCAGCGTCGCGGCGCACGCGGCCACAGCCGACACGCTGCCGCTGCTCGAGAACCTGACCACGGAGTACGGCCCCGACCTGGGCCTGCGCACCGAGGCCGCGCTGCTCCTGGCCGAGGTCGCGCCCGAGCGCGCGCTCGAGCTGATCCGTCCCCTACTCCTGCGCTCGACGCGCCACCAGACGGCGCCGCCGGTCGAGCTGCTGCTGCGCGGCTGGGTCGTCGCCTGTCACAAGACGGGCCGCTCGCCTGTGCCCGAGCTGTGCGACGTCGCGACGGACCTCTTCCAGGAAGGCTCGGCGCGTGTGCGCGCCGTCGCGGAACTTGGCCTGCACCCCGATCCGCGCGGCGAAAAGGCCTTGCGCGCGATCGTCGTCGAATCGACCGGCGACGGCTACCTGCGCCGCAAGGCCGCGCAGAGCCTGCGCGACACGCCGGCGGCGCGCGATCGCTCGAGCAC
>JBBQCC010000126.1:0-11680 GCA_038318285.1 Planctomycetota bacterium | reverse complement strand
CTGACGACAGCGATCGATCGCACGATCACGCCGCTCGACCCGGGGCGCGTCGTGCTCGCGTTGGCGGCACGAGCGGGTGCCGCGCGCGACCGCAAACGCGCCGAGATTCTGCTCGAACAGTCGCCCTCTCCTCTGTCTCTCGGGCTACTCGAGCGCGGTCTAGCCGCGGAAGGCGCACAGCCGCCGCGCGGTTCGCTGTTGCGCACGGCGCGTTTCGCTGCGGGTGACTTCCGCGGCGCGACGGAGCGCTGGCTCGCCGACCTCCCGAATGTCGCGCGCGGTACGGACGGGATGCCGAGCGATCCGCGGCTGGCGCGCGTCGTCGAGACCGTGCGTGCGCTGGGCAGCGATGGAGGCGCGGGTGGACTGCGCGCGTTCTGCGCCGCCCTGATCGACGCCGGCTGGCTGCTCGAAGCGCGCGCGGTCGCGGGGCAGCTCGGCAGCGCGGACCTCGACCGAGCTGTGGAACTCGACGCGCGTGCGCTGTCGGGCATCACGTTCCTGAACGCGACGCGACGCATTCTGCAGTCCATCGACAGTGCGATGAGCCGGCGCCGTGCGAGCGCGGCCACCGCGGCGACCGCGTCGAGGACCTCGGCTACGAGCGCACCGTCGAATCCCGGCGGATCGGCCAACTTGCGCGTCGAACCTCCGCGCACGGTCGACGAACTGCTCGCCGCGCTCGCACCCTACGTCGCCGACGTGCGCGCCTTCCGCGGCGGCGATGCGGACCTCGAGCAAACGCGCGCGGACCTCGTGCATTCCCCGCGACGCAGCTACGCCGGAGTCGCGGAAGTCGTGCACCCGGGGCCTACGCTGTCCGCGGAAGACGAACGCGAGGGACTCGGCACCGAAGGCGTGCCGGTGCAGGGCATCGCGGCCGCGCTGGCGGAGCTCGGCCGCTTCGGGATCTTCGGTGCGCTGGGCGGCGACGGTCCCGACGGATCCGTGCTGCCGCTGCTGGCAATCGAACAACGTGCGGGCAAACACCTGGGCGTGCCGTGGCACGGCACCGTCGCGTGGTGCGAAGGCGCGGACGTTCCCAGCCGCGCGGGTCGTGCCGGCGCACGCATCGCCGGCGCCGCGCTGCACGAGGGCTATTGGATCGACGTCGATCAGGTGCGCAACGAACTCTCCGCGTGGGAGACGTTGGCGCGCACGTTCGCGGCGGATCCGGCACGGGTCGAGCGGGCTCTGGCAGTGCGTGGCCTCGCGGCGCGCGCGGGCGAGGACGGCGTGCGCGAGCGGACTTCGGCTGCTGCGCTGCTCGACGAATCCGATCGAGTGCGGCTCGCGGTGCTGCGCGAGCGGGCCGGACCGGAGCGTGCGCTCGGTGCGATGACGCTCGACGAACTGATCGCCGTCAGCAGCACGCACGAGGAAGGGCACCTGTGCGACCGCACGCGCTTCCTGCCGCTGTGGTCGCACTGGCCGCGCGTGCTGGCCCTGCTCGCGAATGCCGGGTTTTCACCGCAGCACGTGCAAGAGGACCTCGAGTACCGCGCGCAGCTGACCGCCTTGGCCTCCGTGGCCGACCCGCGCATCGCGCTCGCGCAGATCCTGGACGGCGTCGAGGGCGGCTTCGGCGCGACGCCGCACGCAGCGGGTTACGCGCGCTTGCTCGACGACCTGCTGCGCGTCCTGGACGAATTCGTGCAAGCCGGCGAGTTCCCGGCGGTCGAGCCCGACCGCACGCTCGTGCACCAGTTGCACCGACTGTCTCCCGAGGACGTGCGTCGCATCGCGTTCGAGCTGGCGAAACGCAAGCGCATGGTCGCGGGCTGAATGTCGGCGAGCGCAGGACGAGGGTTGCAAGCGGGGCGACTGCGACCGGCCCGCGACGCGCACGGGCGTGTGCGCCTGATCCTCGGGTCGTGATCGATCGGGCGCACCGGTGTCGAGTCGATGGGTCTTGTGTGCAAGGAGCGCCGCCGGTTGGGCGCACAGGGGTGTGTGTGAGCAGGATGCGCGATCTGTGCGGAATCGATCCGCGGGCTCCGAGGGTTGGCAGTGCACTCGGACCGTGCAGCGACCCGCTGTCGCTGGCACGCGTCGCTCGTCGAATCGCTCACGCTCTCCGTTCGACCTGGCGATGCCGATGGAGTCCGCGAAACCGCCCGGTCGAAGATTCGCGGCAGACGAATCACGTGCGCGTCCTGGCCGAGGCCGAGGGCGCGCGTTCGATCGCGCGTGGAATGCAAGGTCTGCTCGTGCGGATCGCGAAGGCGCTGAACCGTCACTGGGGTCGCCGCGGCAAAGTGTTCGCCGACCGCACCCACGCGCGGATCCTGCGAACGCCGCGCGAGGTCCGCAACGCGCTCGTCTACGTCTTGCAGAACGCACGCAAGCACGGCGCGCGCCTCACCGGCATCGACGCGTGTTCGTCTGGCCCATGGTTTCGCGGTTGGCTCGATCGCATCGCGCGCGGTCCGAGTCCGATCGCGACGGCTCGTTCGTGGCTGCTCACGACGGGGTGGCGCCGCGCAGGGCTGCTATCCGCGAACGAGGTGCCGAAGCCGCAGCCCGCCGCGAGCTGAGCGGCAACCTTCCGAGTTTCCGCGCGAACTTCGAAGAAGCCGTTCGATCACCGGACTCGATCACCGGACTCGAGCACAGGACTCGGGAAGCGACCGACCGAGCTCGATCTGGCGAGAGCGAGCCGTCGGTCCGGGCTCGTGCTCGCCATCCCGGTCGACGCGAGCACGCATCGCACGTGGATCTCCCGTCCCCGCTGCCCAGACTCCCTGGACGGACCGATGCCGCGCATCCACCGACCTCGCAGGCCCGCCCCGCGGCGCGGGCCCGCCCGGAAACATCAGCGACTCTGTGCCGTCCGCTGCGCCGCGATCGCGTCGTCCGCGAGCTGCAGCATCTCTTGCAACCCGGCCTCGGTGTGGTCGCCCATGTGACCGATGCGGAAGGTCTTGTCCTTCAGGTCGCCGTAGCCGTTGCCCAGCTCGTGCCCGGCAGCTTTCATCGCGGCAAGGAACTTGGGCACGTCGAGGTCGCCGGCCTGCACGCACGAGATCGTCGTCGAGCGCAACGCCGGTGCGGGCAACAACTCGAGGTCGTTGCTCGAAGCCCACGCCTCGGTGACTTGCTGCATGCGCGTGTGTTCGTCAAAGCGCGCCTGCCACGCAGCCTTGCCGGTCTTGCCGCGTTGATTGTCCGGCAACGTCACGCCGGCCGAGATGTCCTCGAGCTGCTGCGCCAGCGCGTAGTACAGCGAGATCGCCGGCGTCGCCATCGTCGCGCGCGCGGCGTGTCCTTCGAACACCTTGACCGGATCGAGATAGAAGCCGCGCTGCTTGCGCGCCTTCGCGGCTTCGAGGTAGCGCTTCGACGCGCACGCGACGGTCAGGCCCGGCGGCAGCGCGAGCGCCTTCTGGATGCCGGCGAAGCCGAAGTCGAAGCCGTTCTCGTCGAAGTCGATCGGCGCGCCGGCGATGTACCTGACGAAGTCGACGAGCACCATCACGTCGGGGAACTTCTTCGTGACCGCGGCGATTTCGGCCAGCGGCGTGCGCACGCCCGTCGACGTCTCGTTCGAGACGATCGTCAGCGCATCGAACGGGCCCTGCTCGCGCAGTGCCTTTTCGATGTCGGCGTAGGGGACTTGCGAACCCATCGGCGCAGACAGCTTCACCGCGTCCTTGCCCAGGGCGACCGCGATCTCGTGGAAGCGCTTGCTGAAGCTGCCGTTCACGACGCACAAGACGCGCGGACCGACGCCCAGCAGCGACGACTCCATCAAGCCCGTGCCGGCGCACGTGTGCACGGCGACGCTGGCGTCGGAGCCGTCCCCCGAGCCATCCTTCAGGCCGAAGGCGAACTTCAGATGCGGATCGAGACGCTCCTGCAGCGTCGTCATCGCCTTCGAGCGGTGTCCGATCATCGGGCGCGCACACTCGGCGAGGATCGCGGGGCGCACTTCGGTCGGTCCGGGGATCCAGAGGATGGGTTTCGCGGTCGTCATGGCGTGTCGTCTCGGGTTCGAAGCGGCCTCATCGGCGCTTCGCGTCGTGATGCTGGAGCGCGAACAGGCTAGCGGACGTCGACGCCCGCTTCACCAGCGGAAGCGCGCCTTCGAGGCCGCGCCGACGAGGTCCTCGCGCAGCGCTTCGGCCGTTTCGCGCTGGAGGTAGTGGATCGAGACGTCGGGATGGCCCTTGCGCGCTGCGCCGGCCGTGTCCACGTACAGCGTCACGTGACCATGCCGCCGGTCGAGCGGGTTCTCGGTCCAATCCACCGACTGGATCTTGTCCACGAACGTGGCGTGTTCGGCGGTCGAGAACGCGCCGTCGCGCACGACGACGCCCCACGGCTCGCGCGACCACGCGGCACGTCGGCCGCGACGCAGCGCGACAACGACGGTCCACACGAGAATCGCCACCGCGAGTCCGACCCCCATCCAGTCGACGAGCACGATGGCCAGCGCGCAGATCGGTGCGGCCGCAAGCAGCCCGCCGATCACGAACCGCCGCGGCGCCGTGCGACCGAGCGGACGCCAGTCGACGTGCTCGACATCGAGCTCGCCGCGGATACGTCGCAGGAGTTCGGGCACGCGTTCACGGCGCACGATCGGCGCGAAGTGGCGGCCGCGTCGGTGTGCTCGGTCAGATCCGGCGTCCTCGCCGGCGGTGCGCACGTGGATGCGGGCGCGGCCGAGCAGGCCCAGCAGCCACGGGTGTTCGACCGTCACGACTTGAATGCGCCCGCGTGGGATCGTCTGCACCTCGTGCGTCAAGAGCCCGCGCCGCACGCGGAACACGCCGCCCTGGGCCTCGAGTCGGAAGTTCGCGAATTCGACGATCGACGCGCCGAGCGACAACACGAACAACGCCAGGATTCCGCCGCCGACGAGCAGGATCGCTGCCACGCCTGCGAGTGCGCTGGTGGAGCCGTCCGGCGTCAGTGCATCCGGCAACTGATCGTGCCAGCGATCCAACACGCCGATCTCGTTCGCGAGACCCCACAGGATGGCGAGGATCGCGAGACCGCGACCGGGGTGCAGTCCCAGCAGCAACACGTCGAGCGGCGAGAGCCGGAGCAGCGTTTCGACGGGCTCTTCCTCGCGTTTCGAGGCGAAAGGCTGTGCTGCGGGCGCGTACGTCGCGTCCGCATCCGGCGGCGCCACCGCCGCGGCCTGTGCGGCCGCGCGCCCAGCGAACGCGCGCTCGCGCAGCTCTTCGTAGGCTGCCAGTGACACGACGGACAACGACACCTCCGGTTCGCTGCCACCCGCCGTTTCGATGCGAACTTCCGCGACGGACAGCGCGCGGTGCAGCACGTTCTGCTTCAAGTCGACGTTCTGGATGCGCGCGTAGGGGACGTGGCGTTCGGAACGGAAGATCCAGCCCTCGCGCACGACCAGCTCATCGACGTCGTAACGCCAACGCAGCGTCAAGTAGCGGAAGACGTCGATCGCGAAGATCGGCACGAACAGGATCGCGGCCCAAATCTGCCACGCCTGCCCACGCGAGAAGAAGAAGACGGCCAGGGCGGGAAACAGAAGACCGCGCGCGTGGCGCACGACGCGGAACAGGAGCGAGAGGGGATGCAGGTGCCTCTCGCGCGGATCCGAGCCGTCGAACGTCGATCGGATCTCAGACGGCATCGGAACCGGTCTGCGCGACGAGCCAATCGCGCACCTCGCGCGCGAGATCGGGCGGCAGCCCGGGGAACTCGACGCTCGAGCTGATCGTGCCGGCCGTGTGCACGACCAGCGTCGCGATGCCGTTGCTTCGCTGCACAGGACCCTGCCTCACGTCGGTGTACTGCACGCGCGAGATCGGCACGGAGACGGAGCGGCGAAAGACGAGGCCGCTCCAGGCCTCGATGCGGTCCGGTCGGATGCGATAGCCTGCACGGTCGTACTCCCAGCGCGGCCACAGGATCGCCAGCACGAGCACGAGCACGACGAACGCGCCGACCGAGGCGGTCGCGACGACGAAGGTCTGGCGATCGAAATCACCGACGACGAACGCCGTGAACAGCGCGGTGAACGCAGCCGCACCGAGGATGGCGAAGACGATCAACCGACCGATGAGGCTCGCCACGATCCAACCGTGCTCGAGCTGGCGCGCGGCGCCGTCGGCGAACGCTGGCGGGATCGATGTCGCTCCGACGGGGGACAAGCTCCCCGGGGCGGCTTGTGCGGGTAGGGCCCGGTCCTGTTCGGCTCTGTCTTCCATGCGAGTTCGTGCAGGGAAGCTATCAGTTCCTCGTTGCGCGGCGAAGGCTGGTGCGATCCGCGCTGGTGCCGGACGGCGGGCACCGAACAGCCTCGGGTTCGGTGTCGCCGCTGGATCGGGATGTCAGGGCAGTCGGGACACCAGCTCCACCGTGAGCGAGGGATTGTCCTGGGATCTCACCGTGAACGAAGTCGGGATCGGATCCTCGAACCCCTCCAACGGAGGGCACTCGATGCGATATTCTCCCGGCGCAGTGAAGAAGAGTTCCGCGCGACGGATCGACATCGAATCGCCGTCCGCGATCTTCGCGAAACGTGAGAGTTTGCCTTCGCCCGAAATCGTTCGGACGACGACGCGGTCCCACCATGCAAGGCTCATCGGCACGCCAGCACCCTCGGTGGCCAGGTCCAGGTTCACCTTGATGCTGTCCGGGACCCGCATCGTGAATTCTTGAGCACCCGGCGGGACCGTGAATACACCCTCTGCCTCCCGCCCGTCCGCGAAGGTGGCGTGGACCTGGATCGAACCTGGCGCGCAGCGAATCGACGCAGTCTGCGTCTGCGCAAGGATGGAGGCCGTGCTCGTGCTGAAACTGGCTCGTGGGAATTCGGGAGCGTCCTTACGATTCCAACGCACGAAGGACGGCACCAGGGCGCTCTCGGTATCCGTGCTCAGAAAGCGAATCGTCACTTCGGATAGTGTCGGGACCTCGACGACCTCGATGTGCGGACTCGAGACGAGATCGACCACACGCCGCACTTGGAAGGGACGGACTTCGAGAACGTACTTCCCGCGCACCATGGGATCGGGATCCACGAGCCAACTCAGCGTGGTGGAACTCTCGGAGTCCTCAGCGATCATGTCCTTGCGGGCGATCGTGATCCGCCGGCGAACGAGTGAGTCGTGCGGCTCGCATGTCACGATGTCCAGCGAGACTTCCGGCCATGTACCCACCTGCGGCAGGACGATCGAGCCCGACAATTGGATCGAGCGGTCCGGGGGCTCACGTCCCACGACATGGAGAGCGACCCGAGCTGTAAGATCGGGTTGCGTCTCGAACGCGACGGCCTCCGAAGCCTTGACATCCAAGCGCATGCCATAGGTCTCCAATCGTGCCCACCATGATCCTGCTGGGAAGTCATCCCAGCGAGTCGGGGTTCCGCTGACCACCTTCGCGACGGCCACGAGGGGGCCCGGCGGCTCGGCATCGGTCTCGCGTTCCGCGCCGAATCTGCGGTAGATTCGGATGGCCCGGGGCCAATTCTCGTTGATGTCCTCGCTTTCGACCACAACCGCACAGTTGGGTCGCAGGGCAAGTCGTCGCACGCCACCCGTGTCGTACGAAACAGCGATGCGGCCCCAGCCAAAGCTTGGTGCTCGCGCCCAATAGACTCCGTTTCCCTGTAGGAGGTCCAGCTCGATCGGTGATTTCAATTCCGCTCCCACCAGCGCGGCCTGCGGCCCCGGAACGAGGTGTTCCTCTTGGAATTGGTCCGTGCATCTACGCAGCTCCACATGGTCCAAGTCTGATCCGGTGGAACCATCGACAATCCTGAGTGTCACGGGTGGGGCCCAACGCCCATTCAACTGGAGCGAGGCGCCTGCACTCAGGTCGAGCGTTTGTGCCTCGGGCGCTGCTTGCCGTGAGTCGAAAGCGAGGTAGACAACGTCCAGCCGTTTCGGCGAGTCCGCAGGAAGCGTCCAGCGTCCAGCGCGGATCATGACTCGAATGGGCTTGGCATTGCCCGCTGTAGGATCGTGCAGCACGACCATACCGTCATGGCCTTCGAGCCATGCATCTGAGCGGGGATCGAAGACTCTCGCCGTTCCAGCCCAATCGGCTTCGGCGGGAATGGTGGCCGTCTCGGATTCCTTCCCAACCGGCAACTCGGCTGTGCGGGTCGAGGATGGCTCGGGCTGAACAGGCACCGCCGGCGTGGGATGGGCCTGGGCTGCTGGGAGGGGTGGCGGAGGCGACGAAGGACGCCGCTCAGCGGTCAAGAATTTCCATCCGAGCAGGATCGCCAAGACCACGAGCGTCATGCCGAGCGCGAGCCGCGCAAGCTTGCTATTCATGAGCAGGACCCATTCCCATGTTGGAAGTTTCGCTCCCGGCGAGCTTCACCGGGGGCGATGGAACTGGACCGAGCTATGAGCCCGGCCCCTTAGCTAGGTATCGAGGGAACGACACCAGCGAAGTGCTCAATCACATGAAGTGCAGTTCACGCGATAGACTCCATTGGGAGCGGTCACCGTGACGCACACCATCCCGGGGATGTTGGAGGTGATCGTTTTTGAGTATCCCGAACCGTAGGACGAGTTGACCGTTTGGATACACTCGCCCTCGATCTCGCACTCCGCGCAGTTCAGCCCGAGGATGCTCGCGTCGTTGGCACAAGTTGCCTGGAAATCCTTCTCCGCGTATTCCATAGCCTCTTGCAAGTCCGCCCCGCAACCGCTGCTCTGGAATGGCGCGGCTTGCCGAGCCGAAGTGGTGCCGCACAAAGTCGATTGGGCGGGGGCCAACGAGCCCAGCTGCGCGAGTGCAATCAGGCCCAAAAGAAGGGTAGTTCTGTTCACCGGGGAAGTTCCTGGCTCCGGGGAAGTTCCTGGCTCCGGGGAAGTTCCTGGGGCCAAGAATGCAGACGGGGAGCGCGACTGCTGTGGGGAGGCTAACGCCAACGGTCTCCCTCCGCAATAGCGTGAACTCCCCGACTCCGTACGGATCAGAGTCGGATCAAACGTACTTCGCGCACCGGTTCCAGCCCGCGCAGTTGGCTCATCGCCGCCGCCGTCGGTTCCTCGTACAGCGAGAGGATCCCCGTCGCGAGTCCGACGCCGGCGGGCGTGATCTCCGTCGCGGGTCCGAGCTCGATGCGGCGGATGTTCACGCGGTGGCTGCCCAGCACGGTGCCGAGCATCCCGACCACGCCGGGTTGGTCGTCGTGGCGCGTGATCAGCACGGGGCCCTTCGGCGCGAGGTCGATGCGCAGTCCGTCGAACGCGACGATCATCGGCTTGCGGGCGATGACGGTGCCGGTGACGGTGTGCGCGCGCGCGCCCTCGTCGCCGCTGGCGCGCACGGTGATGCTGGACTGGAAGCCCATCTCCTCGGGGCCGCGCGCTTCGAACAGCGTGATGCCGCGTTCGCGCGCCAGCACCGGCGCGTTGACGAAGTTCACGCTGGCGTCGAGACCCTGGTTGCGCAGCAGCCCGGTCAGCAGCGCGAGCGGAATGTGGCGCGCGTCGCGCTTCGCCAACTCGCCCGAGATCGTCAGCTCGAGCTTCTGCACGGGCTTCGACGACACTTGCGCCAGCATGGCGCCGACCTTCTCGGCGACCAGCACCCACGGCGCCAATTCGCGCAGTGCTTCGGCGCCGACGGCGGGCACGTTCACGGCGTTGTTCGCGACACCGTCCAGGAAGAACTCGCAGATCTGATCGGCGACGTCCACGGCGACTTGGTGTTGCGCTTCGTGGCTCGAGGCGCCGAGGTGCGGCGTCGCGATCACGTCGTCGCGCGCGATCAGCTTGCTGTCCTTCGCGGGCGGCTCGGTCTCGAACACGTCGAGCGCGGCGCCGCCCAAATGGCCTTTTTCCAGCGCTTCCAGTAGGGCTTGCTCGTCGACGAGCCCGCCGCGCGCGGCGTTCACGAGGCGCGCGCCCTTCTTCATCAACGCGATGCGCTCCTTCGAGATCATGTTCTTCGTCGCGTCGGAGAAGGGGACGTGCAGCGTCACGAAGTCCGCGCGGCCCAGCAGTCGCTCGAGCCCGACCAGTTCGACGCCCGGCATCGTCGCCGCGTTCGGCGCCAGGAACGGATCGTGCGCGATCACGTTCATGCCCAGGCCGAGTCCGCGCTCGGACACGACGCGCCCGATGCGGCCGAAGCCGATGACGCCCAGCGTCTTGCCGGTCAGCTCGGTGCCGGTCAGGCCCTTCTTGGTCCAGTTGCCGGCCTTCATCAGGCGGTCGGCGCGCGGCACGTGGCGCGCGAGCGACACGATCAACGCGACGGCCAGCTCGGCCGTCGTCACCGTATTGCCCGTCGGCGTGTTCATGACGACGACGCCTCGCTCGGTGGCCGCGTCGCAATCCACGTTGTCGACGCCGACGCCGGCGCGACCGACGACGCGCAGGCGGTCCGACGCCTCGATGACGCGGCGCGTCACCTTCGTCGCGCTGCGCACGACCAGCGCGTGCACGCCGGGCACGGCGGCGACGAGTTGGTCCTCGGTCATGCCGACGCGCACTTCTGGCTCGAAGCCCTTCTGACGGAAGACGTCCAGCGCGGCCGCGGACAGTTCGTCGCAGATCAGGATGCGGTGTTCGGCGGGCGGGAGGCGATTCGGAGTGCTGTTCGACATGTGGGCAGAGCTTCGGACGTTTGCGGTGTGCGTCGTGAGTGCGAGTCGATGTGCGGGATTCGACGGTCGTTCGCGGGCGTCGGAGCGGCGCTCAGCTCGCCAGAGCCGTGCGCACCAGCGTCTCGAGGTCGTGCGTTCCCTGCGTGGCCTGCGTGCGCTCGACGGCGGTCTCGACGGCCTTGCGCGCCTCCTTGTCGGAGTAGCCGATCGAGAGCAGCGCCGCGACGGCGTCCTCGACGTGCGGATCGGCGGGCGGCGGGGGCGGCGCACCATCCGTGGCCGGGATGCGCACGCCGATTTCGGCTGCGAGGCGCGGCGCCTTGTCACGCAGGTCGAGCAGGATCTGCGCGCCGGTCTTCTTGCCGATGCCCTTGAGACGCGTCAGCGCCTTCAGGTCGTCGGTCGCGACGGCCTGCACGAGGTCCTCGGCCGAAAGGCCCGACAAGATCGCGAGCGCCGCCGTCGGCCCGACGCCGCGCACGCCGAGCAGGACGCGGAACAGATCGCGCGTCGAGCGATCGGGGAAGCCGTACAGGATGTGCGCGTCCTCGCGCACGACGAGGTGCGTCCAGACGCGCGCGCGTCCGCGCTCGGGAAAACGCGACGAGAGCGGGACGGACAGTTCGTACCCGACGCCGGAAACGTCCAGCACCAGTCGCGCGGGCGTGCGCCCGGCGACTTCGCCCTCGAGGTACTCGTACACGTGCGCCTCAGACGGGCTTCGACTTCAGCTTGAGTCCCATCTCGGTGAGCTTCTGCTTCAGCTCCGCGAGGGACGTCTGACCGAAGTTCGGCATGCCGAGGAGTTCTTCCTCGGAGTGCGCGAGCACGTCGCCGACCGACAAGCAGCCCAGCGTCTCGACCGTGCGGCGCGCGCGGATCGAGAGTTCCAGATCGGCGATCGGCTTGTTCAGGATGTCCGAGGGATCCGCGACGCCCGTCTTGCGACGCGAGGCTTCGATGCTGCGCACCGCTTCCTCGCGCGCCATGCCGAGGCGCAGCCCCTTGCTGCCCAGGATCTCCTTGATCTCGTTCAAGGACGTCTCGCCGAAGTTCTTGTACGAGAGCAATTCCTGCTCGGTCAGCTTCACCAGGTCGCCCAGGACCAGGATGTTCATC
>JBBQCC010000125.1:0-11741 GCA_038318285.1 Planctomycetota bacterium | reverse complement strand
TTGTCGGGTGCCACGAGGTTCGTCGCGAAGGTCGTGAACGCAACGAAGCGGCCGTCGTCACTGGGGCGCGTCGTGATGTCGACGTCCAGATTCGCGAGGCCACCTGTGGTGGAGACCGAGACGCGCTCGACCGACTGCGCGAACGTCACGGGCGTCGTGACGAGAAGGCAGGGCATGACAAGCAGGAGGGCGCGCTTCACGGTGTGGCTCATGGCGACAGCGAGCCTAACCCGCGGATCGCGATCGCGGGCGACCACGATTCGGGGCCCACCCCTCAGTGCCCAATGCTGCGTACCAAACCGAGAAACTCGCTACGGGTCCGGAAGTCGCTGCGGAACGTGCCCAAGAGACAGCTCGTCATCGTGGAGCTGTTCTGCTTCTGGACGCCGCGCATCATCATGCACAGGTGGCTCGCGTCGGCGACCACACCGACGCCCTTCGGATCGACGACTTGCTGGATCGCCTCGGCGATCTGAACCGTCATCCGTTCCTGCACCTGGAGGCGACGCGCGAAGACGTCGACGATGCGCGGGATCTTCGAAAGCCCGAGGATGCGTCCGTTCGGGATGTAGGCGACGTGCACGCGCCCGAAGAAGGGCAGCATGTGGTGCTCGCACAGCGAGTAGAACTCGATGTCCTTGACCACGACCATCTCCGAGCAGTCCTCGTGGAATACGCCTTTCCCAACGGCCTCCTCGACGCTCTGCGCGTGCCCCTGCGTCAGCTCGGCCAGCGACCGCGCTACGCGGTCGGGCGTGCGCACGAGACCCTCGCGGTTCGGGTCCTCGCCCAAGTTCTCCAGCAGCCGGCGTACGAGCGATTCGGTGGTCTGCGCTTCGGTCCGAGAAGATCCGTCCATGCTCAGGAGTGCTCCCCGCGGTACTCGACGACGTTGTCACGACTCTCCTGGACGCGCAGCCGGACGAGTTGCACGTCCTCGAAGGACGCGAGGCGCGGCTCGATTCGTTTCCAGAAGGACACCGCGACATTTTCTGCGGTCGGGATGATTCCTACGAGGAACGGCACATCCCGATTCAAGTGCTTGTGGTCGACGACGCTGACGATTTCCTCGCGCAGGATCGCCATCAGCTCGTTGAGGTTCATCACCATTCCGTTCGGCGGAACCGGACCGCGCACGGTCACCTCGAACGCGTAGTTGTGTCCGTGGTCGGTGTTGCACGGCCCATAGAGCCGCGCGTTGTCCGCGGCGGACAAGCCGGGGTCGTGCAGGCGATGCGCGGCGCTGAACTCCTCGCGGCGCGTGATCTCGACGATGGGGCTGGTCATTGGGCGGGCAGGGCTCCAGACGGGTGTCCAGGAGTGTACGTCGGGCCGCGGCCGATCCGATGCGAACCGAACGCACGAACGCGGGTCTTCGTCGGGGCCGGCCGGCGGGCGAATTCTCGTGCGCTCGACCTGGGAACGGCGTTCCACGGGCCTTAGGAGGTTGCCATGAAGCGTCACAGCTACGATCCGGAACGCGCGAGCGCGCTGCTGCCGCTCCTGCGTTCCATCACCGCCGAGATCCGCGAGCGTTCGGATGCGATCGAAGCGTTCGAGCGTGAACTCCTGGGTCTGGGCGACTCCCGCCGCGGTCGCGAGCATCGCGGCCAAGTCGAAGCGGTCCTGTCGGTGCAGCGACGTGAACTGCGCGTCGTTCGCCGCGAACTCGAGCGGCTCGGTTGTTCGCTCGATCAGGACCACCCTCTCCGGGTGTTGATCCCGGGAACCGATGGCGAGTTGAACCACGGATTCGCGTGGAGCCCGCTCGACGAGAAGCTGGAGCGGCTGGAGCTGCTCTCGCACTGACCTCCTCCACCGCGAAATTCTCGCTGCGCTACCCGCGCCCCTGAGAATCGCAACTCCGAAACCGCGACCCCGGCCACCGTGAAACGCGAGGCCGGGGTCGTGCTGCATCCGCGCTGGCCGTTCGACCAGCAGGCCGTGGTGAAAGTCATCCCGCTCAACGAATCGAGCCCAAGCGATGCGAGGAGGCCGACAGAACGCCAGCGGAGGCGGCCTCCTCGCCGCTGGGCATGGCGTGACGAGGCCGACGAAGCAGCGCGAAGGCTCGATTCGTTGAGCGGGATGACTTTCACCACGCCCTGCTAGAATCGCCCGACTCGATGGACTCCCGCGATTCCAGGGCGACCCCGCCGATCCTGCCCTTCGCCGCCGGTCTGGCGCTGGCGACTGCTGCGGCCGTGATGCTCTGGCCGGAGTCCGACGCCGGCGTCGAGCGCTTCCGGTCCGTGCGCGATTGGACGCGCGAGTCCTACGTCCGTCCGATCGGCGATGAGGAACTCCTCGACGACGCGCTGCGCGGAATGGCCGGTGGACTCGACACCTGGTCGCGTTGGTACGACCCGAGCGAACTGGCCCGCCTCGATCGCGAGACCGACGGTCGCTTCCACGGACTCGGCGTCAGCATGCGCGCACCGGCCAGCGAAGGTCGCGTCCTCTTCCCGCTCGCAGGGGGGCCGGCCGAGATCGCGGGCATCCGACCGGGCGATCGCATCGTGCGCGTCGAAGGTCGCGCGTGGAGCGACATCGGCCAGGAGGGTTTCCGCGCGATCGTCTCCACGCCCGAGCCGCGCGAGGTCGAGCTGGCTGTCGTCGGCTTCGACGGCGCGGAGCGCACTGTTCACGTCGAAACCGCCAGCGTCGTCGAGCCGACCGTGCGCCACGAGCGCCTGCTCGACGCGACACGGCGCATCGGCTACGTCGCGCTGCGCGCGTTCAGCGCCGAGTCTCCGCACGAACTCGACCTCGCGATCGAACGCCTGTCGCATGGCCGCCTCGCCGGACTGGTGCTCGACCTGCGCGGCAATCCGGGCGGAACCCTGAACGCCGCCGTGCAGATCGCCGCGCGCTTCGTACCCGAGGGCGAAATCGTGCGCACGATCGGCCGGCACGAACGGACGACGCACACGGCGACGCGCGACGGCGCGCGGTGGACGGGCATTCACCTCGTGTGCTTGATCGACGACGGTTCGGCCAGCGCGGCGGAAGTCCTCGCCGGGGCGCTGCAAGATCACCGCGCGGCCGTGCTCGTCGGCCTGCCCACGTACGGCAAGGGCGTCGTGCAGACGATCCATCGGTTGAGCGACGGCAGCGGCGCGATCAAGGTCACCACGTCGCGCTACGAGACGCCGGCCGGCCAGCGCATCGACCGCACGCCCGAGGGTGAGTCGCACGGTCTCGTGCCGGACGTCCTCGTGGAGATCGACGCGGACACGCAGCGCTCGATCCACGAATTCCTGCAGCGCGCGAGCCCGCCCGAAGCCTGGCGCGAAACGCTGGAGGAGTGGGAACGCGTCGAGGGCATCCCCGTCCTGCCCGTCCCCCCGAACGATCCGCAGCTCGACGTCGCGCTCGACCTCTTGCGCGGAGTTCGCCCGGGACCGGAACCGCTCGTGCGGGCACCGTGAGCGAAGCATCGCGCGACACGTTGATCCTGGGCGTGGAGTCTTCGTGCGACGACACCGCCGTCGCGCTCGTGCGCGGCGGACGGCAAGTCCTCGCATCGATCGTGCACAGCCAAGCGGAGGAGCATGCGTCGTGGGGCGGCGTCGTGCCCGAGATCGCCGGGCGCTCGCACCTCGCGCAGCTGCTCCCCGTCGTGGATGCGGCCTTGCGCGCCGCGAACGTGACGCTCGACGACGTGGACGCGGTCGCTGTGACGACGCGCCCGGGCCTGATCGGATCGCTGCTCGTCGGCGTCTCGGCCGCGAAGTCGATCGCGTGGGTGAAACAGAAGCCACTGGTCGGCGTCCACCACATCGACGCGCACGTGTACGCCGCCGCGATGGAGCTCGAGACGCCGCCCTGGCCGTGCGTCGCGCTCGTCGTGTCGGGCGGACACACGGCGCTGTACCGCGCGCGGTCGCCGCTCCAACTGGAACGGATCGCCGCGACGCGCGACGACGCGGCCGGCGAAGCGTTCGACAAGGTCGCGCACCTCCTGGGACTCGGCTACCCGGGCGGCGCGGCGATCGGGCGCTTGGCGGAACGCGGCGATCCGCGGCGATTCGACTTCCCACGCTTCCGCTCGAAGGACGGCTCACCGGGCTTTTCGTTCAGCGGGCTGAAGACCGCCGTGCTCTACCACGTGCGCGGCCAAGACGCCGCGCGCGCGACGCCGCCCCCCGAGGAGATCCCGGATCGGGAGCACGTCGCCGCCTCGTTCGAGCAGGCCGTCGTGGACGCCCTCATCGGAGAGACGCTACGCGCGGCGCGGCGCGAACGGGTGCGCACCGTGCTGGTGGGCGGCGGTGTGGCCTGCAACCGGCGCCTGCGCACCCAGCTCACCGCGCGCGCGGCGGACGAGGGCGTGACCGTGCACTTCCCCTCGCCGGCCTACTGCACCGACAACGCCGTGATGATCGCGGGGCTCGGCTGGGAGCTCCTGCGCGCCGGCCGCGTGGCCGAGATGTCGCTCGACGCGGTTCCCAGCTGAACGCGGCCAGCGGAACGCGGCCCGGCGCAACCACCCCTGCGATTCCTCCGAGCCCACGCGCATTCCGCAGCCCTGGAGCTCCGCGAACGCCATCGCAACCGCTATCCTGCTCGCGCTTTGAACCAGGACACGAAGAGCCTCTTCGAGGCCGTTCAGCGCGGGGAAATGACGCCCGAGGCGGCGTGCGCGCGGCTCTCGTCGTTCGCCGTGCGCGACCTGGGTCACACGCGGCTCGACTTGGAGCGCGAAGCGCGCTGCGGCGTGCCCGAGGTCATCTTCGCGGCCGGTAAGACCGCGCAACAGACGACCGAGATCGCGCTCGCCGCGCTGGAGCACCACGGTCGCTGTCTGGCGACGCGCGTACCCGATGACGCCGCGCGCGCACTGCTCGCCGCGATCCCGGACGCGGTGCACCACGAGCGCGCACGCTGTGTCGTGATCGACCGTCGCGAGCAGGTACCGACGCGCGGTCGCGTCCTCGTCGTCAGCGCCGGGACCTCGGACGAATCCGTCGCGGAGGAAGCGCTGGTCACCGCCCGATTCGTCGGCGCGAGCGCGGACATCCTGCGCGACGTCGGTGTCGCCGGCCTGCACCGCCTGCTGGCGCACCGCGACGCATTGGCTGCAGCAGACGCGCTGGTCGTGGTCGCCGGCATGGAGGGCGCGCTGCCCAGCGTCGTCGCCGGCCTCGTCGACGTGCCCGTGGTCGCGGTGCCGACCTCGGTGGGTTACGGCGCCTCGCTCGGCGGGCTGGCGGCACTGCTCGCGATGCTGAACTCGTGCGCGGCGGGCGTCACCGTCGTGAACATCGACAACGGATTCGGCGCCGGCTTCGCGGCTGCACGCTGCGCCGGACGACTCGCGGCGCCTGCGACACCGACAACGCGCGCGTCGACTTCATCCACACCACGCACACCCACCACCCATGTGACGAACACCCACGAAGGATCGACCCGATGAGCGGCGGCAAAGCCTGGATCGCGCTGGAATCCGGCCTCGTTCTGGAAGGCCGCTCGGTCGGCGCGCGCGGCGAGAAGGGCGGCGACCTCGTCTTCAACACGGCCATGACGGGCTACCAGGAGATCCTGACGGATCCCAGCTACGCCGGGCAGGTCGTGATCATGACCTACCCGCAGATGGGCAACTACGGCGTGTCCGACGAAGACGCCGAGAGCGGCGCGGCCTGGGCCGAAGCGTTCGTGATGCGCGAGATGTCCGCGATCTCGAGCAACTACCGCGCGACGCGGACGCTGCCGCAGTGGCTGGCCGACAATGGCGTCGTCGCGATCGAGGGCGTGGACACGCGCAAGCTGACGCGCATCGTGCGCGAGCACGGATCTTTGCGCTGCATCGTGTCGACGCTCGACGGCGACGCGGCATCGCTCGTCGCCAAGGCGCGCGCGACGGCCTCCACCGACGGTCGCGACCTGACCGTCGGCGTGACGTGCCGCGAGCCGTACACGTGGAGCGAGGGCTACGAGGCGTCGTATCCCGGGCTCGCATCCCCCATCGAGGGTCAGCGCTACCGCGTCGTCGCCTACGACTTCGGTGCGAAGCGCAACATCCTCCGCAGCTTGGTCCACGACGGTTTCGATGTGACCGTGGTGCCGGCGGGCACGGACGCCGACACCGTGCTGGGCATGGATCCCGACGCGATCTTCCTCTCGAACGGTCCGGGCGATCCCGCGGCCGTGAAGCCGGCGATCGCCGCCGTCGACAAATTGATCGGGAAGAAGCCGATCTTCGGCATCTGCCTCGGCCACCAGATCCTCTCGATCGTGCTGGGCGCCAAGACGCACAAGATGCCGTTCGGCCACCACGGCGCGAACCATCCCGTGCGCGACATCGCGACGGGCCGCGTCGAGATCACGTCGCAGAACCACTCGTATGCCGTCGATCCGACGTCGCTGCCGAAGGGTGTCGAGATCACGCACATCAACCTGAACGACGGCACGGTCGAAGGCATGCGCTCGACCAAGGCGCCGGTGTTCAGTGTTCAGTACCACCCCGAAGCCGCGCCGGGACCGCTCGACAGCGCGCACCTCTTCCGCCGCTTCCGCGAGTTGGTCGAGTCCGGCCGCAAGGTGTCGGTCGGGAGCTGACGCATCGCGCTCGGCCGACGCCGACCGCGCGTTCACCAGGCGACATGCGTCGTCGCCTTCGGATCCAACGCGACGTTGCGTCGATCGACCTCGACGCCGCTCTTGAGTAGCACGAGCGTGCGACCGCGGTCCGATCCCGATACGACCGGAGATCGACCCTCGAGTAGGTCGATCTGCATGCCCTCCTGACGATTGTTTCCCTCGAAGACCGAGAGCTCGATCGGACGCCCCTGTTCGTCGAGCAACTGGAACGCGTCGCCGGCCGTCGGATCGGCCAGCTCGATCTGCACGTGCGCACGCCGGTCGACGCGGATGTCGAGCGCCTCGATGTGATCGCGCGGCAGCTCCTTCACCGGCGCGTTCTCGAACCGCGGGTCGCCCTCGGCGTAGCGACCGTATTCGAGCGGCAGGATCTGCGCGCCGTCGAGACGCAGGTAGACGAGCGCCTGCGGTACGCGCTCCAGAGTGAAGCGCCCTTCCGCATCCGTCGTGACGCCGTCGACTGCGTCGTGCGAGGTGGAGACGACGTCCCCGCGGAACCGCGCGCGGTAGACGTCGCACATCGGGTGGATGTTCACGCCCGCGATCGGTGTGCCGTCGTGTCCGCGCACGACGCTGGCCACGCGCAGGAACAGACCATCGGCCGGCAAGCGCATCTCGACGTCCGTGCGCCCCGCGTCGATGCCGACCTCGTCGACCATCTGCATGGTCGCCGGATCCTGCGCGCGCAGCGTGTACGGCCGCGCGAGCAGCCCGTGCAGCGCGAAACGGCCCTCTGCGTCCGTCTCGACGAAACTCCACAGGCGTTCGTCCGCGCCGGCCAGCACGTTCTCGAGCACGAGCGGCCCGCGGCGGCCCGCGCCGAACACTTCGCTGTCCAGCGCCCAGACGCGCAGACCCGCGCGCGGCTCGCCGTCTGCGCCGCGCACGCGGCCCGAGATCGTCAGCGCCTCAGCGCCGAGTCGCAGCGTGACGCCCGGCGGCCACGTCGGCTTGCCGCCGACGACCGGCGCAGCCCATTCCCCCGGCAGGAAACCGACACGGACTGCGCGCACGAGTTCGGGCACGACACGCATCCGCGCGTTCCAACTGCGCGGATCGTCGAGCCGGAAGGTGAAACGGCCGTCGGGCTGCGTGCGTGTCGTCTCGAGGCCAAAGGCCACGGTCGCGTCGTCCACCGGGAGGCCCTCGACATCCACGACGATGCCTTGCAGAACTTCCGCCAGTTGGCCGGGTCGGTTCAACACGACCGTGAACGGATCGACGAGTTCTTCGAGCGGTAGGCGCCGTGCGTCGAAGCCAGGGCTGGTGACGACGAGTTCCGCGCCGCGCAGTCGCGGCAGCGCATCGAACTCGAAGCGACCCGCGTCGTCGCTCGCCGTCCGTTGATCGATCCGCGCCGAATGATCCATGTCCACCGAGAAGCGCGTGCGCAGGTCGGCGGGCATCTCGAGCCGCATCTCCGCACCCGCGATCAAGGCACCGGTCGTGTCGACGACGAACCCGGCGAGGTGCAGGCGTGGCGCGAGCACGACGACGGCATCGGGACCGCCGCGCATCGGTTGCGCAGAGAAAACGGTCGACCACGCGGATCCCGCTGCGACGAGCGGCCCGGACTCCGCTGGAAAAGGCGCCGAGAATGAACCGTCGACCGTGCTCGTCGCCAAGGTCGAAACGTCGTGCTCTCCGCGTTCGATGCCGACGGCAACACCGCCGAGGCGACGGCCGTCTCCGTCCATCACGATTCCGCGCAGCATCGGTGCGGACGCCGCGGGCACGGCCTGCTTCGCGGCGGGCTTCGTCGAGGCGATCTGGGGCGCTTCCGCACTGCGCCCGTGCGCCGTGTCGACATCACGGAGTTGGCTGCTCGGCGGTGTGTTCGGTGCGACGCCGATGGGCGCCCCGGCGACGACCATGTCCGGAGGCGAGCTGGGTTCCATACCCGAAGTCCGGAATAGCACCAGCGCGGTCAGTGCGAGGACGACGGCGACAGCGACTGCGAGCTTGGCGTTCAAGAGGACTCCTCCGGCGATGGGAATCGAGAGCGGCACCGCGGCGACGGGCGGCGCCTGCGTGTACTTGGGTGGAATTGCCGCGAGCGGCGGCGGTAGGACCAGCGCGAGCCAGGCGCCGCGATCCCCGTCGAAGCGGTCGTCGAGGCGCATGCGCAGGCGTGCGACGGCGCGCGCCGTCCGCGTGCGCACGGTGGCGACCGGCACTCCCAGTCGCGCGGCGATCGCACGCGGCGTCAAGCCCTCGTAGAAGCGCAGCAACACGACCGTGCGGTAGGGCTCGTCGAGTTCCAGCACCGCCTCGACCAACTCGCGTTGGAGACCAGCACGCTCGACCAGTTCCGCAGTGGACGGCTGCGCCTCGGGACGCGCCGCGGCGCGTTCCCGCACCTCGCGCCGCGCGCGCGAACGTCGCAGGGCACGTGCCGCGTTCGCGACGACGACCGCGAGCCAGGCCCGACGCTGTTGACCTCGGTCCGGTGGGTGTTCGAGTGCGCTGGCGAGCGTCTCCTGCACGAGGTCGTCGGCCTCGGACGCATCGCGGGCCAGCCGACGCGCGAGCGATCGGATCCAAGCCGCTTCGTCGAGCAGAGCCTGCACGGCCGGCGGAGGAACGGAGTGACTCATTTGCGTCTTCATGCCGCGGGATCCAGATGCGCTTCAGAATCCCACGATTACCGCGAGATCGCTCGCGCGACCGATCTCGAACGTGGCGGACACCGAACGTGACGAGCCGCACGGATCCCAAGCCCGACCGACCAGGCGAGTCAGAGCAGCGAGGCCGGGTCCACGTCCACGATCGTGCGCGGCCTCGGATTCGCCTCGGACCAGGCGAGCAGTCGGTCGCGCAGCACCGCCAACGCCGGCGAACCTGCGGGCGCCTTGATCAAGAGGTGTCGACGGAACCGGCCCCGCAGGCGCGCGATCGGGGCTTCCGCGGGGCCCAGCAGCACCGCGCCGCCCGTCGCGAACGGGCGCAACACATCGGCGCACGCGCGCGAGCCTGCTTCCGCGCGCGCTTCGTCCTCGTCCTCGAACACGGCGCGCAGCAGTCGCCCGAACGGCGGGTACCCGAGTTCCTGTCGCAAGCGCATCTCGCTGGCCGCGAAGCCTTCGAAGTCGTGCTTGGCAGCGAACGTGATCGCCGGATGCGCGGGCGTCGAGGTCTGCACGACGATGCGTCCGAGCAGGTCGCCGCGACCGGCGCGCCCTGCGACCTGCGCCAACAACTGGAACGTGCGCTCGGCCGCGCGCGGGTCGGGTTGGTGCAGCGACGAATCGGCCGTGACGATACCGACGAGCGTAACGCGCGGGAAATCGAGCCCTTTTGCGATCATCTGCGTGCCGACGAGGACGTCGACTTCTCCTCGGCCGAAGCGGTCGAGCACGTTTTCGTAGTCCTCGCGCCGCACCATCGTGTCCGAGTCCATGCGCGCGATGCGCACGCCTGGCAGCAGACGGCCGAGTGCGTTCTCGACGCGCTCGCTGCCCGCGCCCAGGAAACGCAGCTTCGGCGAGGTGCAGCTCGGACACTGCTTGGGCGGCGTGATCTCCTCGCAGCACGAGTGACAGACCGATCGATCGACGCGCCGGTGGAACGTCAGCGCGACGTCACAGTTGGCGCAACGCACGGTCTCGCCGCACGACGGGCACCACAGGACAGGCGCGTAACCGCGGCGGTTCTGGAACAGCATCGACTGCTCGCCGCGCTCTTGACCGAGGCGCAACAGTTCTACGAGGCGCCGCGAGAACAGCGGTGTCTCCCCGCCCTCGCGCGACTCCGCGCGCATGTCGACGATTTCGACCTTCGGCATCGGCCGCGTGCCGATGCGCGAGGAGAGCTTCAAGTGTCGATAGCGCCCAGCGCGCGCGTTGTGCCACGTCTCCAGCGACGGTGTCGCAGAACCGAGGATGCAGATCGCGCCCGCATCACGGGCACGCACGACGGCAACGTCGCGCGCGTGGTAGCGCGGCGTCGATTCCTGCTTGAACGACGGCTCGTGTTCCTCGTCGACGACGACGACGCCCAGATCGGGCACGGGTGCGAAGATCGCCGAGCGCGCGCCGACGACGACGCGTACTTCGCGGCGACGCACGGCGAGCCACTCGTCGCGGCGGCGCGCTTCCCCCATCCGACTGTGCAGGATCGCGATGCGTCCGAAGCGTGAGCGGAACCAACCGACCGTTTGCGGCGTCAGCGAGATCTCGGGCACGATCACGATCGCGCCGCGACCCAGCGCCAACGCGCGCTCGATCGCCTGCAAGTACACCTCGGTCTTGCCGCTGCCAGTCACGCCCTGCAGCAGGAACGTGGCGTAGGTGCGCGACTCGATCTGCGTCGCCAACTCGGCCGTCGCGCGTTCCTGGGCGGGCGACAGCTGCGCGGGACGTTCGCGCCCCGGCGCGGGACCGGCCAGCGGATCCGACGCCACCTCGTGCAGTTCGATGCGCGCCAGCTCCTTCTTCACGAGCCACTGCGCATACGCAACCGACAAGTTCACGCGGCGGCACACCTCACGCATGTCGATGGGCGCGCCCAGGTCGATCAGCGTGCGCAGCAATCGGTGATGGCGCGGGTTGGTGGTCTCGATCGCCGCGAGCTGATCGATGCCGACGCCGTCCGCCGACGCGATCCAGGGCACGCGCCGCGCGCCGCCCTCGCGCTTCAGCGCCGACGGCAGGATCGCGGCCAACGACTCGCCCCACGACGAGCCGTAGTACGCGCCCATCCAGCGCGCCAGCTCGACGAGCTTTTCGTCGACGAGCGGTTCTTCGTCCAGGACGGCCGCGATCGGGCGCACGCGGCCTTTCGCCGGACCTTCCGCGCGCAGCTCGGTGACGACGCCAACTTCACGCCGCGGGCCGAACGGCACGGCGACGCGCACGCCGGGCGCGACGCGCGCGATGAACTCTTCGGGCACCGCGTACGTGAACTCGGTGCGCACCGGACGGTTCAGGGCGACATTCGCGAATGCGCGGTAGGTCGGCGCGGGCGCGCCGACTTCCGGCTCGGGAACTGCCGGCTCGGGAGCGAAACCGCCTTCGGGCTCGCCGAACGGGAGCTCGCCCGGTCCCGGCCGCGGCACGCCGCGCAGCGGTACAAGCATCGCAGCGCCCATCGGCTCGCCGCCGCCCGGCGAATTTAAGGTCACCGCCTCCAACCCCCCC
>JBBQCC010000124.1:0-11747 GCA_038318285.1 Planctomycetota bacterium | reverse complement strand
GCGCGCATCCTCGGCATCGACGCGCATTCGTCGGGCCCGTGGTTCAGCGGGTGGATGGATCGCACGCCGAGGAGTGATCGTGCGTTGCCCGAGGCGAGTTCGTGGCTGCTCGTGGTGGGATGGCTGAAGGGCGGACGCATTGCGACGAGCGAGGCACCGACGAGCGCGGCACCGCGGCCGAAGCCACGTGCGGGGGCCCGACCGGAAGGCAGCGCTTGATCCGACGGCGGCGCTCGCTGACTCGCCCACCAACTCGCAGGCCGACGCGTTCGCTGACGCGCACGCTGACTCGCCCACCAACTCGCCCGCCGCCGCGCCCGCGGACGCGCGCCGTGTGAGTGCACGCCCCGCGCGGGTCGTGGATCCAAACACCGCGCGAGGACGCCCTGGATCCGCGGGACTCACCGGCGCGCGAGTCGCGGTCCGTGAACGCGGAGTCTGTGGACCAGCACGCGCGCGCTGACCCACACGAACGCCGGGTGCGCCACTTCTTCAGCGCCGGTGGAACGCGCGCTCCAGGTCGGCCAACGCGAAACGCACGCGCGTCGGTCGACCGTGCACGCAGGTCTGATCGGACTCGAGGTGACGTCCACGATCGAGGAGCGAGCGCATCTCGTCGGCGGTCAGCGCGTCGCCGGCCATCACGGATGCGCGACAAGCAGCGCGGTGCAGCACCTCCTCGAGCAACTTCTCGCCGGCGAGCGCCTTGTCCTCTTCGAGCAACGCGACGATGTCGCGCACGAGCAATGCGGGACGTGGACGCTGCAAACGCGCGGGCAGGCCGTGCACCGCCAGCGTCGTGTCACCGAACGGTTCGACGAGGACGCCGGCGCGCGCCAGCTCGGCCGAGCGCGGTGCGATCAGCGTCACGTGCGCGCGGTCCACTTCGACCAGTTCGGGCACGAGCAGCCGCTGGACCTCGACTTCACCGCGCGCGAGCTCGCCGCGCAACGCCTCGAACGTGATGCGCTCGTGCAGCGCGTGCTGGTCCACGATCTCGAACCCGTCCTCGAGCGCGCGCAGGAGGTACGTGCGCGCGACCTGCACGAGCGGTGCGCCCGACAACGCGGCGCTGGCCGCGAGCTGCGCGCCGATGCTGGGCTCGGCAGCCACGCGCTGGTCGCGCTCCCACGCGGGCGACGGCGCGACCTCGCGCACGACGAACGGCTCCGAGTGTGCTCCGGAGTTCGGCGCGCGCGAAACGGGCGCGAAACCGCCGCGAAACGGCAGGACGGCCTCGCGCTGTTCGCGTTGGCCGGCGATCTCCAAGAGGCGCGCGCCCGGCGTCGACATGTCCGTCGTCGCGACCGCCTTGCGGATCGAGTTCACGAGGAAGCCGAACAGGCGCCGCTCCTCGCGGAAGCGCACGTCGCTCTTCTGCGGGTGCACGTTCACGTCGACGAGGCCCGGATCCATCGAGAGCGACAGGAACGCGACCGGCTGGCGGTGATCGAAGACGAAGCCGTGGTAGCCATCCTTCAGCGCGCGCAGGAGGACCTTGTCGCGAACCGCGCGGCCGTTGATGAACCACATCTGCCGCGTCGAGTCGCCACGCGCGAAACGCGGCGGCGCGACCAACCCGCTGAGGCGCGTCGCACCGTCGCGTGCGTCGACCTCGACCAGCTCGCCCGCCAAATCCGCGCCGAACAAGCGGCGCACGCGAGCGCGCAGGTCCATCGAAGCCTCGACGTCGAGCGCGCGCTTGCCGTCGTGCGTCACGCGGAACGAAACGCCTTCGTGCGCCAGACACAGGCGCTGCAGCACGTCGAGACAGCGCCCGAGCTCCGTCGACGTCTGCTTCAGGAAGCGCCGGCGCGCGGGGACGTTGTAGAAGAGATCGCGCACCTCGATGCGCGTGCCGGCCGGCGCGCCGGCCTCGCCGACCTCCGACAGCGCGCCCCCTTCGCACGCGACGCGCCAACCGGTGGCATCACCCTGGCGGCGCGACAGGATCGAGCAACGCGCGACAGCACCGATCGAAGCCAACGCCTCGCCACGGAAACCGAGGCTGGCGATGTGGTCGAGGTCCTCGACCTCGTGCAGCTTGCTGGTCGCGTGCGCGATGAAGGCCAAAGCGACGTCCTCGCGATCCATGCCGCCGCCGTCGTCGACGACGCGCACGAGACGCACGCCACCTTCCTCCAGGTCGACCTCGATGGCGCGCGCACCGGCGTCGAGCGCGTTCTCGACGAGCTCCTTCACGACGGACGCCGGTCGCTCGACGACCTCGCCCGCCGCGATCTGGTTCTTGACGCGCTCGTCGAGGACACGGATGCGGGCGCGATCGGGCTGAGCGTTCACTCCTTTAGTTGTACGGTCTCTGACAGCGTACGGATCCATTTCAGGGATTGATTTGGATGCGCACGGGGCCACCGGCGCCGGCCGGGATCGTCACGTTCGCGGTCACGTCGCCGAAGAGCAGGCTGTGCGTGCGCACCACATAGTCGCCGGCGGCGAGCGTGCCGGTGAAACGCCGCACGGTCGGCGTGGCGACACGCTCCTCGAGCCATGATCCTTCCTGCTTGCCCTTCGCGGCGCTCCCCGCATCACTCACGTCGACGTGCAGCGCACACGCGAGCTGCAGAGCCGTAGCGAGCTTGCACTCCACTTCCAGCCGACGCCACGGCAGGAGGTGCAGCACGAGTTTCCCGCTGCCGTCGTAGTCGAAGGACAGCGTCTGCGAGCGAGCACCGAGCGGCTTCGACCATGCACTGACCGTCGCGCTACCGGACGTGCCCAACTTCGCGCTCACGCGCCAGGGCGCATCCCCGCTCGGACGCTGCACAGTGGTCAAGTAGCCTCCCCGCGCGTCCGCCAACGCGACCTGCATCTCACCAGCGGACGGCACACCATCCGCCTCGAACGCCACGAGCTCGACGATCGGCAGCCGTTCGAGCGCGAAACTCCCGAGGTCGTGTTCCGCGTCGGGAACGAGGACCACCTCGATCGCGGCCAACGGTTCATACTCCTCGACCTGAATGGTGGCTCGCCACGTCCCTGCACACACCTCGCGCCACGCATCCGACCCCGGCTCCGCCACGACGACCTGCGTCCCCCGCGACATGGGATCGCCGCGCGCTCGCGCAGGGTCCTCGAGCAGCATCATGCCGGCGAGTCGCTCTCCCGTGTGCGCGTCGGTGAGCCGTACGCGCACCTTCGCTCGCTGATCCTGGCGCGGAGACACGGCATCTCGGGGTTCGGCGGCGGGGATCGCGATCTCGTGCACCTCGGCGCCCGGTCGAAACGGGCCGAACGTTCGCGTCCAACGTCCTGGGCGTCGCCGGGCTTCCACGTAGAACGGCTGATCGACCTGCACCGGGAAATCCAGGTCCGATGCACCTGGGACGGCCGGAAACGAACGGACGAAACCCAACCCGCAGCAGGATGCGAAGACCGCCGGCAAGTCCTCGTCCGTGCGGCTCAACCCCGGGTCCCGCACACAGGCGTGCAGCTCGATGCGACCGACCGCCTCCGGATCGGGCCAGGATTCGTCGTCGATCCGCACGCGCAAGCGCAGGAGCGGCAAGTCGTCCAACTGCACGCGAAGCGCATCGGACCCGAGCGTCACCGTGTCGATCAGCACGGGCGCGTAGCCGCTGAGATCGAGTTGCAACGCAACGGGTCCGCGCAATTCGGCCGGCAACTGCACGCGGAACGTGCCGTCCGAATCCGCGCCGATTTCCTGGGTCAGGTCGAGTTTCGGCGCGCTGATCGAGACCCGTAGCCGGTCCTGGCGTCGCAGATTGCCGCCCGATCGAAATCCCCCCCGCCACTCGGCCGGCGAGCCGTCGATGCGTCGACCTCGGCGGTCGACGAGTTCGATCGCGAGCAGGGATTCGTCGGCGAGGCGCAGTTCGAGTCCGTCGAGTCGATCGCCGGGCGTGCCCTCGGGCAGCGCGAATCGTTCTTCGCGCCCGGCGCTGGTCCGCACCGCGATCCACGGGATGAACGGTCGCGCACGGAGTTCGAACTGCCCGCCGGCGTCACTGATCGCTTCGCCGAACCGCGGGGAGCCCTCCGCCTCGGCCAACCACGCGCCCAGCCCGCGCTCTCGCACGTCCATGCGGTCCACGCGCGTGGTCACCAGGGCTCCCGCCACGGCATCGCCGTGGGCACCGAGGACGATCCCCGAAATCGTGCGCGCGCGCGGCACGACCACATCGCCGATGTCGACCGCCGCGTCCGTCGCCTCGATGCGCGTGTCGACGAAGACCCGCGCGTCCTCGTACGTCAGCCGCAGGCGCGGAGGATCCCAGCGGCGCGGGCTCAGGACGCCGTGTTCGATCCAGACCTCTCGCGGCACGGCCGCGAGGTGCGCGATCTCGAAGAGGCCGTCCGCACCCGAGACGGCGGCGGGCATGGATTCTTTGCGCGCAGCGCTGCGATCCGTGAATCGCGGAGTGAACGCGTCGTCGGTGAGGATCTCGGCACCGGACAGCGCTGCACCCAGGTCGTCGACCACGCGACCGCGGACGGTGCAGCCCGCAACCAAGCGCAGGACGACGTCGTGCGTCTGGCCGGGAACGAGCCACACCGCGGCGAACGCGCGTGCGTGCTGCGGCGAGCGGCTCGCTTCGACGATGACGGTGTTGGCCTCGACGTTCTCGAAGCGCGCTTCGCCGCGTGCGTCGCTCGTACCCGTCGCCAGCAGACGGTCGCCGCCGCGCTCGCGACCGACGCGCAACGGAATCTCCGCCACCGGCACGTCCGTCGCGTCGTCGACCACCCGCACGACCAGCGTGCCCGAGGCTGCTCGCGCCACGGATGTCGTCGAGATTCCGTGCGCGCCGCTTCGGGATCCCAACGAGGGATCCATCGCCGTCCCCTCGCTCGAACTCGGCACATCCAACTCGATCGCGCGCGGTTGCGGACCCGACGCCAAGTTCGGCACAGTCGGCGCGGGCAGAGCGCCGACGCGCGTTCCCCACCATGCAGCGATCAGGATCGCGGCGAGGCCGACCAGAGCCATCCACAGCGTGCGCCTGCCACCCGGCTTCATGGGAAGATAGCGTAGGCGAATCGCCGGGCGTGCTCCAACGGGTCGCGAAGCGTGCTCGAACGAGACTTCACGGAGCGAGTTCGATCACGATCGGTCCGCATGCGCGTAACGCTCGAGATTCGCCAGTAGAAACGACACGGCCCGCCGCCGGGTCCTTCCCGGGAGCGGGCCGCCTCGACGAACGGGGCGCCTCAGGCGCGCCGGTAGTGGTTCGTCATCAGCTTGATCTCCTTGCCGTCCGGCATCGTGCAGAACATCTCGAAGAGGCGCTCGTCCTTGCTGACGTGCTTCTCGGTCGTGCGGTGTTTCAGGATCGAGTTCGTCATGCAGCTCCAGCCGTCCCCCGTCAGCTCGATCGTGTCGCCGCGCTTCGTGCCGTGGAACAGGAACAGCGCCGGCGACATCGAGTCGACCCACGTCGATGCGAACTTGCCTGTGTGCGGCTCGAAGCCCATCGTCGCGCGGCCGACGTAGGGCATGCCCATCATGTTCGACTCGTACTTCGAGACGGTCCAGAACTCGCCGACCATCTCGACCGTCTCCTTGGCCTCGGTCTCCATCGGCGGCTGGCCCGGTTCCATGTAGAACTTGCAGGCGACCTTCCACATGCCGGCGTGCTCGCGCAGCAGCTTGTGTTCGGCGGTCGGTTGGGGCATCGGGGGTGCGGCTTGTTCGGACATCGTCGTTCTCCTCGCGATCGAACGGTGGAAGCGCGCCGCGGCAGGTCCGCGCGGCGCAGACGTCACGCTAACGCGATCTCGGCGAAGCAAAAACAGGCCGGCGTTTCCTGACGCGAATCGAACGCGGCGTGCGGCGCGCTCGGGGTCCAACGCGCGGTTGCCACGGCGGGCGGTTTCCACGGCCGGCGGTTTCCACGGCCGGCGGTGTCCACGGCCGGCGGTGTCCACGGCCGGCGGTGTCAGCGGCCGGCTGTGTCAGCGGCCGGCTGTGTCAGCGGCCGGCTGTATCACCCGCCGGCTGTGTCACCCGCCGGCTGTGCGCCGCGCGACGCGCCAGCGCAGCGTGAATGCGACGAGGTCGTTCACGTCCACGTCCCCGCCGCCGATCTCGCGGCCCGCGCGCGCTCTGCGCTCCAGCGCGGCGAAGTCCTCCAGCATAGATTCCCATTGCGCAGCCGAACGACACTCGATGCGCTGCACGATCTCGCCGCGTCCGCTCGGGTGGCCCTTGTACGCGATGGCCGAGAACGGATCGTCGCCGCGCTCCGTCGCACGCGCACCGAGCAGCGCCTCGCGCGACTTGTTGCGCAACGAACCGAACAGCATCGCGATCAATGCCCCGGGATCGATCTCGCGCTCGCCGCCTTTCGCGAAACCGCCGCGCATCAGCGTCTCGATGCCCGCGACAGCGCGCGCCGCGTCGCCGCGCACGACCTGTTCGGCGACGTCCCAGGGCGCCGCGCCGGCTTCCCAGCTGACGAGGCTGCGCACGCTGTCCTTGCCGCGACCGACGAGCCGTCCGAGCGCGCTGTCGAGCGCGGCCAGGTCGTTCCCCGTCGCCGCGCACACATACACCGCGTCGTCGGGCGTCAGCGGCACCTCGCGCTCCCGCGCGCGCGAGATCAGCCACTGCACGAGCTCCGTGCGGCGCGGATCGGGGTTGCGCTCCCACGGCCCGTGCGAATCGTAGAGCCGCCGCAGGTCGAGCACGGGCGCGCCGATCGCGTTGGCTTTCTTGACGACCGCGTTGTCCGCGCGCAGGCCTTCGGCGTCGAGGATGAGCATTCCCGGCGGCGATTTCCCCGCCAGGAATTTGGTCGCAGCGTCCAGTAGCGGGCTGGGCGAGTCGCCTTCCTTCTTGAGCAGCGTCGCCGCGTTGCGCACGACGACACAGCGCGCCGACGAGAACATCGGCGCTTCGGTCAGGTCGCCGACGACCGCGCGCAGTTCGAAATCGGGGTCCTTCGCGTCGTGTCGCACGACCTCGAGGCCGGCCTTCTCGGCGGCATCGGTCGCGGCGCGGATCGCGTGGTCGCGGAACCAGCGCTCGTCGCCGCGCAGGATCACTCCGCGCGGCAGGTTCCCGCCGGCGAGCGACGCCGTCAGCGCGCGCAGTTGTTCGCCCGGCGGCGGTGCCTTCGCAGCGGCCATCACAGACCTCCGTTCGCGATCGCGCGATCGAGCGCGAGCCCAGCGAAGAGACCCACCCCAACCCAACCGTTCAGCGTGAAAAAGGCCATGTCGACGCGCGAGAGATCCTGCGGAGCCACGAGCCGATGTTGCCACACGAGCAGCACGGCACACACGCCCAGCGCGATCCACCACGCGAGCCCAAGCCCCCCGCTGGCGCCGACCATGTAAAGCGCCGCTACGGTGACGACGTGCAGCGCGCTCGACACGCGCAACGCGTTCGCGACTCCAAAGCGCGCCGGGATCGAGTGCAGGCCGCTGGCGCGGTCGAAATCGGCGTCCTGGCAAGCATAGATGAGATCGAAACCCGCGACCCACGTCAGCACGGCCGCGGCCAGCCACACGACGGGCGTCACGTCGCTCTCGATCGCGCCGCGCACCGCGATCCACGCGCCCAGTGGTGCGATGGCCAGCGCGAGACCGAGCACGAAGTGCGCGCCGCTGCTGAAGCGCTTCACGTAGCTGTAGCCGAGCAGCACCGCGAGCACCGGCGCGGCGAGCCAACCCGCCAGCGGATTCAGCGCGAACGCCAGCGCCACGAACGCGAGGCACGACAGCAGGACGAGCGCGCGCACTGCACCGACGCCCAGCCTGCCCGCCGGGATCTCGCGCTGCTCGGTGCGCGGATTCGCGGCGTCGATGCGACGGTCGACGAGCCGGTTGAAGCCCATCGCCGCCGTGCGCGCAGCGACGGCGCAGGCGACGACGAGCAGCGCGACGCGCCATCCCGGTGCGCCACCGGCCGCGAGCCACGCGCCGCACAGCGCGAACGGCAGCGCGAACACCGAGTGGCTGAAGCGCACCAGCCCGAACCAGTCGCGCACGCGGCTCAAGCGTCAGGCCCCGACTCTGGCTCCGGCTCGACGGGGCGCGTCGCACGACCGATCCCCTCGTCCTCCGCAGGCGTGTCGAGCCCCTTCCAACGCGCACCGACCGCGTTCTCGACGCCCAGCCTGTCGAGGATCTTGCCGACCACGTGATTGACGAGGTCCTCGCGCGTCTTCGGCCGGTGATAGAAGCCCGGCATCGCCGGCAGCACGATCGCACCGAGGCGTGCGAGGCGCAGCATGTTCTCGAGGTGCACGACGGACAGGGGCGTCTCGCGCGGCACGATGAGCAGCCGCTTGCCTTCTTTGAGCGCGACGTCGGCCGCGCGCTCGACGAGGTTCGAGCTGAACCCGACCGCGACGCGCGCCAGCGTGCCCATGCTGCACGGACACAGGATGACGCCGCCGGTCAGCGACGTCCCCGACGACGGCGGCGCTTCGACCGCGCCCGTCGTGAACACGCGCACGCGCTGCGGCGCGGCCGGTCCGAGCCACGCGCCCAGTTGCGCGCCGAGCTTCTCGCCGCGGTCGCCGGGATCGATGCCCAGTTCGTGGCGCATGACCTTCGCCGCGGCCTCGGTGATGGCGATGTCGACGTCGTGGCCGCACGCGACGAGCGCCTTCAACAGCGCCTCGGCATACGCGTGTCCGCTCGCGCCGGTGATGCCCACGAAGTAGCGTGTCACAGGAAGATCTCCGGCCCGGCGCCGAGCAACAGTGCGAGGTTGAAGAATGCGTGGCACCACGCCGCGACGCCCATCCCGCGCCAGCGGTACAGCAGCGCGAGCACCAGCCCGGCCGTCGCGCGCCACGCGAAACGCGCACTGTCGAACGCTTCGCCGCCCGGTGCCAGCAGGCTGACGACGGCGGTGAGGTGCGCGGCCGCGAACAAGAGGGCCGAACCGAGGAGCGCCACGCACTCGGCCGCGACGCGCGCGGTGCGCGGCAGACCGAGGAACCACTCGAACGTTCGGCGCGCTGCAAAGGCGAGTGCGGCGATCACCGCGACGCGGAAGACGACCTCTTCGAACGCGGCACCGCCGACGAGAATCGCCGCGCTCCCAAGCGTCGGCACGCCCGTCGGACGTGGAATGGCAGGCGGAGCGATGTCGAGCACGTGCAGGCCGATGAGCAGGACGGGACCCAAGGCGATCGCCGCGACGAAACCCTCGAGCGCGATGCGCGCCGAACGCCGCGCCAGCGCGAGCTCGTCGTGGAAGATCCACCACACGGCCAGCGCGGTCGCCGCGAGTTCGAGACCGTAGCGACCCCATTCGGGGCGCGACAGCAGCGCGCGGAACGGCAACGAGATCAGGTACTCCGCGGCGTTGTGCGCGGCCGAGGGATGGCGCGACGCGGCGATTTCGTACACGAGAACGAGCGGCAGGACGGCGATCCACCCGAGCGCCAGCGACCGTTCGACGCCCACGGCCCCGTCGGCCGCCTCTGCGGGCAGCCCGTTCGATCGGACGCCGGATCGGGCGTTGGCGACGCCGGCGGAGCTCACGCGACGCCTCCCGGAACGCGGCCCCAGTGCAGGCAAGCGATGCCGCGCGTGAGCAGCCGATGACCGCACTCGACGAGGCCCTCCTCCTCCATCTCGCGCTGGAACACTTCGGGGCTCGGCCAGGCCATCACGGTGCGCGGCAGGTAGCTGTACGCCTCGGAATCACGCGACACGAGACGCCCGAAGCCCGGCAGCAGCTTGGTGAAGTAGAAGCGGTACGCCGGGCCGAGGACGCGACCCGGCGGCATGGTGAACTCGAGCACGAGGACGCGGCCTCCCGGTCGTGTCACGCGCGCCATCTCGCGCAACGCGGCGCGGCGGTCGGCGACGTTTCGGATCCCGAACGCGACGGTGCACACGTCCGCGGCGGCGGCCATCACCGGCAGACGCAGCGCGTCGCCGTGCGCGAACGTCGGCACCCTGCGGGTGTCGAGCGCGCGCTTCTTGCGCTCCGCAAAGACCAGCATCTCGGGCGTGAAGTCGACACCGACGACGCTAGCGCCGGCCTCCGCGAAGACGAGCGCGACATCCCCGGTTCCGCAGCACGCGTCGACGACGCGCGCGCCGCGGACGTCCCCCGCGCGGGCGAGCAGCGCGCGACGCCAGCGCTGGTCGATGCCCACGGAGAGGATCCGGTTCAGCGGGTCGTAGACGCGCGCGATCCGGGCGAACATGGAGCGGACTTGGGCGGGTTCTGCCATCGCGAGAACCCGGGAGGATAGGGCTCGGAACGCCGTCGCGGGAGTGCGCGCACCGGCAGGATGCGGCACGCTGGAGGCCCGGGTCCGCAGGTCCGTCCGCGGAAGTCTGGGCAGTGCCCGCACCGGGAGCGCCCGGAACATGTCGATCCCCCGCTCGCAGCTCCGCGGAGCTTCGAACAGGGGATCGTGCCCGTTCAGGACCGCCGGATCCGGCGCTGAGCGCTTCCTGCCGCTCTTACTGGCGGAAGTAGCTCGACACGATCTGCACGTCCGGCGCGGGAATCGACTGGACTCCGGCCTGGAACGGGTTCGTGTCGACGCGTCCGAAGGTGCCGTCGAGCAGGATCACGTCCACGACGCCCGTGCCCCCGATCGGGTTCGGCACCGCCAGGAACAGATACGTCGTCTCGCTGGCGTTGACGGGCTGCGGACAGCCGCCGCGCACGAGGTGCTTGCCGTTGGACTGCGCCGGCGGACCAGCGGAGAACGTCGACTGGAAGTTCGGCAGACCCGACAGCACGCGCAGGTCGTCGAAGGCCAGGTCGACCGGCAGACCCGAGAGGCGCTCCTGACCCAGCGAGATTTGCACGCCGTACGACAGGTCGCGCAGCTGCGGCACCGTCAGCGAGGTGAAGTTCAGCGGCAGCTGACCGAAGGAGCCGCTGATCGCGACGAACTTCGAGAGTGCCGGCGTACCGATGGGACCGGGCTGGCCCTGCGCATTGATCGGACCTTCGTGCGCGATCCACATCGCCGAACGCAGGTCGAGCGGGTCGGCCTGGATCGCCTTCGGGTTCAGGAACGTCTCCGTGCTGACGCCGATGATGTCGTCGTAGCCCCAGCCGTTCACCGAGTTCGGACCCGACTCGAAGATCGTGACGTTGCCGTTGCGGTTCAGGATGTAGGCGAAGTACACGTTGCGCGAGAAGCCCCAGCAGGCCTGGCGCGGAGTGGTCGTCAGGTCGAAGGGCTGGTTGAGCTGCGAGCCGACCACGCGGCGCACCGTCAGCGACGACGCCGACAGGATCGACATCGTGTTGTCGCCTTCGTTCGTGACGAGGATGTCCTCGTTGCCCGTCTCCCACGCGACGCCGCGCGGGCGGCGACCGACGATCGTCTCCTGCACGATCTGGTGGAAGGTGGACGAGTTCGGGTTGATGTCCAGGAAGGACACCAGGTCGCTCAACTGGTTCACCACCGCCAGGAAGTTCAGGTTCGGCGACATCCCGAGCGACGTCGGGTCGAACGTCACGATGCGGTCGATGACCGTCATGCGGTTGCTGTTCAGCACCACGATCTCGCGACGCGAGCGATCGATCACGTACAGGTAGTGACCGATCTGCTGGCGGATCTGGAACTGCAGGCAGGCCGCGACCGTCGCCTGCTCGAGCGAGGGCCCTTGGAAGTACGCGTTCTGCTCCGGCGTCAGGAGGCCCGAGGGCGGGATGCCCTGCAGCGGCGCGCCGTTCGGATCGCCCGGCACGAGCAGGTTCGTCAGACCGGCCGTCGCCTGCGTGTCGATCGACGTCGGCTCTTGCCCGCCGATGAAGGGCGAGATGCACA
>JBBQCC010000123.1:0-11758 GCA_038318285.1 Planctomycetota bacterium | reverse complement strand
GCGCGGGCATCCATCGAGGCACGGATCGCGCTGTGGGACGCGATCCAGGCCGCCGTCGCATCGCCGTCGGCGGAGTCGCGCACACTGACGAGCGTCTGACGGGTCCGGCGGTCAGTCTTCGACTTCGTCGAGCCAGGTCATCTGGATCGCTTCCAGGACCTTCTCGTTGCTCTTCTTCGGATCGCCCACGAACCCGGGCAATTCCGTGACGAAGCGGTGCAAGTCGGTGAAGCGCACGGTCAACGGCGACACGTCGGCGTGACGTTCCGCCAAGAGCTGTGCGATCGGGCGCACGTCGGTCCAATCGAGCTTCGCAGCCATCACACGTCCCCGAGTTCGCGACCCATGAGCGCTTTTTGGGCGACGTTGTTCATGAGCAACGCCGCGAGCGGAAGCGCCGCGCGCTCGAATTGGTCGCGGGCGCTCTGCAGCGTGGGGACGTCGTCGGTGGCTGTCGCCGCCTTCGCGAGCGCTAGAGCTTCCTCGAGGTCGCGGATGCTCTCCTTGTCGAGCCCCGCGCGTCCGGCGTTCAGATTCTTCTCGGTCGCGCGGACCATCGTGCCGATCTCGATCTTCAAGTCCGCGGCGCGCCGGGCCGCGAAGTCGTCCACCGCGTTCGCGTAGCCGGACTTCAGCATGCCCTCGACTTCGGCGTCGGTCAGCCCGTGCATCGGCTGCACCTCGATGCGCGCAGTGACGCCCGTCGACTGTTCCTTCGCGCTGACGACAAGCAGGCCGTCGGCGTCGATGTGGAAGCGCACGGCGACGCGCGCCATGCCGGCCGGCATCGGCGGGATGCCTTTGAGCTGGAAGCGCCCGAGGCTGCGGCAGTCCTTCGCCATCTCTCGCTCGCCCTGGACGATGTTCAGGTCGACGCCGGTCTGGTCGTCCGCGTAGGTCGTGAAGCCTTCCGTCGCTTCGCACGGAATCGTCGAGTTGCGTTCGATGATCTTCGAGATCGCACCGCCCATCGTCTCGATGCCCAGCGACAGCGGCGTGACGTCGAGCAGCAGCATGTCGCGTCGACCACCGACGAGGATCTGGGCCTGCACGGCAGCGCCGAGGGCGACGACTTCGTCCGGGTTGAGCTCCGTGTGCGGGACGCGCCCGAAGAACTTCGCGACGCTGCGGCGCACGACGGGCATGCGCGTGCTACCGCCGACCATCACGACCTCGTCGATCTGGGATGCGGTCAGCTTGGCGTCCGACAGCGCGCGCCGACACGAGTCCAGCGTGCGCTCGACGAGGTCCGCCGTCAGCGCCTCGAACTCCGTCCGCGACACGCGACGCCGCCACGCGATCCGCTTGTGGGGGACCATGAGGTGCATCTCGGCTTCGGGGTGGTTCGTGAGTTCGACCTTCGCCTGCTCCGCGGCCTGACGCGCGGCCTGTTGGAAGGCCGGATCGCGGGTGAATTCCTCGCCGTGTTGCGAGCCGAGGTCTTTGCGCGCGAGCTCGGCCAAGCGCTGGTCGAAGTCGTCGCCGCCGAGGTGCGTGTCGCCGTTCGTCGCGAGCACGCGGAAGACGCCGTCCTCGATGGAGAGGATCGTCACGTCGAACGTCCCGCCCCCGAGATCGAACACCGCGACGTTGCCCTTGTCACGCTGGTCGAGGCCGTAGGCCAAACTCGCCGCGGTCGGTTCGTTCACGATGCGCAGGACGTCGAGTCCGGCGATGCGCGCTGCGTCGCGCGTTGCTTGGCGTTGCGCGTCGTCGAAGTAGGCCGGCACCGTGATCACGCACTTCTTGGGCGCGATCTCGCCCAGGGCGACGCCGGCGATCTCGTGCACCTTGCGCAGGATCAGTGCCGAAAGTTCCTCGGGGCTCGAGCGTCGACCGCGCGCTTCGAGCAGGATTCCGCCGCGCTCGTTCTGCGTCGCGGCGTACGGCAGCGTCGCGAGTTCCTGTGCCACGTCGGCGAGACCGCGGCCCATGAAGCGCTTGATGCTGAACAGCGTGTTGCGCGGGTCCGCGACGGCGTGGTCGCGCGCTTCGCGCCCAACGATTGCCGCTCCGTGCTCGGGAAAGTGGATGACGGATGGCACGAGACCGCTCCTGCCCTCGGGGCGCAGAACCGTGGGTCGTCCGTCACGCCAAATCGCCGCCAGCGAGTTCGTCGTGCCGAGGTCGATGCCCAGCGCGAGCGGAGTCTCGGGGAGCGGCGTGGCGTTGTTGAGGACGTTGAGTTCGACGTAACCCATGTTCAGCGGCGGAGACGGGGGAGGCGGGTGGCGGGTCGGGGACGCTCAGCGACGCTCGGCGTGCGCGAGCCGCAGAGCTTCGATCGTGTGCAGTGCGCGGTCCAGGTAGCGCACGGCGTTCAGTTCGCGGCGGACGGCGGTCAGCGCCTCGGAGCCGCGCGGCGGAAGGGGGTCGAGCCGTTTCGTGATCGTCGCGAGGGACGTCGCGCGACGATCGGCGAGGTCGGCTGCGAGTGCTTCGACGCGCGGATCGGGTTTCGACGCGGCGCGCGCTTCCTCCAGGACTTCGTTCCACTCGAGCACCTCGAGGAGGAACGGTTTGGGCATGGAACGCTCCGCGTCCTCGGCCGGCCCGCCCAGGTGCCCGACGAACCAGTCCGCGCGCCGGACGGGGTCCGCGAGTATTTCGAACGCCGCATTCAAGCGCGCGCTGTTCCGCTCGGCGCGTTCGCGCACGTCGGGAGGCGCCGCGGCGAAGTAGTCCGGGTGCACGAGGCGCGAGAAGCGCGTCAAGCGGCGGCGCAGGTCACGCTCGTCGAGCGCGAAGTTCGGCTCGAGCCCGAGGATCTCGAACGGCGTCGCGATCTCCGGGACCGCGTGCACCGCGCCGCACGCACCGCACGCGACGGGCGTTTCGAGCGGCGCGTTGCACGCGGGACAGTTCGTCATCTCCCGGGGCTTCGCCGTCGGTTCAGACGGCGAAGGACTCACCGCAACCGCAGCTCTTCGCGGCGTTCGGGTTGCCGAACTTGAAGCCGCGGCCCATCAGGTTGTCCTCGAAGTCGATCTGCGTGCCGTTCAGGTAGAGGAAACTCTTCGGGTCGCAGACGACCCTCACGCCCTCGACCTCGCTGAGCTGGTCCACTTCGCTGATCTGGTCGTCGAAGCCGAGCGTATAGGAGAAGCCGGAACAGCCCCCTCCCTTGACCCCGACGCGCAGCGCTGTGGCCTCGCTCATCTTCTGGTCCTCGATGATGCGCCGGATCTCTTTGGTGGCGCGTTCGGTGAGTTGGATCACGATCGCACGACTCCTTGAGCCGCGGAATTCGCGGAAGCCTCTTCGTTCCGCTTGGACTTGAAGTCCGCGATCGCGGCCTTGATCGCGTCCTCGGCCAGCACGCTGCAGTGGATTTTCACCGGCGGCAGCGACAGCTCTTCGACGATCTGCGTGTTCCGGATCTCCAGGGCTTCGTCGATCGTCTTGCCCTTGATCCACTCGGTGGCGAGAGAACTCGACGCGATGGCCGAGCCGCAACCGAAGGTCTTGAACTTGGCGTCCACGATCCGGTCGCCTTCGACCTCGATCTGGAGCTTCATCACGTCGCCGCACTCCGGTGCGCCGACGACGCCGGTGCCGACGCTGTGCTTCGCCTTGTCGAGTGAGCCGACATTACGCGGGTTGTTGTAGTGGTCGATGACCTTGTCGCTGTAGGCCATGGGTTGCCTCCGAGTCTCTTCTAGTTCGTGCGGGGGTGAATTGGGATGGTCACGGACGTCGTGCGCTGCTCCGGTCTCGGAGCCCGTGAAGAATTCACGGGCTCTCGCGCCGCGGAGCGGCGCAACCAACATCTGAGAGCTCGTACGATTGAATGGTCCACGGGCTCTCAGTGCGCGCCCTGCCATTTGACGGTGGAGAGATCGATGCCCTCTTGGGCCATCTCGTACAGCGGCGAGAGCTCGCGCAGTCGCCGCACAGCCGTCGTGAGTTGATCGATCGCGAAGTCGACCTGTTCCTTGGTCGTGTAGCGGCCGAAGCCGAAGCGGATCGAGCTGTGCGCCATGTCCTCGCCGACGCCCATCGCGCGCAGCACGTGGCTGGGCTCGAGGCTGGCCGATGTGCACGCTGAGCCCGACGAAACCGCCAGGTCCTTGATACCCATCATGAGGGACTCGCCCTCGACGAAGGCGAACGACAGGTTCGAGTTGTTCGGCAGCCGATGGTCGGGATCGCCGTTCAGCTTGACGTGCCCGATCTCGGCGAACACACGGCGCTCGAAGTCGTCGCGGAGACGGCTCGTGCGCTCGGCGTCCTGCGCGCCTTCCGCGCGCGCGATCTCGCACGCGCGGCCGAGGCCGACGATGCCCGGGACGTTGAGCGTGCCCGAGCGCATGCCGCGTTCGTGTCCACCACCGTCGATCTGGGCCGTGAGGCGCACGCGCGGGTTCTTGCGGCGCACGTACAGTGCCCCGACGCCCTTCGGTCCGTAGATCTTGTGCCCCGAGAAGCACAGGAGATCCACGTGGTCCGCCTCGACGTCGACGGGGATCTTGCCCACCGCCTGTGTCGCGTCGGTGAGGAACAGCACGCCCTTCGCATGGCACAGCGCACCGATCTCGCGGATCGGGTTGACGGTCCCGACTTCGTTGTTCGCCCACATGATGGCAACGAGCACGGTGTCAGGGCGCAGCGCCTTCTCGACGGACTCGAGCGTGATGCGACCCGTCGTCGTCGGTTCGAGGTAAGTGACCTCCCAGCCGAGCTTCTCCAGGTGCTTGCAGGTGTCGAGAACGGCCTTGTGCTCGGTGAGGCTGGTGATGACGTGACGGCCCTTCTCGCCGTACATGTCTGCGACGCCCTTGATCGCGAGGTTGATCGATTCCGTCGCGCCCGACGTGAACACGATCTCCTTCGCGCTGGCGCCGATGACCGCCGCGATCTGCGCGCGGGCCTTCTCGACGGCCTCTTCGGCGCGCCAGCCGAAGGGGTGGCTGCGGCTCGCGGCGTTGCCGAACTCCTCCGTGAAGTACGGCATCATCGTCTCGAGGACGCGCGGGTCGAGGGGCGTGGTCGCTTGGTAGTCGAAGTAGATCGGGAGCTTCATGTGCGTGGGGTCAGTCTCGAGACGTGAGCGGTGCGCTGTCGCCCTGCGCGAGCGCAGCGGACGCGCAGTCCGCGCGCTCCGCAGCGGAGGAATCCGGTGCGCCGAGCGCGTGCGGCAGGTCGGTGCGCAGCGCGTGCGGCAGGTCGGCGCGCAGCGCATGCGGCAGGTCGGCGCCCAGCGCATGCGGCAGGTCGGTGCCCAGCGACACGTAACCTCCGGAGCGGCACAGCGATCGCAAGGTCGTGCGTTCCATGAGGCGCCAGATCCCTTCGCGCAGCCGCTGGAGCGGCGAGCGGATCGGGCACACGGGTTCGACGTCGCAGGACGCGCGCACGCCCTCGACATGGGTGTCGCAGCTCGTGACGAGCGGCGCGCCTTCGAGCGCGACCACGACGTCGCCGAGCGTGATCCGATCGGCCGAACGCGCCAAGGCGTAGCCGCCGGTGGCACCGCGCTGGGACTCGACGAGGCCCGCGCGGGCGAGGTCCTTGACGACCTCCGCCAGCAGGCGCCGCGGAATCGGGTAGTGCTCGGCGATCTCGCGCACGCTCACGACGCTGCCGCCCCGATCCGCCAGGTGGATCAGTGCGATCAGGCCGTATTCGGCGCGTTTGGTCAGCTGCAGCACGGGGGCGGGTGCGGGTCGGGGGTCGGTCGCAGGTTCGGGGGTCGGTCGCAGGTTCGGTGGTCGGTCGCGGCTTCGGTGGTGGGTCGGGTCTGGGCCTGGGAATGTGGCCTGGGAGCGCTCACGGGCAATCCGCACCAGATTGGTGCTCATTCTCGATCCAGCATCGGCTGGATCCGAGCCCGAGTGGACGCCCCAGCAGTCTAGGTGGCCGAGGGACGTGCTGCCAAGCCTCGTCGGCTGAAATCTGCCGTGAACGGGAGAGTTTCACCTGGCGCCATCCATTTCTTTCCCGGTGCGACTCAAGCGCCCCTCACCGTCGGCCGATCCATGTCCGTGATGGGAGAGAGAACCGAACCGCTGTGCTTCACCTGCGGATTGCCGAGCACTGCGACTCTGCAATTCAACCGGCTGCCGAACGGCGCCGTCTGCCCGGCCTGCCGCGACCGGCTGCTCGACTCGATCGCGCCGGCGCTGCCCGACCGATCCATCGGGCGCGTTCCCGAGATGGGGGCCGGCACCGCGCTCCACGAGGAGATCCAGGCCGAGACGGATTGGGACGGCGGACCACGACCCTGGCCTCCGCCGGGGCTGGCGTCTTGAAGCGCCTCCGCGCCCGAGTGGGCGCGGGATTCAGCCCAGCAGCTGCCGCAGGTCGTCCGGCAGGGGGATCGGGCCGCGCGAACGATCGCGCAGGTCGATGCAGGCCAGTTCGACGGTGACCGAGGCGATGCGCTCGCTGTCCGTGCGGCGCGTGATCTCCGAGGCGAACGTCACCGAGGCCGCGCCCAACTTCGCGACCACCGTGCTGACGACGAGTTCGTCCTCGTAGAGAGCTGGGTTGCGGTAGCGCACCTCGAGCTTGCGCACCGGCAGGCCGATCCCGCGCCGTTCCAAGTCGGCATACGAGCAGCCGCGATCGCGCATGAGCGTGGTGCGACTCTCCTCGACGTAGAGGGCGTAGTTCGCGTGGTGTACGACACCCATCTGGTCCGTCTCGCCGTAGCGGACGCGAACGGGGTGCTCGTGGGGCGGCCTCGGGTCGGGGGCATCCATGGCGCGAGCATCGCAAGCGTGCCGCGACATCGCCACCGTGCGCGCCGACGGCTTGTGCACCCGTGCCGGATGACCGTGCGCGTCCGTGCAGCCTGGCCGGCGACTCCGGCCGCCGTGGCAGTCGCGGCAGCGCGCTGGTAGAACCTCGCCTGGGATGGCGAGCGAAATCGGACGCACGAACGGCGCTTCGGCCGCGCGATCAGGGCGCGGCGACCCGAACGTCGCCGCGATCCTGACGTGGGTGATCCCCGGCGCCGGGCACGTGTACCTCGGCGCGCCGATCTTCGGCATCGTCGCGTTCCTGTGCGTGACCGGGCTGTACCTGCTCGGCATCCGCCTTTCGGACGGCATGGCGTTCGAGTTCCTGCAGACGGACCTGCGCTCGATGATCGCCCCGGTGCTGGCACCGGAGGTCGGCAACCTCTCCGCCGTTGTCTGGCACATGAAGTCCTACGGGTTCGGACTGCCGTTCCCGCGACCTTGGCCGGAACACATCGACCTGGGTACCTTCCTCACCGCGTGCAGCGGTCTCCTGAACGCGTGCCTCGCCTGCAAGGCGCACTTCGACGCGCGCGTTCCGGCCGGAATGCACTCCACGAAGCCTTCGCCGGGCCTGCTCGTCCTGGCCGGATGGATCGTGCCGGGACTTGGCCACTGGTTGCAGGGGCGGCGGCTGCGCGGCGTGATCGTGTTCGCGATCGTCGCCGGCTTCGTGATCCTGGGCACCATCCTGGCCGACGGCGCCAACCTCGATCGCGAACGCCACTTCTACTATTGGAGCGGACAGTTCCTGGCCGGCGCGCCGTCGTGGATCCTCGAGGCGCTCCACGGTCACGCGTTCGTGAACGCGGACATCCCGTACGTCGATGCCGGACTCGCGTTCGGCGCCGTGGGCGGGCTGCTGAACATCCTGGCCTGGCTCGACGTCTTCTCGGTCGCGGAGCGCGAGGGCCTCGAGCACCTCGTCGAAGACCCCGCACCTGTCCGCGAGGTGGCGGCGTGAACGACCTGGGAGTCCATAGCGCCCTCTTCGCGCTGATCGGCCTGGGCATCGTCGCGATGGCCGCCTTCTACACCGAATCCGACAACGCCGCAGCGTTCCGCGGTCTGCCGCGTCGCTTCGGGATGTTCTGCTTGGGCTGCGGGATCCTGGCCCTGCTGCTGATCGTCGCCGAGCGCACGGTCGCGAGCATCCACTGAGAACCCGCGAAGAATCGAGCGTACGGGATCTCCAACGTTGGTGGCGCCGCTCCGCAACGCGAGAGCCCGTGAATTCTTCACAGACTCTGAGAGTTCGGCGCACGGGTCGCGATCACGTGTCGGTCCGTCGGTAGAGCCCACCTGGTCCGCGCGCGATCCAGCCCGCGACCTCCAGTTCGACGATCGCCGCGAGCACGCTCGGCACGCTGCCGCCCACCGTCGCTGCGATCTCGGTCGCGTCGCGTGTCTCGCCGACCAGCGCGGACAGGATCGACCGACCCGGTTCGGAGTCCCACTCGGGGGCCTTCACGTTTCGCGCGCTCATCCCGTCCGCTGTCGGCGCGCCCGATGCCGCAAGCACGTCGCGCACGATCTCGTCGGGGGACTCGACGAGCTGCGCGCCCTCACGCAGCAGCTTGTGCGTACCGCGTGAGAGCGGGTGATCGATCCGTCCGGGAATGGCCCAGGCCTGACGGCCTTGATCCGCCGCCCAGCGCGCCGTGATGAGCGAGCCGGAGGCCGCGGCCGCTTCGACGACCAGGACACCGACGCACAGGCCGGAGATGAGTCGGTTGCGCAACGGGAAGTGATGCGGCCGCGGGTCGGTCCCGGGCTGGAACTCGCTGAGCAACAGTCCGTCCGTCGCGAGGGCGCGCGCGATGTCGCCGCCCGGCCACGGACGATCGACCGCGCTGCCGAGCACGGCGATCGTCGACCCGCCGACGTCGAGGACCGCGCGGTGGGCCGCCTGGTCGATGCCCCGCGCCATCCCGGAGACGACCGTGATGCCGGCTCGCGCGAGTCCTCGTGCGAAGCGAGCGGCCTGACTCTCGCCGTAGGGGCTCGGCCCGCGCGTCCCGACGATGGCCACGCGCGGTCGCCGAGCGAGCAATGCGATCCGGCCACGCAGCCACAGGCGCTCGGGAGCGCCCTCGATCTCGGACAGTTCGGCCGGCCACGTGGGCGAGCCCGGTTCGACGCACAGGAGTTCGCTGGGGGAGTCCACTCTCCGAAGACGCTCGCGCTCCAGCGCGGTCGCGGGGAAACTCACCGAAATCGTCGGTGAGGTTTCTCGTAGTTTGCCTGCGACCGCGGACCTCCCCGAGGAGTCCTCTGACTGCGGGTTCGCTTCGACCCCGTCTCCGCCCGCCGCCTTCCAACGAACCGAACCATGAACACGACCCTCGCTCGCCCGACCGCAATCGCCCTTTCGTCCCTGGCCGTCGCGGCGTGCTGCACGCTCTCGGCCTGCATCGTGAACGTGGACAAGACCACGGAGCGCAGCGGGCGCTACGTCAGTGCCGCGACGCTCGAGCAGATCGTCCCCGGCCGCAGTCAGGAATACGTGCGCGCGCTGCTCGGCGAGCCCAGTTCGAAGAGCGTCGTCGACGGTTCGACCGAGATCTGGAAGTGGACCTACAGCGAGACGAAGCGCAGCGGCGGCCGGCTCATCTTCGTGTACTCAGGCGACTCGACCGAGAGCAGCGAAGGAACGACGTACGTCGAGTTCCAGGAAGGCGTCGTGCACAAGACTTGGCAGGACTGAATCGGCCGACCGGAGCCGGGCCGAACGGAACCCGGCCCGGCAGCGACGCGACGCGGGATGACCCGCTCGGCCTCAGCCGTCGCGATCTCCGCCGTCGCCCTTGCCGCCGCCTTTGCCGCGGCGCTCACCGCCGCGCGACTCGCGCTTCGCGTCCGCGTCGCCGGGCCGGGCCCAGTAGTTCTCCCAGCGCTTCGCCAACTCACGCGGCTCGGCAAGGGGTTCCGGGGCGATCTTCACGCTGGACTTGTTCTCGCGGTACCAGCGCAGCCATAGGTCGCGCGATTGGCCCTGGTCGATGCCCGTGAGCGACCAGAGTGCGACGCGGAACTCGCCCATGAATGGTTGGATCTTCGCCTGACCGGTGAGTTCCATGAGGTCCGTCAGCGCCTTCAGCGACTCCTTCGTGCGCACGCGACCCAGGCCGTAGAGCTTGGCTCGGATGACCTGCGCGTCCGGCGCGGCCCAGGGGTTCTCGGTGAACAGGTCGATGGCGCGCGCATCCCCGTGCTGGCCGAGCGCGCGCAGGAGCGCCGCGTAGATCGTCGCGTCCTCCTTCGCGGCCTTCACCTTTGCGCGCGCCAGGAGCTCGTCGGCGGCCTTCGCGTTCGGCTGGAAGCGCAGCGCCTCGATCGCGGCACCCTGCACGGCCACGTCCTTGTCCTCCAGGCCGCGGCCCAGGTAGCGCACGACCTCGGCGTCGTCGATGTCGGCGGCGCCCTCGATCGCCCGCAGGCGCGGACCCGCATCGGACTTCGCGAACGCGGCGCGCAGTTCGACCAGCGCCGCCTTCGCGCGCTCCGCGTCGTCGACGGCCGGCTTCGGCGGATCCTCGGCCGAGACGGAGGTGAGGGCGAGAGGGAGCAGCAGGAAGAGTGCGTGGATCATGGCGAGGACCTGAACCGCGATGCGGTCGACGGGTTGTGCTGATGGCGCGGGATCTCGCGCCGGATCTCACGTCGGGCGCACGCAGGGGACCGCCGGGGGATCGGCGGGGCACACGCTACGGATCGAGCCGTCCTTCGGTGCCGCACGCAACGGCCGGCATCTCGAAAATCGCGCGGGGCACGCCTCGACCGCGTGTCGCGGCCGGGGCGCGCCCCGCGCATCCACTCTCGCCTTTGCGGCGAGATCAGGTCGCCCACTCTCGCCTTTGCGGCGAGATCAGGTCGTCGTCGGGACGGGCTCCGTCGGCTTCGACTCGATGAAGGCTAGGCTGGCGCCGTCCTCGGCGACCTGCACGTGGATCGGCTCCTGGTGGGCCGAACCCGTGCGCAGGATGTGCTCGGCGAGCGGGTCCTCGACGAAGCGCTCGATCGCGCGACGCAGCGGACGTGCGCCGTAGTCCTCGCTGTACCCCTTCTCGATGAGGAACTCGATCGCCTTGGGCTCGAGATCGAGCACGACGCCGCGATCGGCGAGGCGCTTGCGCACCTCGTCGAGTTGCAGGTGCACGATGCGAGCCAGGTCGTCGTTCGTCAGCGGATTGAAGACCACGAGCTCGTCCAACCGGTTCAAGAACTCCGGCCGGAAGTAGCGCTCGACCTCGATCATCACGTCGGCGCGCATACGATTGCGACGCTCTTCGTCGCTGGGCTTCGTCGCCTGGCTCAGGCGGTCGAAACCGAGCTTAGCGCCCGACTTCATCTGCTGCGAGCCCAGGTTGCTGGTCATGATCAGAATGACGTTGCGGAAGTCGACATGACGTCCGAACGAGTCCGTGAGGCGACCCTCCTCCATGATCTGGAGGAGCATGTTGAACACGTCCGGGTGCGCCTTCTCGATCTCGTCGAGCAGGACCACGGAGTACGGGCGACGGCGAACCTTCTCGGTGAGCTGACCGCCTTCCTCGTACCCGACGTAGCCCGGAGGCGCGCCGACGAGTCGCGAGGCGTTGTGCTTCTCCATGTACTCGCTCATGTCGATCGTGAGGAGCGCGTCCTCGCTGCCGAACATGAACTTGGCGAGTTGCTTCGCCAGGAACGTCTTCCCGACGCCCGAAGGCCCGAGGAAGATGAACGAGCCCATCGGACGCTTCGGGTCCTTCAGACCCGAGCGCGAGCGACGCACCGAACGCGCGATCGCGGTGACCGCGTCGTTCTGGTTGATGACGATGTTGCCCAGCTCCTTCTCCATCTGGAGCAGGCGATCGGCTTCGGCCTTCTCGAGCCGAGTCAGCGGCACGCCGGTCATCTTGGAGACGGTCTCGGCGATTACTTCCGCCGTGACCTCGCCGACCTGCTCCTTGTCGGCCTGCTCGGCGCGCCAGCGATTCTGCATCTCCTCGCGCTTCTTCTTGAGCTGGTAGGCC
>JBBQCC010000122.1:0-11811 GCA_038318285.1 Planctomycetota bacterium | reverse complement strand
ACCCCCCGCCGCCCGCCCCGCGTGCCCTCCCCCCCCGCGCGGGGGCCCCCCCCGCCCCCGGGGGTGGCCGGCCCCCGACGGCACGTCCAGCGGCTTCCGCGCGTGCGACGGACCTGCGCGTGGCGTTCGTCGGCGGTGGAACGGGCGGTCACGTCGTGCCGGGTTTGCACCTCTTGGCGGCGGCGCGCGCCGACGGCTGTCTGCCAGCGGATCTCGTCTGGTTCACGAGCGGGCGGCCGGTCGAAGAGCGCGTGTTCGCCGGCGCAAACTCGATCCTGGAAGGCCTGTCGCACGAACGCGTCGTGTTGCCTCTCGAACGCGCCGGAGGGGGCGCGCCGTCTCGTACAGCACTCGTGCTGCGCTCGCCCGCGGCGGTCCTTGCCGCGCGCCGCGCGCTCGTCGCGCACCGCTCTGAGGTCGTGCTCGGACTGGGCGGTTTCACTTGCCTGCCCGTCGTCTTGGCCGCACGGGCGTCGAACATCCCGGTCGTCCTGCTCGAAGTGAACGCACTGCGCGGCGCGGCGACGCGCTGGCTGGGCAATCTCGCGGTGCGAACGCTGCACGGTTTCGCGCCGAGCGCTCCGCGAGTCGGACGCGACGTGCACACGGGACCGCCGCTGCCGCCCGAGATGCGCTCAGGACCTCCCGATCCGGCGCGCACGGCGGCGGCGCGCGCGAGCTTCGGCTTCGATCCCGCGCTTCCGGTCCTCGTCGTGCTCGGTGGGAGCCAGGGTGCGGGCGCGCTGAACGCCTTCGTGCGCGCGAATTTCACGCGTTTGCGGGCCGGCGGCGTGCAGATCCTGCACCAGACTGGGCCAGGACGACTCGGGGAAGCGGCGCCGGCAGCGAGCGGCTACCGCGCCGTTGAATACGTCGATCCGGTGCGCACGGCGCTCGAAGCCGCGACCGTCGTGCTGTGCCGAGCGGGCGCATCGACGCTGTGCGAGGTTGCCGCGCTGCGCATTCCCGCGTTCGTCGCGCCCTATCCCGAAGCCGCCGACGACCATCAGACGCGCAACGCCGAGCAACTCGGCAGCGGCGTGCGCGTCGTGCGTGATGTCGAATTGGGCGTGTGGACCGCCGATGCGATCACGCGCCTTGCGTCCGATGCGGGCACGAACGAGCGCGCCGCGATGGCGAGAGCGCTGGAAACATCGTTGCCGCGCGACGGGTCGCAGCGCATATGGAACGAACTGCGCGCGGTCGCACGCGCGCCTCGGTGAGTTTTCCACGCGTCGTGGAGAGCTCGTGGAGAATGGGTCCGCAGCACGAAGGGAAATGGCAGTGATCGAGGGCACGACAACCACAGCGCGGATCACAGCGCACACGACCGGCGCGCACATCCCGCAGCGTGTGCACCTGCTCGGCGCAGGCGGCGCGGGAATGTCCGGTGCAGCGCTGCTGCTGGTCGAGCGCGGTCACGCGCTGAGCGGACAAGACCGCGCCGAATCGACGTTCGTCGAATCCCTGCGAGCGCGCGGCGTCGCGATCACCGTCGGCCCGAGCGCGGCGAGCCAACTGCCGGCCGACGCCGAGATGGTCGTGCGCTCGGCCGCGATCGGTCTCGATGATCCCGAGGTCGTCGAAGCCGAACGTCGCGGCCTGCCGGTGCTGAAGTACGCCGAGCTGCTCGGTCGTCTGGGCCCGGCGCGGCGCACGCTGGCCGTTGCGGGCACGCACGGCAAGACGACGAGTTCGTGGCTCCTTTTCCATGCTTTGCGCGGCATCGCGCAGGCCGCACGCTCTGCGGCGCCCGGCGCGCTGATCGGCGGGATCTGTCGCAGCGTCGGCAGCAACGCCGTCGCCCAGGAAGTCGGCGGCTGGTTCGCGTGCGAAGCCTGCGAGTACGACCGCTCGTTCCTCCAACTCGCGCCCGAGGGCGCGATCGTGACGAACGTCGAGCCCGACCACCTCGACTACTACGGCACGTTCGAGGCGATCGAGGAGGCGTTCGCGCGCTTCGTCGACCGCGTGCATCCCGAAGGCCTGCTCGTCGTCGGCCGCGACGTGTCGCCGCGCGTCGAGGACGCCGCGCGCTGCGTCGTGTGGCGCCTCGGACGCGAATTGCACGTCGACTTGCTGGGCGAATTGCAGGGTCGGTTCCGATTCCGCCTGCGCGGGCCGGGCTGGGCCACGCCCGAGATCCAGCTCGCGATCCATGGATCGTTCAACGTCGACAACGCGGCGCTCGCGATCGCGCTGGCCGTCGCGTTGGTCGGTCGCTCGACGTCACTGACGCCGGCGCAGTGCGCGGATGCCGCCGCGCGCGGCGTGCAGCGCTACCAGGGCGCGGTGCGTCGCTTCGAGCCGTGGGGCACGTTCGGCGGCGTCGACCTCGTCCACGACTACGCGCACCATCCGACCGAGGTCCGCGTCACGCTGGAAGCCGCCCGTCGCGCGTTCCCTGGCAAACCGATCCACGTCCTCTTCCAACCGCATCAGCACAGCCGAACCGCGCGTTTCCTCGGCGATTTCGTCGAGTCGTTGCGTGGAGCCGACCGCGTGCTGGTGGCCGACGTCTACGGTGCGCGCAAGCACATCGACCGGGATGCGGCCGGCGCGCCCGAACTCGTCGAGCGCCTCGTGCGTGCCGGCGTCGACGCGCGTGTAGCCGGCGACCCGTCGTCCGCGGTGCGGATGCTCGCGCAAGGCCTGCCCAGCCAGTGCGCGGTTCTCGTTCTGGGCGCCGGCGACATCGACCTCTCACGCGATGAACTCATCGATGCTGTGGCCCTGCGCGGCTCTGCCGCTCGCACCGCTCGCGTCTAGGACCACGATGCGCGTCGGCGGACGCGCGGAGTGGCTCCTCGAACCGGCGACGCCCAAAGAACTGCGCCAGGCCGTCGTGGCCGCGCGGGAGGAAGGGTTCGAACCGCGCATCCTCGGCGGTGGCGCGAACCTGATCGTCGACGATGGCGTGCTGGCCGGCGTCGTCATCACGACGGACCGCATGAAGCGCGTGTTCCGGCCGTTCGAGGAGGGCACCGGACTCATCGATGGCCCGCCCGACGCACGCATCGCGCCTGCGCCGCGCGAAGAAGGACTGCGCTTCGTCTCGTGGGCGGGGACGACGCACCAGAAGTTGCTCACCTCGTCCTGTGAACTCGGTTGGAGCGGGCTCGAGGGACTCGCCGGTGTGCCCGGTCACGTCGGCGGCGGCGTCGCCATGAACGCTGGTGGGAAATGGGGCGGCATGTGGGATGCGGTCGAGCGCGTGCTGGTCGTCGATGCGCGCGGCGAACTCGTCGAGCTGGCGCGCGAGCAGTGCTCACCCACGTATCGCAATGGGGGCCTCGGGAAGAACATCGTCGCGTCCGTGCTGCTGAAGTTCCGACTCGACGCGGTGCCGGCGGTGAAGCTGCGTGCGCGCGAGTTCCTGCTGGCGAAGAACAAGGTGCAACCCGTGTCGCTGTGGTCGGCGGGCTGCATCTTCAAGAATCCGGACCCCGAAACGTCCGACGGTCGCACCGCGGGCCAGCTCGTCGACTTCGTCGGATTGAAGGGGACGCGCATCGGCGATGCCGAGATCACCCCGCTGCACGGCAATTTCTTCGTGAACCGCGGTCAGGCGACGGCGCGCGACCTCTTGGCGCTGATCGAATTGGCGCGCCGGACTGTGGTGGACCGGACGGGCGTGGTGCTGGAGAACGAGGTCAAAGTCTGGGCGAATCCGGGCTGAGAGCCCTGGAACTCAATGTGGCGCTGCCGAACGGCCGATCTCTCGGGATCGGTCTCTCGCCCATCGCTTCGAATCGGGGTTCCTCATCGTGTCCAAGTCCGCCGTTCTGCTCGCCTGCGTCCTTTCGTCGTTCGCCGTTGCTGCTCACGCGCAGGTTCTGGCGCTGAAGTCACCGTCCAAATCGAACGCGACACCGCGCGTGCTCGACGACGACGCGGTGCGCGCGCTCGCGTTGACGTTCGAAGACGGAGTCCGTCGGCGCGATCGCGATGCTCTGGTCGGTGTGTTCGATCACGCCGCGATGCTCGAACGCGCGACGAAGGGCATTCCGACGACGGAGAAGGTGAAGCGCGCGTTCCAGAGCGGCGAACTCGAGGCCTGGGAGAGCGAATCGAGCCTCATCGAGAGCGCCATGGCGATCACGGCGGCCGGCGGGACGGTGCGCTGGCTGCGCACGGCCGAGCCCATGCACGCCCAAACGAACACGTCCAGCACGGTGCACGGCAGCGGATCGAGCAAGGATGCCGAAACGGAACGCACCGTGCTGTTTCGCTTGACGCGCGCCGACGCCAGCGCGCCGGAGTACATCGAGCTCGTCCTCGCGCCGCACGGTGAGCGCGGCGCAGTCGCCGTCGACTTCCAGTCCAGCACGGATGCCGTGCCGTACTCGCGCGTGTTGCGTCGCTGGTTGCTCGCGCTCGTCGACGATGCCGGGCGTTCGCTGCCCGAGCGCATCGCCGGGGAAGACCGCCAGTTCGCGCTGGCCGGCGCCACGTTCGCAGAGATCGACCAGGCGTTCGAGGCGGGACGGAACGCCGACGCGCTGGCGGCGTGGGCGAAGTTGCCCGAGAGCTTGCGCGCGGATCCGTCCGTCGTCCTGGCGCGATTGCGCGCGGCCTTCGCGGCCGGCGCGCCGACATTCGATGCGACGCTCCAGGAAATCCACGAGGCCGGATTGGCGGACCCGGCGGTCGAGCTGCTCGCGATCGACGTCGCCATGGCGACGAACCGTCCGGCGCGGGCGCTGAATGCGCTGGACGCGCTGGCGCGGTTCCCGGTGCGCGACCCGTACCTCGACGCGCTGCGCGGCTCGATCCTGCGCGAGTCGGGTCGCCGCGAGGAAGCGCGCGCCGCGTGCCGTCGCGCGATCGAGGCCGATCCGCAGCTCGAGGACGCCTACTGGACGCTGCTCGGCCTGGCGATCGAGGAACGTCGCAACGACGAGGCGCTGTCGATCTTGACTGCGCTCGACGAACGATTCGTGATCCGCTGGGACGGCCTCGAGGATTCACCGGCGTACCAGGCGTTTCTGGAGTCGAAACCCGGTTCGCGCTGGCGCGCGAAGGTCGCGTCGAAGCGCTGATCTACAGCGGCCGAACGGTCGGCTAGGCTGTGCGGCATGACGCCGCGTGCCCCGAAGAAGAGTGCTCGAACCAGGGTCGGATCCAAGGCCGGCGCGGATACGCTGCGTCCGACCGCGCAGGATCGCTTCACGTTCGGCCTGTGGACCGTGGGGAATCCCGGTCGCGATCCGTTCGGCGACGCAGTGCGCGCGCGCATGTCGCCGACGCACATCGTCGAGCGGCTCGCCGACTGTGGCGCGTATGGCGTCAACCTGCACGACGACGACCTCGTGCCCTTCGGCTCGAGCGCCGCGCAGCGCGACGCGATCGTGCGCGACTTCAAGAAGGCGCTGCGCGATCACGGCCTCGTCGTGCCGATGGCGACCACGAACCTGTTCACGCACCCGATCTTCAAGGACGGCGCGTTCAGCGCGAACGACCCGGCGGTGCGCGCTTTCGCGCTGCGCAAAACGATGGCGGCGATCGACCTCGGGGTCGAGCTGGGCGCCAAGACGCACGTGTTCTGGGGCGGACGCGAGGGGAGCGAGGCCGATGCTTGTCGTGATCCACGCGATGCGTTGAAGCGCATGCGCGATGCGCTCGACTTCCTGTGCGCGTACGTGAAGGACCAAGGCTACGCGCTGCGGTTCGCACTCGAAGCGAAACCGAACGAACCGCGCGGCGACATCTACCTGCCCACGACCGGGCACATGCTGCACTTCATCACGACGCTCGCGCACGCGGACATGGTCGGCGTGAACCCCGAGGTCGCGCACGAGACGATGTCGGGCCTGTCGTTCGTGCACGGCGTCGCGCAGGCGATGGAGGCCGGGAAGCTCTACCACATCGACCTGAACGCGCAGCGCATCGGGCGCTACGACCAGGATCTGCGCTTCGGATCCGAGGACATGCGCCAAGCGTTCTTGCTGGTGCGCCTCCTCGAAGGCACGGCTGGTGGAGCGCGCTACACGGGGCCGCGGCACTTCGACGCGCACGCGTACCGCACCGAGGACGAAGCGGGTGTGTGGGACTTCGCGCGCGGCTGCATGCGCACGTACAAGATCCTCGCAGCGCGAGCGCGCGCATTCGACGCGGATCCAGAAGTGCGCGAGCTCGTCGCCGAGCAACGTGACCGCGCGCTGGATCCCTTGTTGCGCAGTTACACGCGCGCCAAGGCCGCGAAGTTGCGTGCTGTCGACATCGACGTGGACCGCGTCGCGGCGCGCGGACTGCGCTACGAGCGGCTCGATCAGTTGATGACCGAGCACATCCTCGGCGCACGATGATCGTCATCGGGCTCGACGTCGGCACGCAGGGGGCGAAGGGCCTCGCGCTCGACGTCACGACGCAGCGCGTGGTCGCGCGCGCGGGCAGTGCGTACGGCCTGATCGAGGGCCTGCCCGTCGGCACGGCCGAGCAGCACCCGCACACGTGGTGGTCCGCGACCGTGGACGTCGTGCGTGCGTTGGTGCGTGAGCTCGGTCCGCGCGCGAGTGAGATCGGCGCGCTGGGCGTATCGGGACAACAACACGGGTTCGTGCCGCTCGACGCCCAGAACTCCGTGATCCGGCCGGCGAAGCTCTGGTGCGACACCGCAACCGCGGAGGAAGCGCGCGAGCTGTCGCAACGCTTCGGGCACGCCGTTCCCACGGGTTTCACTGCGTCGAAGATCCTGTGGCTCGCGCGGCACGAGCCGGCAAACTTCGCGCGCCTGCGCACCGTGTTGTTGCCGCACGACTGGGTGAACCTGCGCCTGACCGGCCGCGCGTGCATGGAAGCCGGCGACGCGTCGGGCACAGGTTTCTTCGACGTGCGTCGACGCGCGTTCGATCTGGCACAGATCGCGGCGATCGATCCGCGCCTCGTCGATTGCATTCCGCCGCTTGTCGCACCCGACGCACCGATCGGCACGGTGCGCGACGACATCGCCGATGAACTCGGGCTGCCGCGCGGGGTGCTCGTGTCACCCGGCGGCGGCGACAACATGATGAGCGCGATCGGCGCCGGCGTGACGCGGCCGGGGGTGTTCGTGATCTCGCTGGGCACTTCGGCGACAGCGTTCGCGTACAGCGCGTCGCCGATCGTCGACGAGGCCGGTCTGGTCGCGCCATTCTGCGACTCGACCGGCGGATGGTTGCCGCTCCTGTGCACGATGAACGCGACCGGCGTCCTCGAGGAAGTGCGCGCACACGCCGCGCCGCCAAACGACCATGCGTCGCTGACCGAGCGCGCATCGCGCGTCGAACCCGGCTGCTGCGGCGTCGTGTTCGTACCGTACCTCGCGGGCGAGCGCGTGCCCGACCTGCCGAAAGCGACGGGTTCGATCCACGGTTTGCGCGCCGGCTCGCTCGACGCTGGGGTGCTGTACCGCGCCGCGATCGAAGGCGTGACGCTGAACCTCGCATGGGGAATCGAGCGGATGAAACGGCTTGGAATCCAGCTAGAAACGGTGCGATTGGTCGGCGGCGGCGCGCGCAATCCTCTGTGGCGCCAAGTGATCGCCGACGTGCTCGATGCCCCGGTGACAGCTCTGGCCGAGGTCGAGACCGCAGCGCTCGGCGCGGCGATGCAGGCAGCGTCGGTCACAGAATCGGCGAATCGCTACCGGTCCACGATCGACTCGTGGAGTCGCAGCGTCGCGGAGGCCGGCGAAGCGCAGGCGGTTCCGGGTCCAAGCGTCGGCGCTTACCATGAGCTCGGAGCACGCTTCCGCGCTCTCGTTGGCGAGCTGCACAGGGATTGACTCATGGAACTCCTCGAGGAATTCACCAGCGTGATCGATGCGCTGTCGTCGTCCCATGTCGAGTACGCGGTGTGTGGCGGTATCGCGCTCGCGATCCACGGTCACCCGCGCGCTACGCGCGACATCGACTTGCTGCTCTTGCAGACCGACCTCGATTCCGCGCTCGCGGCTGTGGGGCAAGCGGGGTACACGCTCGAGGGCGGGCTCCTGGTCTTTGGGGCCGGAACGGCACGCGAGCGAAGGCTGTTCCGAGTATCGAGGGCGTCCGGGCCTGATCTCATGACGCTGGATCTACTCCTCGTCGTCGATCCGAACGACCCGATTTGGGTCGACAGGCAACCCATCCGTTGGCGCGAACGCGACCTCGTCGTGGTCTCTCGCGCGGGCCTCGTGGCGATGAAACGCAGCGCCGGTCGGCTTCAAGACCTTGCCGACATCGAGCGGCTCCTCGAGTCCGACGAGCCCGGATTGCGATGAACCTGCCGCGCAGATCGAAGATCCCGGACGAGATTGTCGCCGCGCGACTCGAGGAGCTCGGGCAGATCGACCGCCTGATGCGTGCGCTGCGAGACGTTCGATTCGTAGACGGCGCGAGTGAAGTTCGCGACGGGAATGCCTCCCACGAGGATTCGCCCAGTGCTTCGTCGGACGCCGGACCGCGCGCTGGCGAACCGCCTCGCAAATCCGACGCAGACCGGTGAGTGTCGCTACCGCTAGGACGACGAGTTGCTCCAAGTGCGTGATCTGCGCTCGGGCGCACGGCGAATGATCGAACTCGATGGCGAACCGATCTCGGTCAGCGGGCCCGACGAGAACGGTGATGTCGTCTTCCTCGAGACGTCGGGGGCTTGGGGCGCAGAAGCACACCGCATCGTCCTCGTGTCGTTGCGGGACGGTCGCTCGCGCACGCTGCTCGACGGCGACGGTCGGCTCGATCGATATCATTCCGAGGTCGAGATCGCTCCCCGTGGCAGTCGGATCGCGTTCCTGCGCGTGATGCTCAATGACGTCTGGTCGGCTCCAAGTCCGCCGCGCGAACTGTTCGTCCTCGATGGGGGCCGCGGCGCTCTGGTCTGCGTCGTTTGTGGCTCGATCGGCCTCGCGATCCTACGCTGGTTGCCTGACGGCCGGCGAATCGCATTCGAGGAGTCGAGCAGGCGTAAGCAGGAGACATGGATTCTCGATGTCGAGTCGGGCGAGCGCAGGCGGCTCGGCGGCGGATCGATTCGCACTATTGCCGCCGACGGGTCGGTAGCGCTGCTGGAAAGGACATCTGCGCTGTAGGTCGTCGATGTCGCCACAGCGGAAGTCATCGGGGCCGATGCGTTCCTGCCGAGCTGGTACCAGGACAGTGGACGCGGTCGCGCCCACGCGATCATCGACGGGGGACTTGCGATTCACGACGGCTCGCCGCCGCTGGGTGCAATGTGTGCAACCAGGGACATGGGTAACACTTTTGACCGGGCACCCGAAGTACCGCCTGGGGCGAACAGACATGCGCGGTGACCGATCGACCTCGGCCTTCTGGAAGCCCTTCAACCACATCCAGAACCACGAGATCCCGATGACTGCTCTCGTGGAGACCACGTACGCGGAGCTCGGCGCGGGTTGGAACGAGACGGAGATGGCGTTCCTGGACGGCTCGTCCGACGTCGGCGCCGAGGCCCGATCGGGCAACGTGGACGTCGTCGATGTCGAAGCGGCCTGGGTCCTCAGCATCGGTTGCCGCGGCCGGATGAACACCGCGAGCCTCGACGCAGCACGCGCGCGCCTCCGCAGTTGGATCGAGGGCCAGCACGAATTCGAGCCGGCCGGTGCCCCGCGTTCGATGGCTTGCAACAGTCCGATGGTCCCTGCCGCGTGGCAGTGTTTCGAGGTGCAAATTCCGATGCGATGGAAGGCCGAGAACGCCGACGAGAAAGTCGTGATCGACTTCGGAAACGAGGACGCGGCGGCGAGCTGGCCGCGGATCGACGACGGCGCGATGGGCGGCCTCTCCGGCAGCGAGCTGCGCGCGAGCGGCCAGGGCACGTGCCTCTTCGCAGGCAGCGTTTCTCTCGAGAACAACGGCGGATTCGCCTCCGTACGCACGCGTCCGACCGCACTCGAACTCGACGCCGCGAAAGCCCTGCGCCCCGTCTCCCGCGGCGACGGCAAGACGTACAAGCTGCGGCTCGGGACGAGCGATGTCTTCGAGGCGTACACTACGAGCTACCGTTCTCCACCGAAAACGGGGTGTGGGATTCGCGGACGTTCGCCTTGTCCGACTTCGTGCCGGTGTGGCGTGGTCGCCACGTGAGCACTGCGGGACCGCTCGTCCCCGAAAACGTGCGCAGCGTGGGGCTGATGATCTCCGACAAGCAAGTCGGATCGTTCCAGCTGGAGCTCGCGGCGCTCTCCAGCTGGAGCTCGCGGCGCTCTTGCGCAACTCGTGGGGTCAGAGTCAGGACTGCTGCCGCGCACGCTCGCGGGCGGCGAACAGGCCAGGCTCGACCATCCGCCGACAAGTCGATCCACAGCTCGGGTTGGCCGACGTTGCAGTGGATGGCGCTCGGCAGGCGGGTCATGCTCACCCGTGCCGTGCCCGCAGCCGGATCAGCACGCGGCAGCGAGGCGCTTCCTAAGCGGGCCGTCCCCTGGAGGCCAGAGCCGTTGCCGAGGTCGCTTGCGCAAGTCCTTCGCGCCGCCGAGGGGGCCGCTGACTAGAATGGGGCCGCCGCCCCACTCAAGCCTGAAGACCCATGTTTCGCTGAGAATTCGGACCCTGGGCCCAACACGGATGCTCGAAGTCAGCCAGATCCTGCAAGACGTACGGGCCGGTCGACCGGGCGCGTCCGAGGAACTCGTCGCGGCGCTTTACGACGAGTTGCGTGCGCTAGCACGGCGCGACCTCGCAGGCGAGCGCCCCGATCACACTCTGCAGCCGACGGCACTCGTGAACGAAGCCTGGATGCGCCTTTTCACCGGACAAGAAGGCACGTTCGACAATCGGGCGCACTTCTTCTCGGCTGCGTCGACGGCGATGCGTCGTGTTCTCGCGGATCACGCGCGCAAGCGGCAGGCGGAAAAGCGCGGCGGGGGTCGCGGACGCGTTCCGATCGAGGAGATCGACGTCGGCGGCTCAGTGCGTTCGGAGGATGTCCTCGCGCTGGACGAGGCGCTTGAGCGACTGTCCGCGTTCGCGCCCGTACAGGCGCGCGTCGTCGAGATGCGCTTCTTTGGCGGGCTGACGACGCCCGAGTCGGCGCGCGCGCTCGAGATGTCGGAATCGACCATCGAGCGACACTGGCGCCTGGCCCGGGCATGGTTGCGCGGAGAGCTGGGCGAGAGCGATGGATCCTGAACTCTGGCGTCGCGTCGAAGAGGTATTCCATCGCGCGGTCGCGCTCCCGCAAGCCGAGCGTGACATGCTCATCGAGAGCGAGTGCAGGGGCGACGACGATCTACGTGTCGAGGTCTTGAAGCTCATCGCTGCGGACGACAGCCCCAACGCGCTCGTCGACCAGTTCGACAGCGGTGCCCTGCGGCCACGAGATCCGCTGATCAGGCGCGAGATCGGCGCGTACCGCCTGATCGCTCGGCTCGGCGTCGGCGGGATGGGCCTCGTCTACAGCGCGGAGCGGACCGACGGGCTGTTCAAACACAAGGTCGCGATCAAGCTCATCCGCATCGAGCTCGCGACGGAAAGCCTCGTGCGCCGTTTCGAGCTCGAACGCCGCACGTTGGCCGCGCTTCACCATCCGAACATTGCACAACTGCACGACGGAGGCACGTTGCCCGATGGCCGGCCGTACCTCGTCATGGAGCTCGTGCGTGGCACTCCGATCGACAGGTACTGCGACGAACACGAGCTCACCATCGAGGCACGGTTGCGGTTGTTCGTGCAGGTGTGCCGTGGTGTGCATTTCGCGCATCAGAACCTCGTCGTTCACCGCGACCTGAAGCCGGGCAACATCCTCGTCGACGACAGCGGCGTGCCGAAGCTCCTCGATTTCGGTATCGCGCGCATGCTCGACGAGAGCACGGCCGAGGTCGGGACGAACCTC
>JBBQCC010000121.1:0-11835 GCA_038318285.1 Planctomycetota bacterium | reverse complement strand
GTGCGTTCGCGCGCTGGTCCGTCCTGGGCGATCCCGTGTCGAGCACCGGCGAGAGCCTGCTCCCGGGCGCGCGCCTCGAGATCGAGAACGTCGCGCGCCAGATCGGCTGCGCCGCGCAGACCGGCGAGGCGTTCGACCGCGCGGCGCTCGTCGCCGCGCTGCGCAGCGACCGCGCGCTGCACGTCGCGACGCACCTCGCGCACGGTTGCGGGCAGGGCGCGCGCGATGCGGGACTGCTGCTGGCGCAGGGCGACGTGCTGTGCGCGCGAGAGATCCGCCAGATCGCGCCGAAGCTGCCGCTCGCCGTCCTCGCGGCGTGCGAGACTGCGGAAGGTCGGTTCGTGGACGCGCAGGCGCTCGGCAGCGTCGCGAACGCGTTCCTGGCCTCGGGCACGCGCAACTTGTGCGTCACGCTGTGGCCGGTCGAGGACGGCGCGGCGCGGCGCTGGACGGAAGCCCTGCACGACGAACTCGCGCGCGGCTTGCGCCCGTCGGAAGCGGCCCGCCGAGCGCGCGAGGCCCTGCGCCGAGACGGCACGCCCGTCTCCGAGTGGGCCGCTTTCCGATTCGTGGGACGGGACTGAATTCGCTCCCGTCGGTCGCGGCGCGCGCCCTGCGCGCGGGAAAACTGCGGAAGAACTGCGCTCGAAGTCTCGCGGAAAGGCCGCCGGAAGGGACCCGAGCGAGACCTCTCCCCTCCCGTGCACGTGACACCTGAAGAGGTCTCAAGGCCGGTGCGCGGCCTGTCGATGGGGATGCGGACAGCGGGCTCATCCGCCCGCGCCACCCCGAGGCCGCACCCATGCTCAACAAGTTCGTCGCACTCGCCACGCTCGTGGCGCTCTCGGCCCCGATCTCCGCCGTCGAGGAGGGTGCCGCACCGGCGCCGATCGACGTCGGCATCAAAGTCACCACCACGGACTTCGTCGCCCGCAACTACTCGGGCAACGATCAGGTCCTGCTGTTCCGTGCCGGCGGCACGACGATCTGGCGCACACTCGCACCGGGTTGCGATCTGTCGTGGGAGTTCCCGACGCAACTCCTGACGGGCATCCAGTTCGAAGTCGCGAGCTGGTCCGAGGGCGCCTGGCGCCGCACGGGCACGATCGCCCTCGACGAAGTGGCCGCGCGCGGCACGGACGCGCTGTGGATCCAAGCGGACATGTCGCGCACGAGCTGGGCCGAGATCGGCTCCGCGCTGTTCGTCGAGGACACGGGCGCGAGCCTGTTCCCCCCGACGCTGCCGGGTGCATCGAGCGCAGGTACGACGAGCGAGGGCCTGCTGCTCGCGCCGACGCAAGTCCCGGTCATCACGCCCAGCGATTACCCGGAGGAGGATGCTCCGCCGGTGATCGACCCCAATCCCCTCCCGCCGGTCTGAGAGCCGCGGGAGTGGAAGGACGAGAGAGTCCTGAAGAGAGAGTGCTGAAGAGAGATTCTGAGAGAGAGAGATCGAAGCTGGCGCAGCCGTTCCGCAAGGGACGGCTGCGTTCTTTTCGAGGCACTGCTTTCGAGTACCGTGCGCACGATGGAAGCGCGCATCCGCACGATCGGCCCGGCCCGATTCCCCTCGCCGCTGTCGAGCCCGGTGTCGGACGGCGTGTGCGTGCCGGAATCGATCGTGCGCGTCGACGGCATCATGGAGCCGTGCACGACCTGGGAGGTCGCCGGCCCGCGCGAACGCCTGTACTTCGACCCGCGCCAGCTGCGTGCCGCGGTCGTCACGTGCGGCGGACTGTGTCCGGGACTGAACAACGTTTTGCGCTCGCTGGTACTGCATCTGCACCACCTCTACGGCGTGGCCGAGCTCTTGGGCGTGCGCTACGGCTACGCGGGGCTCGATCCCGACACCGAGCATCCGCCGATCGCGCTGACGCCGCGTAGCGTGGGACGCATCCACCGGTTGGGCGGCACCGTGCTGGGCACTTCGCGCGGTCCTGTCGCGCCCGAACGGATGCTGCAGACGCTGCAGCGCCTGGAGATCGGTGCGCTGTTCTGCGTCGGCGGCGACGGCACGATGCGCGGCGCGCACGCGCTGTCCGAGGTCGCGCGCGCGGCCGGTTATCCGCTCGCGATCGTCGGCATCCCGAAGACGATCGACAACGACATCCTGCACGTGACGCGCTCCTTCGGTTTCCGTACCGCCGTCGAGGCCGCGCGCGAGGTCCTCGATTCCGCGCACAACGAGGCCACCAGCTCGCAGAACGGCGTCAGCATCGTGCGCCTCATGGGTCGCGAGGCGGGCTTCCTCGCCGCGGAAGCGGCGCTCGCCAGTCAGGACGCGAACTTCGTGCTCGTCCCCGAGGTGCCCTTCGACCTCGAAGGCCCCGACGGGTTCCTGCTCGCGCTCGAGAAACGCCTCGAGCTCGCCGGCCATGCGCTCGTCGTCGTCGCCGAGGGCGCGGGCCAAGAGCACGTCGGACACGCGGGCGGCGAGACGGATGCGTCGGGCAACCGCGTGCTGGGTGACGTCGGCGCGTTTCTGAAAGAGCGCCTCCGCGCGCATCTGAAGTCGCGCGGCATCCCGTTCGCGCTGCGCTACATCGATCCGAGCTACTCGATCCGCAGCCGCCCCGCGAACTGCGAGGACGCCATCCTGTGTGACCAGCTCGCGCGACGTGCGGCGGACGCCGCGCTGGCGGGCAAGACGGACCTCGTCGTCGCCAGCGTGCACGACGTGTACGTGCACTTGCCGCTCGAGAGCGTCACCGGGAAGAAGCGCCGCCTCGATCCCGAGGCCGAACCTTGGCGTTCGGTGCTGGCGTCGACGGGCCAAGCCGTGCGCTTCGGGCACCTCTGATCGGGACCTGGGCGGGTCAGCGCAGATCGATCTCGGCGCTCGCGCCACGCGTCACGGCGACACGCGCGTCGAATGCGCCGCCGTCCGCGCGCTCGCCCGTCGCCGCGTACTCGCCCAGCGGCAAGCCGCGCGCGACCCACACGTCGCCGCTGCGCACCGCGTGATACGCGATGCCGCCGACGCCCCGCAGCGTGAAGCCCGCGTCGGTTGCGCCGCGCACGACGAGCGTTCCCGTCGCGTCCGCGTGCAGGTCGCCGAGGTCGAGCAACTGGTCGGACTCGACCACGTGTTCGCCGAGCGAATAGGGAGCCCCCACCGCGGGCCAGGCGACCAGCGTGTACAGGCCGGGGTACAAATCGCGCTCGATGCGGCCGTCGCTGCCGGCCTCGCTGACGTGTTCGGCGCCGGAGTGGTGGCGCACCGCGCTGAGGCTGCCGACCGTCGGCCGGCCCGCGGCGTCGACGAAGCGCGCACGCACGAGTCCGCCGCGCGTGCGCACACTGAGCTCGACATCGCACGCACCCGAGCGCACGCCGTCCACAGCGGCGTGCACCGACCCATTCCAGGCCGCGCGCGCACGCAACTCGAGTCGGTACGTCAGGCCATCGACGCAGGGAACCGTGAACGTCCCGTCGACCGGGTCGGTCCAGGCTTGTCGCAACTTGTGACCGCGCCAAGCGCTTGCACGCGCGTCGAGCCACATGTCGATCAGGGCGGGTTCGTTCGCGTCCTCGCGGACGGCCTTGACGAGCCACGTCTTCGCCGGCGCGCCGTTCGCCGAACGCGCCACGCCGCGGATGACGGACGCGTGCTGCAGCAGCGGATCCCACGCGAACGTCGCCCCGGCCGTCGCGATACCGCGCGTCTCGGTCGGCACGGCCTCGGGCGCGGCTTGGCAGCGCAAGAAGAACGGTCCCGGCGGCACGTCGACGATCTCCCAAGCACCGTCGACGCCAGCGCGCACGCGCAGCGGCTCGCGCAATCCGGTGACGCGGGCTTCGACGAGCACAGCTTCGCCGATCGCCCCGTCGACGAAGTGCGCGACACCGGCGAGCCGCGCGGGTTCGGCCAGGGACACGAGCGTGCCGACGTCCTCCAGCGCGAGTTCACGCGGCGCATGGCCGGGTGCCGACACCACGATGCGATCGATGCGCGCGTGGTCGACGGCAAGTCGGACGACGCCGAGCTCGGACGCGTGCGCGCGGGCGGCGCCGCTGGGTAGGACGAGCGTGCCGTCGGGCCGGAACGAGGGCTTGCCGTCGTCCCGTGCGATCGCGGTCGCGATGGCCCCGCGAACCGGGAGGCCGCGTGCATCCACGACCTCGAACTGCAACACGTCGACGGGATCGCCGATCACGAACTGGATGTCGGCGACTTCGCAGCGCATCCAGTTCGGCGTGCCGAACCAGAGCGTCTCGGACGGTGCGCGCGAGTCCGCGCGCACCCACACGGCCAGCACGCGTTCGACGTCGTCGATGCGGAAGCGTCCGTCCGGCCCCGTCGGCGTACTGACGCGACGAGGATCGAGGCTCGGGTCCTCGCCGACCTCGACGACAGCGCCTTCGACGGGATTGCCATGCGGATCCACGACCGTGCCGGACAGATCGAGACCACGCTTGAGCACGATTTCGAGTTCGACTGGCGGACCTACGACCACGTCTGCCCGCGACTGGACGCCGCCTCCGTCGAGGTGCACGCCGACGCGACCCACGGGCACGCGCCGGAACTCGGCGACGCCCTGCGCATCCGTGACCAGTGCGCGCGTGCGCTCGTGCCATAGCGGATCGCCCCAGGCGAAGAGGTCGACGTGCACGGCAGGAACGACTTCGCCCGACGCGGCACGTACGATGACGCGCAGGGTTCCCTCTGCGACGAACTCCGCGCGCTGCGCGTCGACGGGAGTCGCGGGCACTGCGGCCTCCGTGACGCCTGCCGCCGCTCGCCCGCGAGCAGGCAGTCGAGCGACCTCGGCCGCGCGGTTCCGAGCTTCCGGATCCGGTTGGCGCAGCGCCAAGTCCGGGTCCGCGTGCGCGGATCCGCCGCCCAGCCAGGCGACGAGGACGACCGACGCCAGTACGACCGACGCGACGGCGACGCTGAGCGACAGCTTCGACGTCGCCGTCGCCGTCCCCGTGGGGATCGCACTGGGCGGCAGCGACTTCGCGCGCGCGGCGAACTCGAGGACTTCGTGTCGCACCTCGGCGAGTGCGGATCGATCGAGCATCGCAGCCACGCCCAGCGCGAAACCCGCGGGCAGTGAACGACGCACGATGCGCAGGCCGCGGTGCAGCTGCGCGCGCACCGTTCCCTGCGGTCGACCGAGGTCGCGCGCGATCTCGTGCGGCGGCTTCCCCTCGGCGAGGTGCGCGACGAGCACGTCGCGGTACGTCGCCGGTAGACCTTCCAGCGCGCGCGCGACCGCGTCCTGAACCTCGTGCGCCTCGGCCGCTTCGGGCTCGTAGTCGTGGGCGGCGAAGTCCTGCGCCGCGGGCTCTTCGTGCCGCGTCGCACGACGACGGTTCATCAGACGCGCCTGGTTGATCAGGATGCCCATGAGCCAGGGCACGATCGGTCGCTCCGCGTCGAAAGCGTCCGAGCGTTCGATCGAAGCCAAGAACGTCGCCTGGACCACGTCCTCGGGATCGATGCCGCGACTGGCCACGTGGCGCGCGACGCGCATCATCTCGGGCGAGATCTCGTCGAAGAGCTTCGCCAGCGCGGCGAGATCGCCCTCGCGCCGGTAGCGCAGGAACAACGCCGAGAGTCGCGGATCGTGCATGGTCAGCACCCCTTGATCCCAACCGCTGCAGGCGTTGCAGGGAAGTGGAAGCGCCGCAGGAAAGTCCGTGGAGCCCGTCTGGATCCCGTGCGCGCCAAAGGGGATCCTCACGCGGCTTGCACGCCAGCCTCCCCATCCTGACCGCGATCGGCGGCGACCCCGACCACCCCGCGTTCGAGCTGGCGCTCGCCCTCGTGCTGGTGCCGCTGGTCGGCAGGATCTTCCTGGCGTGCCTGCCGCCGGGATCGATCGGCGGCCACGCGCCGCGCGAGCTGCCGACAACCGCGGCGGCGAGTTACCTGATCGGCCTCGCCTGGTTCGCGGCGATCCCGAGCTTGGTCCCGGACGCGGCGCGCGCCTGGATCGCGTTCGGCATCCCGTCTGTAGTTCTCGCGACGAGGATCGTTCTTCGGCCGGCGGGTCTCGTCCCGCGCCACGAGCCGGTCCCGCTGCGCGCGTCGTCGGCGGCGCGCGCAGCGATCATCGCCGCGATCGTCGGGGTGAGCGCGCTCGCGGCACTCGGACTCGATTTCCGTGCGGGCCTGCACGTCGCGCTGCCCACGCTCGCCGCCGCAGTCCTCGCGCACGAAGCGCTGGCACTCGCACGCTTGCAGCCGTGGATCCGGGCCGCTGCGCTGGTCGCCATCGCGGTCGCGATCGGCATCGTCCCGCATCCCGATGCACCCGAGGAGCAACTCGCCGCGCTGGGTGCATCCGCTGTGGCCGCGGGACTCGTCGCCTGGCTACGGCGTGGCGATCGTCGCGCGCTCGCGATCGCGAGCATCGGTCTCGCGTACCTCGTTCTGTGCCGCTCGGGAGTCGCGGCATCCGCGTTGGCCCTGGTCGTGCCGATCGCAGGCGTGCTCGGTACCGCGAAGCCGTCGCGCATGCGCGCGTTCGCGTGGCTGGTGGGCGGAACGATCGTCGGTGTCGTCCTGTCGTGGCTCTCCGGGACGGCGCTTCCGGTGACCTACAGTGCACGCTTGCCCATCGGAATTCTCGCCGAGATCGCGATCGCGACGCTGGTCGTGTGCGTGTGGTGCGCGACGAGCGTGCTGCGCAACCGACGCGAGCCGCCGACCTGGAATCCATCGGGCGCGCCCGAATCGCGCGAGGCGCGCGTGCTCGCGATCGCGGCGATCGTGGCGCTCGGGCTCGTGGTGGTCGCGCTCGCAGCTTCGACGATCGCCTCCCTGGAGGCTTTGCGAAACTTGGAGACGCGCGAGTACACGACCACGTCGCCGGCGTCGGCATCCTTCTGGGTCCTGGTCCTGGTCGCCACCGCGATCGGGCTCGCGCGCGCGCTCGAACGGCGACCGAGGTCCGCGTGAGCGAGTTCGAGGACCTGCGGGCGGAACCGACGCGCGAACCGGCCCCGTCACCGCTGGCGCGCGGCGCTTTCGACGTCGCGTTCGACGCCGCACGACATGGCGGGTCGTTCCGGCGTGCGCTCGAGGCGCTGCTGCTCGAACTCGACGAGGAAACGGCGGACCGGCTGATGCAGATGCTGCGCGAGGCGCGCGGCGCATGGTTCCCGTTGTTGAGCGCGAAGGGCGGGGAACTCTTGTTCCTGGGCAACGCGCTGTCGGGATCGATCACGCCCCTCGCCGCGGCTGGTTTCCGTGTCACCGTGCTGGAGCGCAATGCCGAGCGCGCGCGATTCGCCCTGCTGCGCGCCGCCGAACATTCACCAGGTGCGGTGCGCGTCGTGTTGGGTGGCGATACGCCGATCCTGCCGTTCGCCGATCGCAGCTTCGACGTCGTCGTGCAGGAAGACGGCCTGCCGCGCGCTGACGGACGCTTCGCGCACGAATTCGGCGAGGTCCTGCGCGTCGCGCGGGGCGAGGCCGTCCTGACCGCCGACAACCGGCTGGCATACAAGCGCTCGAGCGGCCGTCGCAACGATTTCCACGTCCCCGGGCCGGTCGAGTTCGCCCGCGCAGCGCTGGCGCCCGAGCGCGGCGAGCGCACGTTGCGCGGCTACCGATCGCTGTTCGCACGCGGTGGCTTCGACGCGACGCGCGCGTTCGCGCTGTACCCGCACTCGCGCGATTTCACGCACGTCGTCGCGCTCGACGCGGCGCTGCCGACGCTGACGATCGGTCCGATGGAGCGAAAGAACCGGTTGAAGCTCGTCGGGCGCTCGCTGGGTCTGTTTCCCTGGTTCACGCCCTCGTTCGCGCTGATCGGAGCGCGCGGCAAGTCGGAGACGACGCGCATGGCGCGCATCCTCGCCGAACTCGCTCAGCGCACCGGCGAGCCGCGTCCGGAGGTCGAACAGATGGTCGGCACGCGCGGCAACACGTTGCTCGTGCAGACGCGCGGCGCGCCCGACGAAGCGCGCGGCGCATGGACGCTGCACGTACCGCTGTGCCCGAAGAACGTGCCGCAGCTCGAGCTGCACATGCGCTCGATCGAGCTCGTCCGCGCCCGTTTTCCAGGCGTTCCCGTGCCCGATTCGCTCTTTCACGGCCGGATCGAGGGCGTGTGGCTGTCGTGCGAGCGACGCCTTCCCGGGTGGACGGCACCGCAGGTCGTCGGCGACCGCACGCGCATCGGCCGCATGCAGCGCGAAGTCGCGGACCACTTCGCGCAGCTCGTGACGCGCTCGGCGCGCACGTTCACCGCCGAGGACTTCGAGGTGCAGGTCGCCGCGCGCTTTCGGCTCGTCGCGGCGCACGCGGCGGTCGCCAGCACGATCTCCAACCTCGATCGTTTGCTGGATGAGACGCGCGAGAAGCTCGTCGGTGCTACGCTGCCGCTAGTGCTGTACCACGCGGACCTGCGCAGCAAACACGTGCAGGTCGACCGGGATGGCGGTGTGCTCGGATACCTCGACTGGGGCACGACGGAACTCGAAGGTCTACCGCTGTTCGATCTGCTCCACCTCGTGGTCCACGAGCGCAAACAGGAGCGGCACATCACCCCTGGTGAGGCTTGGCGGGCCGTGCGCGACCGTCGTGACTTGTTCGATCACGAAGTCGAAGCGCTGGAGGCGTACGCCCGCGCGCTGCAACTCGACGCGACAGTCGTCGCGGCCGTCGATGCCATCTACCCCGTGCTCGTCGCGGCGATGGCGGAGAAGAACTGGGACTACAGCCGGCCGCGCTGGCTGCACAAGCAGTTCGGCATGTGAGGACGGCTTCGGGCCTCCGCCGGCGGGGCACCATGCTCACTACGCGTCGAGGTCGTAGGAATTGAGAGCACCGCCCTGCATCGAACGCTGAGCGACCTGGCCTCGGAACAGCCGGATTTCGAGCACATTTCTGCGATTCCGCTGCTTGACCGTTCCCCGTGGCGCGGTGTGACATCCGCGCTCGCGCCGCACTCGACGTCGGCGACAAGTCCGCATCACCCCGCCATCGAGCCCCCCCATGATCCCCTGGATCCCTGCCCTTTCCCTCCTCGCCCCCTTCGCGCTGCCCGAGGTCGAGCAACCGCTCGCGCCTACAACGGACAAGCAACCCCTCGGCCAAGTCTCGCTGAAGGAACAGTTCCCGATGGTCGACGACATGCGCGTCGGCGGTTTGCTGCGCGCGTACTACGACTACGCTGACTCCGACTTGTCCGCGGACGGCGACAACATCGCCGGCTTCCGCCTGTACGACGCGCAGGTCTGGTTCCAGGCCGAACTGTACGGGTACGAGCTGTTCATCCGAACCGATGCCGCGGAAGCCTCGGCCTTCCCGCCCATCGAGTCCGGCAGTGGTGTCGGTGACTTCGGCATCCGCGACGCGTACATCCGCAAGGGTTTCGCCGAGGACTTCCACTTCTACTTCGGCCAGTTCAAGTGCCCGCTCGTCGCGAGCGGCAACATCGGCGACGGCAACCTGGCGATGATCGAGCGCACGCGCATCGGTCAACTGTTCTCGGCGCCCGGCGCGTACCAGCCCGGCGCGGCCGTCACCTACGACCACGGTCCGTTCCACGCCAAGGTCGTCGTGCAGAACGGCGCCGACGGCGCCACGGACGGCAACGGCGTCGTCGTGCGCGGCGAATACAAGCTCGGCGACGGCCAAGGCATCCAGGAAGGCGCGCTGGACAAGCCGGAAGGCTGGAGCGCCACGTTCGGCGCCGGCTACTTCAGCGACGACAGTGACATCGGTGGCGACGACTTCGGTTCGGCCTGGGCGCTCGACGCCTACGCCACGTGCAACGCACTCAGCCTGCACGCCGAAGTCCTCGGCGCGGACGACAACTTGGCCGGCCGCGCGCTGGGCAACGCCGACTCCTCCGCCACGCCGTACTCGGCGACGGTCGGCTACCTGTTCATGCCGGACTGGGAAGGCTTCCTGCGCTACCAGGACCTCGACAACGACGCCAGCGCGACCATCATCGGCGCGGGCGTGAACTACTACGTCGCGGAACACTCCGCGAAGTGGCAACTCAACCTGTCGCAGTACGACGACGACGACATCGACGGCACGATCGTCCAGTTCGGATTCTCGGTGGGCCTGAGCCAGCCGACGGTGAACTGAACGCAGCGCGAATCGACGGCGTGCTCGCCCGAGGTTGAATGCGCCTCGGATCACGGCGTCCTGCTGGGCCGGTGGTTCCGATCACCGGCCCTTTTCGTGCCTCCAGGAAATCGTGTGGGCCATCCGGTCCGGCGCGGGGTAGCGGCCCTCGCCCCCGAAGTTGGAACCCGTCGCTTGCAGCGTCTCCGATCTCCGAAGTCCATGCGACGTCGTGGGCGGCGCTGCGAACCGAACCTCGACTCGAGAACCGGGATGGACGGAGGATGGACCGGCGTCGGACCGCCGACCGCCCCGAGCGCTCGAAGCCGCGGCGAAGTCCGGTTGAGCGGCCCGAAGCTCACGTGGGCGGATGTGCGCGGAATCATCGGCACGCCGGAACTGTGCGTGCGCACCGGACCCAGCGACCTTGGTTGCAGCGTCTTCGGTCGCTTGCTGGAGACGAACGGGGGGCGACATGTTTCCACCTGTCCGACGGTCCGACGGCTGGGGTGCGAGTGCCGAGTGCCAGTGCCGAGTGCCAGTGCCCTCCTTGCCAACGTGAGCGAGTGCGAGTGCGAGTGCGAGTGCGAGGGCGAGGGCGAGGCGGAGTGCCCTGCACCAGACCCAGCTCGCCCCCGCGCACGCTCTCGACCGACGTCCGATCGAAGCAGGCAGCGACCGGACGAACGTTGCTCGTCGAACTCACCGAAGCCGACCTCGCCGGGCAGTCTCGCCGAATGTCCGCGGAATCATCGCGCGGTCGCGCAGGTGCTGGAGTGAGCGGTCAGAGTTCGACTCGTTGGACTCGAGCACGCCGTTCGGGCCGCGACGTGTGGCGCAGACCGTGTCGAAGGTCCGCGACATCGAACCCAGCTCCGGGGACCGTCGCCGAGTGCCGAGCGCAAGTGCCAAGTGTCGAGTGCCAAGTGTCGAGTGCGAGCACGGAACGCTGAGGGCCAGCGCGAGGGCCAGCGCGAGGGCGAGTGCGAGGGCGAGCGCGCTGCACCCGACATGGATCCTCCACGTGCACGCTCTCGATCCACGATCGATCGACGTGGGCCGCGACCGGACGAACTTTACTCGTCGGACTCACCAACGCCGACCTCGCCGGGCAGTCTCGCCGAATGTCCGCGGAATCATCGCGCGGTCGCGCGGGTGCTCGAGCGATCGGTCGGAGTTCGACTCGTTGAACTCGAGCGCGCCGGTCGGGCCGCGACGTGTGGCGCACAGCGTGTCGAATGTCCGCGGAATCGAACCGCGCGCTGGAGACCGCCTTTGATCGATACTTGTTTTCTCGTGATTTGCGACGACCCGAGTGATTGCCGCGCGTTCTATCGGAAGGAGGGACTCGATGGAGCACAGGCACTCCCACACGCACTCGCTCTCCCACTCGCTCATCGAGTCTCACTCGCCGTCGCACATGCAGTCGCACATGCATTCGCCCTCACACATGCCGCAGCAGTCCCAATCTATTCGCCAGATCGACCTATTCCGTCGCGGCGGCGCGCGAGCCGGAGCCGGTCGCAAGCCCAAGGGTAACCGCGCTCTCGTGCCGCACGACACACGCGCGCGTGTGACGCGCCACACGCCGGTCCTGGTCACGACGAGGCTCCTCGCGGGGCTGCCCAATCTGCGGCGCGAACGCACCCTCGCGCTCTTGCGCGCGACGCTCGCCGCGGGCGCGGATCGGTTCGGCTTTCGGCTGATCGAGTATTCGATTCAGTCGAACCACCTGCACTTCGTCGCCGAGGCGCAGGACGAGATCGCGCTGGCGCGCGGCATGAAAGGGCTGCTCGTGC
>JBBQCC010000120.1:0-11855 GCA_038318285.1 Planctomycetota bacterium | reverse complement strand
ATCGGAAGCGGGCCCATGGGCAGCGACGCCGCGATGCGTGTACGCCGACGGACCGAGAGCGCAGGATGACCGTCGTGCGAGACGAAAAGCTCACGATCTACACGCAGGACGCGGTCGCCGCCGACTACGACCTGCGCTGGCGCGGGCGTCGTGGTGCGGCGCGCGACGAGCGCAAGCGCCGCGCCGTGCGCACGGCGCTCGGCGCGCTGGGCACGGCTCACAGCGTGCTCGACGTCCCTTGTGGCACGGGCCGGCTGAGCGAGCTCCTGGCGACGCACGAGCGCGTCTACACCGGCGCCGACGCTGCGCTCGCGATGCTCCGCGTGGCGACGGAACGCCGTCCAGGAACGCGATTCGTCGCTGCGGACCTTGCCCATTTGCCCTTCGCAGACAGCAGCTTCGACGTGGTCGTGTGCATCCGACTGATGCACCTCGTCCGCGACGCCGACTTGCGCGCCGCGTTCTTGCGCGAGCTCGCGCGAGTCGCACGAGTCGGCGTGATCGTGGACTATCGCAACGATCGAACCCTGCGCGTTCGGTGGAGTCGACTGCTCGCACGCGTCGGCCTGCGTGCGCGCGGGCCGAACGCACACGCGCGCGCCGCGTTCGCGGCCGAGCTGACCGCCGCCGGGCTGCAACCGGTGGCGTTCGTTCCCGTGCGGCGCATCCCGTACGTGTCGAACAAGGAAGTCATCGCCGCGCGGATCTGATCGGCGCCTACGCCTGCGTGCCGAATCTGGCCGCGATCGGGGCGGCGATGCGCGAGGCCGACTTCGGCCTGGAGATGCAGCCGGCCTTCAGGAACAAGGCGCACACGGCGAGACGGACTCGCGCGCGGAGCTTACCCTGCGCGCGCTTGCTCGAATCTCTCCCCATCCTCGCTGCGCTGCTCGCGGCACTCGCGATCTCCACGCCCATTGCGCGACGCTTCGGTTTCTCCGAACCGATCGTGTTGGCGCTCGTCGGGCTCGGCCTCGCGTTCGTTCCCGGCCTGCCGCGACATGCGCTGGATCCGGAGCTCATCCTCGTGGTCTTCCTGCCGCCCATCCTGTACGCGGACGCGTTCAAGACGTCGTGGGTCGACTTCCAGCGCTGGTTGCGCCCCATCCTCATGCTCGCGATCGGGCTCGTCGCGCTGACGATCCTGGGCGTCGGCATCGTGGCGCACGCGCTGCTACCGGAACTGTCGTGGCCCGTGTGCTTCGTACTCGGCGCGATCGTCTCCCCCACGGACACCGTCGCGGTGCAGTCCGTGATCGAGAAGCTGCGCATCCCGCGGCGGGCGACGGCGATCCTCGGCGGCGAGAGCCTCGTCAACGACGCGACGGGGCTCGTCGGCGTGCAGATCGGCGTCGCAGTCATCCTGAGCGGCGCGTTCGAGGCGGGTGAGGTCGCGGGCCGTTTCGCGCTCGTCGCGGGTGGCGGTGTCCTCGTCGGGTTGCTCACCGGACTCGTGTTCTCGCAACTGAACCGCATGTTCCGCAGCACGGAACCGCTCTTCGCACTGTCGCTGCTGTCGCCCTACCTCGCGTACTGGCTCGCGAGCCGTTTCGGCGCGTCCGGAGTCATCGCGGTCGTGGTCGCTGGCTTCCTCGTCGCTTGGCGCATTCACGTCATCCCCGCCGAAGCGCGCGTCGACCTGTTCTCGGTTTGGCAGCTGATGTCCTGGGCCTTGAACGGCCTGTGCTTCGTCTTCATCGGGCTCGAAGCTCCGCGCGTCGTGCAGGAGACGACGATCGGATCGACCGGACGCCTGCTCGGGGCCGGGCTCGCGCTGTCCGCCGCGGTGATCGTGCTACGCGTGCTGTGGATGTTCCCGGCTGCCTACGTCCCGCTCTATTTGTCGAAGTACCTGCGCGGTCGCGAGGGCGGCTATCCGTCCCCGAAGAGCGTCGTGCTCGCCTCATGGTGCGGCGTGCGCGGCATGGTTTCGCTGGCTGCGGCGCTCGCACTGCCGCTGACCCTCGACGACGGAACGCCGTTTCCCGGCCGCCAGGAACTGCTCGCTTGCGCGCTGTGCATCATCCTCGTGACGCTGTTCGTGCAGGGTCTCACGCTCGGGCCGCTGGTGCGCGCGTTGGGCCTGGGCGGCGACGAGGACGGCGAGAGAGAGTTGCGCGCCACGCGCGAAGCGATGCTGGTCGCCGGCATCCGACGACTGGACGCGTTCTGCTCCGAGACGAGCTGTCCGATCTCGGTCCACCACTGGCGCACGTACATGGCGGACGAGCTCGTCACGCTGCGCGACGAGGACCACGAGCAGCGCGATCTGGCCCGAGCGCGCATGTCCGTCAGCCGCGATGTGCGCCGCGCGGTCGCCGACGAGCAAGCACACGAGCTACTGCGCATGCGCGATTCCGGCCGCATCAACGACCAGACGTACGTGGGCATGCAGCTCGAACTCGACCGCGAACGACGCGCGCGCGCCGGCGAAAGCGACTAAACCCGCCCGAGGCGCGACGTGTGCATGGACCCGGCACCCGACGTCCGTCACGATCTGAGGATGCTCACCACGATCGTCGCCCTCGCGCTCGTTTCGACCCCCGCGAGCCTTCCCGCGCCTGAGCGCACCACGCAGAACGCCGTGCTCGTCCTCGTGGACGGTCTACGCTGGCAGGAAGTCTTCCACGGCGCCGACAACGCGCTGATCGACGACCCGAAGGGCAACGTGAAGGACCCCGGCGCCCTGCGCGCGGAGTATTGGCGCGCAGACGTCGCCGAGCGCCGCGCCGCGCTGATGCCATTCCTGTGGGGCACGATCGCGAAGACCGGCCAACTGCTCGGCGACCGCGACGCCGGCTCGCCCGTCGACGTCACGAACGGCCTGAAGTTCAGCTATCCAGGCTATAGCGAGATGCTCGTCGGCTTCGCTGATCCCCGCATCGACAGCAACGCGAAGAAGCCGAACCCAAACGTCACGGTGCTGGAATTTCTGCACGGCCGGCCCGGTTTCGACCACCGCGTCGCCGCGTTCGGCGTGTGGGATGTCGTGCCGTCCATCGTGAACCGCGATCGCTGCGGCTTCTTCGTGAACGCGGGTTTCGAACCGGTGCTCGAGCCGCCCATCTCAGCCGAGCAATCTTTGCTGAACCGCTTGAAGGTCGAGTTGCCCGCACAGTGGGAATCGATGCCGCCGGACGCGATCGAATTCCACGCGATGCTCGAGTACACGAAGGCACACGCGCCGCGCGTCCTGTATTTCACGTTCGGCGAGACGGACGAGTGGGCGCACGCCGGTCGCTACGACCGCTACCTCGAGGCCGCGCACCGCACCGATGCGTTCTTGCGCGAGCTGTGGACCACGCTGCAGTCGATGCCCGCGCACGCCGGGAAGACGACGCTGATCGTCGCCGCCGACCACGGCCGCGGCGCCGGTCCGGACGACTGGGGCCAGCACGGCCAGGACGTCGCGCGCGCCGAGGAGATCTGGGTCGCGGTGCTGGGGCCCGACACGCCGCCGCTGGGCGTGCGCCGCGACGTCGGCACGTCGCACCAGGCACAGATCGCGGCGACGTTGGCGGCGGCGTTGGGCGAGGACTACTGCGCGGCGCAACCGCGTGCGGAGCGGCCGCTCGCTGGGGTGTTGCGTTAGCGCGCGTCGCTGACGCGTCGCGATGTGCTCGTGATCGCGTCGCCCGCGGGTCGCGTGGCGCCGAATCGCCCAGGAATCAGGGCTTTTTCACTGCTGACAACGCGCAGCGGAACCCGACGTGCGTCGAGCCCGTGTCGGGCGACGTCCCGCGGCGCGCGCTCGGCCGGTAGCTTTCGCAGTACGAGGGCGAGCACAGGTACGACCCGCCCTTGATCACGCGTTTGGGCGCCAAGGGATCCGTCGCGTCCCAACTGTCGCGCGGACCCGTCGGGTTCTGGCAGCACCCTTGCGGCGCCGCGAGCACGTGCGCATCGCTGCGAAACCAGTCGCTGCACCAGTTCCAGACGTTGCCACCCATCTCGTACAGGCCGTATCCGTTCGCGGGGAACGACCTCACGGGCGCGGTGCCGGCGAAACCGTCCTCGGCCGTGTCGTGAACGGGGAACTTGCCCGTGTACGTGTTCACCATGTTCTTGCCGCCCGGTTTGAACTCGTCGCCCCACGCGTAGCGCGTGTGATCGTGACCGCCGCGCGCGGCGTACTCCCACTCGGCTTCGGTCGGCAGCCGCTTTTTCGCCCACTCGGCGTACGCGACCGCATCGTTCCACGCGATCTGCACGACGGGATGCTGCTCGCGCCCGACGATCGTCGAGTCCGGCCCTTCGGGATGACGCCAGTCCGCGCCCAATTGCCAACGCCACCAACCCGCGAGGTCGTCGAGCGGAACCTCGGACTCGGTCGGCGCGAACACGAGCGCGCCCGGCTGCAGCATCTCGTCCGACGGCTTTGGCGTGCCGGGCGGCACGGTCGTCTTGATCGCGTCCCAGTCGACAGGCTTCTCGGCGACCGTCACGTAGTGCGTCGCGTCGACAAAATGCGCGAACTCGGCATTCGTCACTGCCGTCTCGTCCATCCAGAACCCGTCGACGTGCACGCGGTGCTCGGGCCGCTCGTTGGGATCCGCCTCGGGAGCCGCCGAGCCCATCGTGAACTCGCCGGCGGGGATCCACTTCATGTCCGCGGGCGCCGGACCGGCACCGGAGTCTGCCGCGGCGACACTCGCATCATGCGAGCAGGCGGCGAGCGCGAGCAGCAGCACGGGAGACAGTACAGCGGCGGACAGTTCGATCAGACGCAGGAAGCTCTTCATCGGTTTGTCGATCTTAGGCGCCGAGGATCGCCTCGGCACGGCGTTGAGGGAATCGCCCGAACCGCGGTACGGTCTGGCCCGGCCCTCGGAGCTCCCCTATGCAGCGAACTCACTGGTTCCTCCTCGCCGCGCTCGCACTCGTTGCCGTCCTCGTCGCGTGGTTGATGCGCGCGGAGCCAGCGATCGTCGTGCCGATTCCGGGCGCAGTTTCGAGCGCGCACGCCGAGCCCGAACCGCTGGCGACCGGCTCCTCGACCACACTCGAACCGGCGACCTCCGAGCCCGCGCGTTCCACCGCGGAGATCGCCGAGCCCGCGCCGATCGCCGCGGTTTCGGGGGCGGACACGGGTGACATGGCCACGTTGATCGGCCGGGTCGTCGATGCGCGCGCCGCTCCGATCGCGGGTGCGCATGTGCGGCTGAGTTCCAACGAGTCCTGGGCGCCTGGTCGCGACGTGCCGAAGAAGCAGGTCGGCAAGTACACGATCGAAGGGTACGAAGCGCGCAGCGGTGCCGACGGTCGCTTTCGCATCGAGGTTGTCGTGCCCACGTCGGATTGGATCACGATGACGGTCGAGTTCGACGCGTTCCACGGTCGTGATCTACGCAGCTTCGGCCCGGCGGGCGGCCGCAATCAGCCGCGCATCACGGCGGGCGAGATGGACTTCGGCGACATCGCGCTCTCCTCGTGCGGCGTGTTGCGTGGCAGTGTGCGCGGATCCGACGGTACGCCGATCGACAAGGCCCGCGTGTCGCTGGAGGACAACTATCCTGGCGGAATGGTCGTCGGCGCGAGCTCGATCGCGGACGGATCGTTCGAGTTGGGCGGCATGCCGCCCGGAACGTGGCAAGTCCGTGCGCAGATCGACGGGTGGTTGTCCAAGTCGCGTGACCGCGTCGAGATCACGGTCGATCGCGTAACGGAGGGCGCGGACTTCATTCTGGAGCGCGCGCCGAGCATTTCAGGCGTCGTCGTCGACGCGAGCGGGGCTCCGCTCGAGGGCGTGCGCGTGTACGGCTGGCCCGTCAGTTCGGGTCGCGGCGCGGGTGGAAAGAGCGACGCGGACGGTCGATTCACGTTGTATCTGCCGCAGGACGAGCCATACGACCTCGAGGTCACGCGCCAACCCGCGTACGAAGATTGGGGCGAGGGGCGTTCACCGTCCGAGACGTTCGCGCCGGGAACCAACGACGTGCGCATCGTGCTGAATCGCAGCGCACGCATGACGTTTCGCGTTCTGGACGCAGGGAGCGGCGCGCCGATCCCGTCGTTCACGATCGCGCTCGAGAAGGTCCCCGAGAATGGTGTGAGCTGGAACAGGTTCTCGCGGATCGGCCCTCCGAAGGAAGCGCCGAACGGCGAGATCGTGCTGGCCGCGAACGTCGGCAAGCAAGACGTCGGCGTGACGGCGCCCGGTTACGCGGCGATGGTCGCTCGCGTTGCAGTCGACGCGGACGCACCCGGAGTGCAGACGCTGCGCCTCGCTCCCGAGAGCCGCATCGTCGCGCGCCTCGTTCGAGCCGCAACTCCTCTGACGAATGCGACCGTTCAGGTCGAGCGCGACGCGATGCTCGTCGATCCGGCGGCCAATCCCGACGACATCTTCGCCGAGCGGCGCACGGACGTGGACGAGTTCGCGGGGCGCAAGCGCTCCTTGCTCGTCGACGCGAACGGGTCGCTACGCATCGGGGAACTCGTGGCCGGAACGTACCGGGTGACGATCGAAGCACCTGGCGTCGCGCGCCTGGTGCGCGCGCGACTCGTCGTCGGCACCGGCGCCGAACTCGATCTCGGGACGATCGAACTCGCTGCCGCTTCACGGATCGCCGGACGCGTCGTCGTGCCGAGCGGATCGAGTCCGATCGGTATGGAACTGCGCGTCGGGGATGGCTTCGATCGTCAGGCGCGCATCACCTCGGCCGATGGCTCGTTCACGATCGACGGGCTCGAGCCGGGCACGCACAAGGTCACGCTGCAACCGTTCCCCCCGCTGCTGGTGCTCAGCCACGTGCAGGAAGTCGTCGTTGCGGCGGGCGAAACCGCCGAGGTCGTGATCGATCTCGTCGCGATGGCGCCGTGCACGGTCGAGCTCGAGATCCTCAGCGCAGGCAAGCCGGTGCCGAACCTTCGCGTCGTGTGGATCAGCACGTCCGAGCGAACGTGGGGCAACAACGCGACCTCGTTCACCTGCGACGAGAAGGGCATCGCGCGCGGGCTCGCCCCTTCCGTTGAACCTGGAAGAATCGAGGTCCAAACCATGCTTGGCCGACGTTTGCACGAAATCGTCGTTCCCGTCGGATTGCCTGCCGGCGGATTGCACCGCGAGCGCATCGAACTCGCGCTCGGCCGGCTCGTGATCGAATTGCCGCGCGACGTTGCCGTTCCCGAGATGGGAGCCGTCAACGTCCGCCTCGCGCGCGACACGGATCCACAGTCGGTGATGTACTACACGAAGGGCGAGAACATGCGCATGTTCGGCGCCGGGAACGAGCTCGCGTGGACATCGGCGACCATCGAGATGGAGGCGGTACCGTCCGGCGAATATGTGCTGACGCTCAGTGCGAGCGCCTTCAACCGCAAGGACGATATGCCGCAGGGCAGGTTCGACACGACGAGCCTGTACGAGCTTCCTGATCGTCCAGTTCGCATCGAATCCGGCCGGACGACGACCGTCGATCTGCGCAGGCCCTGAGACCGCAGGCGGTTCAGCGGATCTATGCTCGTCAGCATGCTGAGCCGAATTCGATCGATGCTCGTGTGCAGCTTGCTCGCGATCTCGATCGCCAGCGCCTCACAATCGCCCGCAAGCCTTCCCCTTCCGTCCGCAGCCGAGATCGCGAAGCTGCCGCCCGACGGCGGCGACGAGTTCAATCGGCTCGTCTTCGAGAAGAGCCCGTACCTGCTGCAGCACGCGCGCAACCCCGTCGACTGGTACGCGTGGGGCGAGGCTGCGTTCGAACTCGCGCGCGCCGAGAACAAGCCTGTATTCCTCTCGATCGGCTACTCGACCTGTCACTGGTGCCACGTCATGGAACACGAGTCGTTCGAGGACGCCGTCGTCGCGGCGCTGCTGAACGAACGGTTCGTCGCGATCAAGGTGGACCGTGAGGAGCGTCCCGACGTCGACGACGTCTACATGACCTATTGCCAAGCGATGACGGGTTCGGGCGGTTGGCCGCTGACGATCGTCATGACGCCGGACAAGAATCCGTTCTTCGCGGGCACGTACTTGCCGAAGACGGACCGCGGAGGTCGGCGCGGGTTGATCGAGACGCTGACGTCGCTGGCCGATGCGTGGAAGGAACAGCGCGAGTCCGTCGTTTCGCACGCGGATCAGTTGCAGGAGCGCATGCGCGCGACGACGGCCACGGCCGCCGGCGAGGCGCCTGGGGCATCCGTGCTGGACGGCGCGTTTCGCACGCTGTCCGCCCGATTCGACGCCACGAACGGCGGGTTCGGTGGTGCACCCAAGTTCCCGCGGGCGAGCGACATCTGGTTCCTCTTGCGTCAGCACGTTCGAACCGGAGACGCGCGCGCGCTCACGATGGTCGCAAGCACGTTGACCGCGATCGCGCGCGGCGGCATCCACGACCAAATCGGTGGCGGGTTCCATCGCTACTCGACCGATCGCGAATGGCTCGTGCCGCACTTCGAGAAGATGCTGTACGACCAAGCGCAGCTGATCCGCGCGTACAGCGAGGCGTATGCGGTGGACGCGCGCCCCGAGTTCGCCGACGCCGTGCCCACGACCATCGCGTACGTGTTGCGCGATCTGACCGCGCCCGAAGGCGGATTCCTGTGTGCGGAGGACGCCGACAGTGCCGGTGTCGAGGGCCTCTTCTACCTGTGGACGCCGGCTGAACTCACGCGAGTCCTCGGCGACGAGGATGGCGGATTCGCTGCGCGGACGTTCGGCGTCACGGAGGCCGGCAACATGCGCGAGGTCATCGCCGGTGAGCATCGCAGCGTTGTGCACCTGGTGGAACCGCCGACCGACGACGCGTCGCGCGCTCGTCTCGAGAACGTCCGTCAACGCCTGTTTGCGGCACGCGAACTGCGTACGCGGCCGTTTCGCGACGACAAGCAGCTCGCGGACTGGAACGGGCTGATGATCAGTGCCCTGGCGATCGCCGCGCGCACGTTCGACGACCCGCGCTATGCGGTTGCGGCTCACCGTGCTGCCGATTTCGTCGAGGCGCGGTTTCGCCATGCAGACGGCCACCTGCTCCGGCGCTATCGCGGGGGCGAGGCGGCGCTGCCCGCGCTGCTCGACGACTACGCGTTCCTGTGCGAGGCCGCGATCGAGCTGTACGAGACCGACTTCGACCCGCGCGACCTCGCGCGGGCGCGGCGGATCGCGGACGAGATGATCACGCAATGCGGTGACGATGCCGGCGGCTTCTTCTTGGCGCCCAAGTCCGCCGAGCTGCTGCCGCTGACGACGAAGAGCGCGTACGACGGCGCGCTGCCGTCCGGAAATTCCGTCGCGGCGAGTGCGCTGCTGCGCTTGGCGCGCTTGACCGGCGAAACGCGTTACGAGGAGCGCGCGCAGGGCGTGTTCCGCGCGTTCGCTCGCGACCTGGCGTCGAATCCGTCGGCGCACACCGCGATGCTGTGCGCGCTCGACCACGCGATCGGGTCGGCGTTCGAGGTCGTGATCGCCGGTGCGCGCGACGCGGCGGACACGCGCGCGCTGCTCGACGTCATGCGCTCGCGGTTTCGACCAAACACCGTCGTCGTGCTGAAGGCCGACGACGACGAGTCGATCGCGAAGGTCGCGCCGTGGACGGCGGCCTACGCCACGGTCGACGGGCACGCGGCCGCGTACGTGTGCACGAACTTCACGTGCCAAGCGCCCGTGACGACGCCCGACGACCTGCGGCGCGCGCTCGAACCGGTGCGCACCGGGGACGCGACGCCCGAACCACGCTGACCGGGTCGCAAACGCCTCGCCCAGCGGGACGAGAGATGGTCGGGGCGAGAGGATTCGAACCTCCGACCTCTTCCACCCCAAGGAAGCGCGCTAGCCAGGCTGCGCCACGCCCCGACCGATGGTGGGCGAGAAGTCTACGCGCGCGCCTCGTCCGCTGTCCACGGGCTGGGCGCGGAGCTTGTGACGAGATCGCGCGGCGCGGAGAATCGCGGCGTGGCACGCCCCCTCCGCAGGCTCTGGAACGAACGCCCGAAGGCGCGGCGGCGGCATCGGACGTGGATGTTCTCGATGTCGATGGCCAGCCTGGGCTGGGCCGTCGTGTGGGCCGACCTGGCGCTGGCGCGGCTGGCCCCGAGCATCGCGCCGGATTTGCGCGTCGCGGCCTGGGTCGCGTGCGCGTTCGGCGTCGTCGGATTGATCGCGGCGGCGTGGGCGGTGCGCGCGAAGTCGGCCTGGCTGCTGGTCCTCTTGGTGCCGACGCTGGCGAACGTGACGTTGCTCGCGGCGCCGTGGGCGCTGGCGTCGCTGCGTCACACGGGTCCGACTCAGCCGGGCTGAATCGGATCGGCGAGGCAGACCATCACGACCCCCGTGACGGCCGCCAGCACGACGATCGACAGCGCGAGCCACGCGGCGCGCTTGTGCAGGCCTCGCGTCTGCGGGTGGAACGCCGTGCGCAATCCGATCAAGCTCGCCAGCACGATCGCGACCGTCGCTGCGCGTGCGAGGAACAAGTGGATCGGCGTGATGATGCCGGCCGAGTGGAGGTCGAGGATCCGACCGAGGCCGTACGCGTAGTAGATCGTCACGGCCAGCGACACGTAGGTCATCGCGACGGCCGGGATGTGCACGCGACGCTTGGCGCGCATGCCGCTCCACGCGACCACCGCGAGCAGGACGAGCGTGACGAGGAACGCGAGCGCGAACGCGAGCGTCGGCGTCAACCGGTGACCTCGCCGAGGCCGTCCATCTCCCCCGCCGGTGCGCGCGTCATCAGCTCGAGCACGGCCTCGCGCGGATCCTTGCCGTCGAACAGCACCGCGTGGACCTGCTCGGCGATCGGCATGCGCACGTCGGCCAAGTCGGACTCGGGCCCGAACAGCGCCTTCGCGGTCCACACGCCCTCGGCCACCGTGCGCGTCTTGGCCAGGACGGCTTCGAGTTTGTGCCCCTTGCCGATCGCCTCGCCTACCGCGCGATTGCGCGAGTGACGCGAGCAGCACGTCGTCACCAGGTCGCCGATGCCGGCCAGCCCGAAGAACGTTTCCGATTTCGCGCCGCGGGAGCGGCCAAAGCGCGCCATTTCCACCATTCCGCGCGTCATCAGGGCCGCTTTGGCGTTGTCGCCCAGCTCCAGACCGTCGCTGATTCCGGCACCGATCGCGATCACGTTCTTGAGCGCGGCTGCGAGTTCGGCGCCAACCGGGTCCTGACTCGTGTAGATGCGGAACGAGTTCGACGAGAACGCCGCCTGCACGCGCCGCGCGAACTCTTCGTCTTCGCTGGCGGCGACGATCGAGCACGGCTTGCCGGTCGCGACCTCTTCGGCATGGCTCGGGCCGGTCAACACACACGTCGAGCGCTCGCCCAGAATTTCGCGCAGCACCTGCGTCGGCGTGCGGAACGTTTCGATCTCGATGCCCTTCGTGGCCGACACGATCGGGACGTTGCCCGGCAGCGCTTCCTCGAACGCGCGCGCGATGCCGCGCAAGTATTGCGTCGGCACGACGCTGACGACGAAGTCGACACCCTGCGCCGCGCCCATCGCGTCGGCGGTGATCTCGATCTCGCGCGGCAGCGGGATGCCCGGCAGGAAGCGCTTGTTCTCGCGCGTCTCGCGCATCTCGCGCGCTTGCTCGGGGAACGCGCTCCACAGGCGCACCGGGATCCCGTTGCGATGCAGCGCGAGCGCCAGCGTGGTCCCCCACCCGCCGTCGCCGATGACGAGCGCGCGGTTGACCTCGGTGTTCGATCCGGCGGACCACTCAGCCATGCGGCCTGGCCTCCGGCGGGGTTTCGCCGCGATTGCGGCGCGCGTTCGGTTCGGTGCCGGCGTGCATGCGTTGGATGTTCGCGCGGTGGCGCCACATGATCAGCACGGCGAGCGCCGACGCGCCGACCAGCATCGCGCGACGGTGCGTGCCGTGCTGGACGGCGACTGCGATCGGGAACGTCAGGC